>JBBRDM010000024.1:0-39208 GCA_038203935.1 Chthonomonadales bacterium
CCCAGTTGTATCGTTTAGCCGAACGGCCACCGCACCTTGAGCAGCGTCTGCTGCAACGATTTTATTCAAATTAATCATCGGGCACGGCTGGCCTTGATTGCCATTCAATAGAATATTTGGCCGGATTCCATACTGTTTGAACAGTTTGAACAGGTGCATTACTCGAGTTTGGCTTACGAGACCATTTTCATTCCAGAGAACACTTCCCCAGCTAATCTCGAGGCGGGCTGATTTGATGCCGGCAAGCGCCAGTGTGGGTACGGCCAGATCGTCATTCCCAGGCAGATTATAATTGATGCCGACACCCTGGAGGAAATCGTAGCCGCTTTTGGTCTGCATAAAGCCGCGCCATGGCTGCTTGTAAAAATCGATAGTGCCCCAGGGCAAAACCATCTGGGAGGGATCGACGTATGGCTCGACAGGATGTTCCTGAACAGCGGTATCTGCCTTGCAGATACCAATCGAAAATATTATAAGCCCCATAAGGAGCAGTTGGCGGAACAGTCTCATTTCTTGCCTCCGATGCGTGGTACACCGGTATAAATCCTTGTTACCGGCAATGAATTTCTTCCACGCAAGCGAAGGCTGGGATACTGGTAATCAGACTAGGAATCCCGGTATAGTTACAGAGCAGAATGAAAACTAGTATTATTGCTTAAGCCACCGGAACGAAAGCTGAAGAGAGTGGGATGTCAGCCTGTATGACATGGACCGGAGATGGCAGAGGAGATCGCATTCGAGGTGATGTATTTTAAGCAAAAGGTGAATATAACGTGTAAGGGGAGATTTGAATATGACACCCGAAGAGAAATTCCTACTAGATCTCAACGGATATTTGATAATTAAAGGTGTGCTTAACAGCGATGAAATTGAGGATATGAACCGAACCTGCGATGAAAAATATCCTCCCCATTCGTCCGAAAATGGATATCGGACAGATAATGTTTCCCAGTGGGGCCCGATGTTTCAAAAACTGATTGATCATCCAGGGATTACCCCTTATTTAGAGGAACTGCTGGGACCTTATTTTCGATTGGACCACGACTATTGCATCTTTATGAGGGAGGGATGCGGAGGTGGAGATCTTCACGGCGGGGAAGGTCACGAGGGCGACCATTGGTACAAATACCGTGACGGGATTATTAGGAACGGTCTCAGTGTGGTTACTTTCTTTTTATCCGGCGCGGAAGCTGGCGATGGCGGCTTCGAATGTATTCCCGGCACGCATAAAAGCAATTTTATTTCGAGCATTCCTTCGGAAGTAAAAAGGCATGAGCGTCAAGCGGACTATGTTATTCAGCCCAAAGTGGAGGCAGGGGATGCTCTATTTTTCACAGAAGCTTTAATACATGGGACGAAAACGTGGGCTGGAAAGCATGAACGGAGAGCGCTTCTTTACAAATACAGCCCTGGCCATTCAGCCTGGTCTCAAAAATATTACGATACTTCCAAATACTCCGGCCTCACCGACCAGCAGCTGCGCTTAATGGAGCCGCCGTCCGTTGGATCACGGAAACGAACACTACAAAGTGAGTAAGTTCCGGTGCTGGATTCTGTCCTAGATTAAAAAAACCGGTCAGCACCAGGCTCCGGAATGATTTTGAAGATTTATTGGCAGTGCCTTAAAGGTGATCAGCAGTGGGAGTGTGAAAGCTTCAGGAGAAAATGTAAGTTTTTCTACAATCTATATTTCCGCGCTGAGGAGTATCGTATGTACGGCGGCGGCGTTCTTTGAATCCCACCCGTCAATACCCCAGTGATCAATTCTCAGCCCGCGAATTTGGTGTGAAACCAGCCACTTCGCTGCATCCGGATGCAGCTTAGGAGATTGATGAAACCAGATATCCGCAGGGTCTCTCATATCTCCCAAGCCGGTGCTATTAAAACAATGGTGTCAGGCTGAAGATTGGGAAGTGCGTCCCGAAGTATCTGGTAAGTTATCCAGGATTCTGGTTACATTCAGCGGATATCTGCCATGCAGGCATTTCCAACAAATTTTTCAAAAGAATGGAGTCAATGGATGCTCCCCACTGAGTTTATGCATGGGAGCATCCAGATGGTTTCCGTTATGGAAGGCAAGTGTACATGTTTCCCAACGCCAACCGTTCTGACTATGATCGGAAGTTACTTCGGATTGTACGGGAGGATGGGCCGGGCAGTTCGGAGCAGTATGAAAAGTAGGCTGTGAGAGATCGATTATCCGCAACCAACTCCATCCCCGTCTTACTATTTAATTTTGCAACTGTTTAATTATGCAACCTTCGACTGAGCGAGATTGGTGCCATTTACTGAGGCGAAACCCGCTTCACAACTTACCCGCTCTGCAACTACCCATACAATCGTTTCCGTTTCTTTGGTAAAGTGATTGGTCGATTGAACAGGGGTCAATGATTTGAGGCGATAATCCTCAAGAGTGTTCAGCCACTCTTCCGCTGCGCCTGGAGTTGCAAATTCCATCACATGATATCTTGGCTGATCCGAAAGTGACCTACCAGTAACGTCTGCCATAAGCGTGTCCTCCTTATATGGGACTACCTGAGTTGTTTGAGACTTGCACCGTTCGTTGTACGTGATCTTACAAAACAGAATCACACTGATTTATGTTACACAGTGTAAGCTTAGCACACTTCTGATTTCTCCGAAACCAGACAATACTCCTCCTCGACGGTTTGAATAAATACTAATATTTTTTCAGTTCAGTCGTCTTCTTTTCTCATCGCAAATTGGGGCAGATAGCGGTCTGGAAATGGGATATTCGGTTTCTGGCTGTGCCAGATTGCACGCGCTATAATGAGTGGGTCTGCCCTATCCAGACCGCTCCAGTCCTGTTTTGCAGAAGCCCGAGCAAGCTGCCTGCTCTCGCCGCGGAGCGCAGATATAGCAGGGTTTAGTTCTGAAAGGGCAATGTTCGAATCGATATGAGCATAGGGTGTGAAATCCGGGGTGACATTAAAACAGGATTTCATTGAGGAGGCAGTCCGGTCGAATCTGTTCATTGCCGGCAGGCCAAGAGCGAGTTCAATGGTTCGCAGAACGCTGGTATGGTTGTACATTTCGCTCACCACAACTCCGCGTTTTGTATAAGCCGAGATGCATTGCGCCGGCATACGATGTCCATCTACATGATCGACTGCCGCCTGGGAGTCGTCTTCTACCACAATTATGAGCGTGTCTTTCCAAAATTTTGAGTGGGAGATACCCTCCACGATCCGACCAAGCGCCAGGTCGTTATCGGCTTCGCAGGCGCGCGGAGTGGGCATACCGGGATTGGTGCCGCTGGTATGATCGGTGGGAAGAATCAGAATAGAGAGATCGGGCATGCGATTGCTGTGTTCAAAACCTGCCAGGTCGGACAAAAACTGATCGCATCTCCATTGATCCGAAACTTCAATGGGCCAGCCGATATAGTTGGGATGCAGATAGGGGCGAAGTGTGGCATTATCCGTTTGCGCCGTAATTTTATATTTATTACTGCCGGCTTTATAGTCTGCCCACAGGTCCGACCAGGTCATTTTCCCGCCAGCCACATTCGGCCTGTTGACAAATTCTCCATAGACTCGCGGGGTAAGTCCTCTCTTTGCCGCAGCCGTCCAGAGATATCCAGATGCATTAGTAGCCAGTGCGTCGCCGCCATCAAACGGATAGCTTCTGGTATGCGCTTTATAATTCTGCTCCATATAGGCGTTCGCGCCTGCCTGCACGCACCACTGGTGGCCATCGGCGGAGTTTGTCCCGCTTGTAAAAATATTGTCGAGCAGAACATACTGTCTTGCCAGCGCATGCTGATTGGGAGTAATAGACTCGCCGAAAAGGTTCAGGGTTTTATCGCCGTTACCTTGTGGCATATCTCCCAGAATTGAATCGTAAGTCTGATTCTCTTTGATGATATACACCACATGCTTGAATAGCGAAGGCTCCTCTACCCGCTCCGGAATGGGTACCGCAGCAATTCCCGCGCGTGCGGGAAGCTCCTGCCCCCAGTGGTTATTATAAGCGACTTTTCTGGTTTCCGATTTCAGATTTTTTAACTTGGAAACAACAATGAACTCCACGGTTCCAACGCTGTCGTGCACATACCAATGATTGTCTTTTTTGCTTTCAGGCCTCGGCCCGATTCCCTTGGTACACGCCACCATGAGATTGCCTCGCTTCTGAGTAACTGCAATTGGAAACCATGCAGTAGGAAGAAAACCTTCTCCTCGCACACTTTGCTGAAGATTCACCACAAATAGGGAGTTGCTGCCGCCCAGAGCGGCATAAAGTGTTTTATCATCATCAGAAAGCGTGAGCGAAGTGGGCATCTGGCCAAATCCTGGGTCTTCATTCAGGCGAACAAATATCTTTTTTTGTTCTTTCATCTGCACAGTATCTACAACACTGATGGTATCGTCATTGGAGTTTGCAGCAAAGAGCGTTTTGCCATTTTGTGTGATCGCCATACCAAGCGGCTCATCTCCTACTGTTACCGTGCGTACTGAATTTGATCTGGTATCGATCGCTGCAATCAGGCCATTTCTCACTGAATCTGTTTTAGGGTCGACGCGCACGAGCGTCCCGCCAGAAATCTGCACCATTCTATCATTCGATGCCGGTTTCTGTCCGCCCATACAAGCGGCATACAGCACCATTCCATCTTTGGATAATAACAAGTGGTAGGGAGCGATACCGACCGGAATAGTCTTTCTCAGCCTGCCTTCAGGCAGATCGAAGATTGCCACCGTATTTTGCATTCCCAGCGCTGCATAAAGTGTTTTTCCATCAGGGGAGACAGCTAGACCGTTCACCTGGGGATTCTCTTTGTTTTCCGAGGCGGCGAAACCGCCTGCCACGCTCCAAGCATTGCCCTCTCTCGCACCGCGAATTATGCGGCCATTTTCTGTAGAAATATAAACTGCCCGACTGTCAGGAGTCCAGGCGATCCCGAGGGCGCCAGCGCTCAAGCTAGTGCTAAGGGATCCCACAGGCTCTCCGGTTGGCGAAAAATATGAAACTGCTGTCTTGGCGAAAGAATCGGTGGTGAGAACCGCCACGGTTTTTCCATCAGGGGAAAGAGCCATATCTTTCGGGCGGGCTCCTTCGATCTGTCGCAGGGTCCCAAGTGGAGTAATCAGTTGATTGGTGGGTACCATCCAGCCGCCAGTGGTCTGGAAACCGAGCGTATTGTGGGCAGAAGACGGGCTGAGACGAGCCCGGTCGGATAGGCACAGGCCGATTATAACAAAAAATACCGCGACTAAGAAACTTTTAACTGCACTGTTCAAAGGACAATCTCCCTGATATTTAGAAGAATTACATGCAGAGGATTCATTCATTCGGTATTCAGTTCCTTCCCGAATTCATTGGTTGGATATGATTCATAACTAGATTGCGGCCTCATATTCTCCTCTTCGATCAAGAATAAAAGTTGCTGATGCATTACCGGAAGGTGTAAGAGAAACGTACATCGAACTATTTGAAAACATCAAGGAGAAAAAGCATGAAGTTCGGAGTGTGCGCGCGGGTGGAAAAATCAGAACTGGTCAAGGCAGCCGGATTCGACTATATCGAGCTTTCTGTGGCAGGTGACCTTATGCCGGAGATCGAAGAAGCCGAATGGGATAGACATCGCTGGCTCATTGAAGCGATGCCACTACTGCCAGAAAGTTTTAACTCGTTCATTCGTTCCGGTAAAATTACTGGCCCAGAAGCAGATACCGAAAGACTGAAGAAATACGTCAAAACTGCTCTTCGGAGAGCCAGTTTAGTGGGAGGCAGCATAATTGTATTTGGCAGCAATACGGCACGAAATATTCCTGACGGATTTCCACGAGAACGCGCACTGCAGCAGATAGAAGAGTTTTTGATAATGTGCGCGGATGAATCTGACCAAACCGGGGTCAAAGTGG
Source organism: Chthonomonadales bacterium (assembly GCA_038203935.1). GTDB lineage: Bacteria > Armatimonadota > Chthonomonadetes > Chthonomonadales > Chthonomonadaceae > JANXSG01. Next base: position 5,886 of record JBBRDM010000024.1, read on the forward strand.
CGATAGAACCTCTCCACAGCGGTGAATCGAACATTATAAATCTGGTGAGTGAAGGCGCAGAAATCGCACGCAAAATCAATCGTATGGGAGTACAAAATCTGGCAGACACTTTTCATATGGAGAAAGAGAACGAACCCGTGTCGGCGATCGTCGATTCCGCGGATGTACTGGCTCATGTCCACACGGCAGATACGGATCGTTTTGCTCCGGGAATCGGTTTGTATGATCATCCAGCCCTGTTTCGTGCGCTGCGCGATGCAGGTTATGACGACCGGCTTTCCATCGAATGTGATTGGCAGGATAAATTCGATGAGAATATCATGTCCTCGCTGCAGCATCTGAAGAAGGTACATACCTTAGTGAACGGTTAAATTCTCAGCAGATTTTCAATATATTCCATCAGCGGAAGATAATAACTATCCATTCCTTTGTAGGTTCGAGATTCAGCAGGCAGCGTCTGTAATGCATGTGCCAGGAGGCTGAGCTGTTTGCGATTCGGCGCTATCTCTGAAATCGGTGTCAGATAAGTTTTTATCGTAAAAAGTATCGATTGAGAGATTTTCAACCGGCTCATAGTCTGTCTTTCTACTCGCAGAAAGCAGTGGTTTCCTGCGTTTTGAGGAGTTTTTTCCCCTGCTTTGGGCATCCAGTGAGAGATCAAATCAGGATTAAGATTTAACTCGTCCGTTGGCGCGATAGTCCAGTTCAATCGAGCAGCAGGGCGATGGGACTTCAGCTTTAACATCAGATTGTTGGACTGCGCACCGATCTGCTCACGAAAACCGGGCACAGGTTCGTGCACTTCTAAAAACGATTTTCCAAGTTTTTCACGTAAATTCCAAACAGAACCAAAACATAGATGCCCGCCAGTACAGATATTCTCTCCTCGAAAATCGCTCTGCATCAAAATAAGATCTTCCTGTACCTGCCTGCCCAGCCAGTCCAATGGCGGCAGGGTAAGAGAGTCATTTTCATTTAACTTGAATGGGGTGGCCGTATTTAGCAGGCTATTCGTCCAGATACAATCGTTGTTTGCGATGTTGAGCTGAAAAAATTGAGGGTAATCTGCTGCCATATGGTTTAAAACATAGAGCAGCAGTTCCCATATTTCTGAGTCAGATCCGGGCGGACTATGAAAATACGCGGTGTAGTCGGAGTTAAGAATGTTATTTTTTAAAGCAATGTCTGAGACGTATCGCTTTTCCTCCACTTCTATGAGTGGAGAGTTCATCGCCTTCGCGTTCATCGTCATGGAGAACTGATTGTCTTCGAAGGGAAAATATTTCAAGGAAGTGTGTAAATCCAAATTGATTTTGATTTAGAATCTCAATTTCCGATACAGCTGAAAATAGAGATCTCCGCCTTTACCGGAGGCAGGCGTCCACCCAGGGTAGTTATTTCCATTATTCCTGCGTATATTGATCGCAGCTATCCATTCAGAAGTAAGATTATACCTTGCTCCAAATGTGATTTGCTTGGACATAGCAGCATCTCGCGCAGGTTTAAACTCCTCGATACGTGCTGCAAGGGTTATTTTGGCATATTTCGGCAGATGATAGAAGGCATCCAGATACCAGCCATTGACGTTCTCTCCCGCCAGCTTGCCATTCATAAATTCTCCTCTGATCAGCAGATGCGGCAACGTATATCTTGCATCGATCCCCGATAGGTGTGTTGCCTGTTCGCCGGATGCAGTTAAACTGGAAGATTCCGATCCGGACCAATGATTCAAGCCCAGTATTAAATTCCCGCGATAGAGCTGTACACGACCATCCACACCGCGAGTATTATTCAGATTGTTCCAAATCCCGGATGACTGTCCCCCAAAAACTACAGCTTCCCCCTGAATTTTCGAGGATCCTCCACCGAATCGCACCCCAGGAACTCCCCAATTGATAGATTGAAGAGCATAATCGCCGCGGATAAGCGGATAGTCTATAAGTCCGGAGGCATACATCTCACGGTTATCGTAGAGACCAAAAGGAAGACGAACGATTCCCATCTGAAGCCGTTCTCCAGATTTCCACTGTTTATCTAGTGCCGCTTCCTGCACTATTTCGTGGTTCACCTTATTGCCGCCATTTATCAGATAGGCATCATTCTGCCCAAGAGCGAAATTGAAATGCAGCCCATCATTCAGTTTAACTCCCGCGTGAAAGGTGGACTGGTAGAGTCCCGCACGGGGGGAATTAGTAGAGGTGATGTGTGAACGCAAATCGAGATCCAGACCTAAATTAACAGTCTTCGACTCATCTGCATGAATGGCCGATCCACAAATTAATACTGCATGTAGAAGTAATAGCACATTGATTATCCGATACATATTATGCCTCCTGTCCCCATATTCCATGTTCCAGGTAAAAATACTGATAGAATTTAGGCTGCGGAGATCAAATCAACAGTGATGTATGGAACAAATGTTCATAACGCACTGTATTCAGTTTCACATTTGGAAAAAAATATATGAAAACCACCACCATGTTTCTATCGTGTATCCTTGTTGGTACAATCAACACTGCATTCGCGGCTGACCTTCAGGGTACTGTAGCGATGCCAAATAAACGGGCTGCTTCAAGCGCAGTTGTTTTTCTGGAAGGTGCTGCCAAAGCAGGCCCATTGGGCAAAGCGGTAGTAGATCAGCGCGAGAAAGCTTTCTCTCCGCATGTGAGTGTGGTTACAGTCGGCACCACGGTGGAGTTTCCCAACAACGACACAGTCTTCCATAATGTGTTCGCCTATTTCGATGCTAAAAAATTTGATCTAGGAATGTATCCAAGAGGCGCTTCCAAAAAAGTCACATTCGACAAACCCGGCGCTGTGACGGTGCTGTGCAACGTCCATTCCGAAATGAGCGCGTACATACTGGTCGTGGATACCCCGTATCATTCCGTGACGGACAAACAAGGGAAATTCCAACTCAAAAATATTCCTGCTGGGACATACACCCTGAAAGCCTGGCACGAAAGCGGAGCGGTGAGTTCCGAAACGTTGATTGTAAAAGACAAAAATCCTGATATTTCACTTGTGCTGAAACGCAAATAGCATTTCTTATGCGATTTTCACTAAAAGCTAAAATAATATTCTGGTTCGCAGGTGTCGTAGCGATACTTGCGGGAACGGTACTTGTCGGCCTGGCTGTATTCACCGGGCGGGAGATAAACCGTGGCGTTGGCAACGATGTGCATACGGCCACAGGGGTATTGGCCCAGTTTATCCACGAACGCAGCCGTTCTCTGCAGGATCAATCTCAGCTTCTAGCCCGTCAGCCTGCTTTGATGATGCGATTATTAGGTCGCAGCGAACAGTCGAGCCCTGATTTTGCAACGGTTACAGACTGCCTGCGTGAGTGGCTGGGTCCAATGCGTGCCGATGGCGCTGTGATGACAGATCAAGATGGTAAAATCATTGGGGATACGGACAACGGAGTACAAAAGGCGGTGGATGTGTCCGGTGAAACCGGTGTGCAGGCGGCAATGGATGGGAATCTCTGGAGCGGGGTTGTTGAACGAAACGATAAGCTGATGCTTGCTGTGACTGTGCCGGTGGTCGAGCCGGTGAGCAGATATGTGCGAGGCACTTTTACGGCTTATAGTGCGATTGATTCTCAAGTTGCAAAAGAGTTAAAGGCATCCATCGGAAGTGATGTAGCTTTTGTAAATCGTGGGCTGATCGCGAGCAGTTCAATCCCACTGCCCTCCCGTATTCCTACGCCTTCTGGAAATCCCAAAGTCGTGAAGTTGAATCACAATCTCTATTTCGCACTCTATGCCCCGTTCCCCGGCATGGATACAAAATCACAGCTTGGATTTGTACTATTGCGATCTTACTCAGCCGCCATGCACACCTACAATCGGCTCAAAATCGCATTCTTTATCACTACCATGGCTGCACTGCTTCTCGCTGCGGTGGCGGGAATAGCCGCTGCGGGCAGTATTACCCGGCCTCTGGATGGGCTGGTAAACTCTGCCCGAATGGTGCAGGAAGGCGAGTGGCCGGAAGCATTTGTGGTGGAACGAAAGGATGAAATTGGACTGCTGCAGTCTGTATTCAACGAGATGACAAGCGCGATGAAATCGAGCCGGGAACATCTCCTGTCCTTGATTGATACGGATCTGCTGACAGGGCTTGATAACCATCGCCGATTTCAGGAACGTCTTGGTCAGGAGGTAGCCAGGTGCGCTATTTCTAAAGAAGACTTAACAATTTTAATTTTTGATCTGGATCATTTTCAAGAATTCAACCAGAAATTCGGTCATGCTGCCGGTGACGACGCGCTAAAAAAAATGGCCGTCATTTTAACAAACAGCCTGCCGGAAGTAGCCATTACAGCAAGGTATGGCGGCGAAGAGTTCGCAGCGCTGGTGCCCCATCATTCTCTCGATCAGGGGGAGATTATCGCCGAAAAGATCAGATCACTCGCCAGTGCAAATTTTGGTGACGCTGAAAATTTCTGCCTCACAGTCAGTATAGGCTGTGCGGAATTCGGAAGTGGGACTGCGGAAGCGGACGGTCTTATTCTTGCTGCAGAGCTTGCCTTGTCTTCTGCAAAACAACTGGGGCGAAATCGTGTCTGCAGGTTTGACAGCGTACCAGGCGCAGGCGAAACGGGGGATCCATATCAGCTCCACAAATTCCTGCAGGATAGCAGCTTCGCAACAATCCAGGCGCTTGCAGCTGCGGTCGACGCAAAAGACCCGTATACGCAGGGCCATTCTAAACGGGTAGCTGAATATTCCAGTTCTCTCGCGAAATTCATCAACCTGACACAGGCAGAAGTGGAACTCATCTATACGACAGGCACTCTGCACGATGTAGGTAAAATTGGTGTTCCCGACGCCATTCTCAAAAAGCCGGGAAGACTGGAAGATGAGGAACGCGCCGTAATGGAAACGCATCCCGTACTGGGTGAGGTCATTATTAAAAAAGCGCCAGCGCTTTCCGCAACCCTGCCGGGAGTTCGTCACCACCACGAGCGATGGGATGGAAAAGGCTATCCGGATAATCTTGCAGGAACCGATATTCCACACATGGCGCGCATTCTTGCAGTTGCAGATACTTTCGATGCGATGACCAGTGATCGACCCTATCGAAAAGGGCTAGCCTGGGATATTGCTCTTTCTGAGATTAGTAAAGGGGCGGGCACCCAGTTCGATCCCGAACTGGCTGCGTCCTTTGTGTCGATGATGGATGCCCGCCAAAATCAGAAAGCGGCGTAATTCATAAATTCAGAACCTAATTTGATATAGCTTCCACTACAGATTTACCTGAAGCTGCATTCAGCCGGAGAGTTGTGCCAACGAGCACAGGATCAGCAAATCCTTTCACTCCCCCTACTGCTTTACCGTGTTCCCAAACAGTTTTTGAATTGCATTTTATCGTCGGATCAGTGATTCCTTGCAGCGGTATTTCCATCAGGGCTGTCATGCGGCCCGGGATTAAAGCCGTCAAATCGAATTTTCCAGGCACTGCTTTCCAGTCTACATCGATATTTCCCTGTGGTGTTGGAACAGTCCCATGAACCCATTTCAGTCCACATGTTTGAGGCGCTATGACTGCGCTTTCATATCCCGGGGTTGCGGACTTCACTCCAAGCAGAACAGAGGACATCTGGATGAGCGGCGAAGCAATCCAGCCGTGACTCAGATCCCCGGAGTTCCACATTTCCCTGAACGTTTTGGTATCCTCTACGATCTTCCAACGGTGCATCTGTTCAACACCGAACTTTTCGAACAGGCCTGCGTGCTGTATCGACTCAAATACGAAATGCATGAAATAGGGCTGACAGTTGAGCGGTTCCTGAATTATCACGCGCCTTAAGATCTGCGGTTGTTGTGCAGGAGGAGCAAGATCATAGAGGACAGCAAGCGTACTTACATGCGGGCTGAATGTCTCAATATCTTTATCTGCGGGGAGCCACTCCCGAGGTTTGACGTTCGTCTGAAACGGTTTTCCATCCCTGTACAGGCCCCTTTCTTCAACCCACAGTTCACGATTGAAGGCGATTTTGAGAGCCGTTCTTCGCTGACGGTAAGTTCGTACCAAACCTCGGTCACCACATAGATCCGCGACTCGGGAAGCATCCTGGAGCGCTCTGTAGTAGAATGCAGAGATATATCCCTGACCGATCACAGCGGGAGGATGGTGGCATTCGAAACCATCGATAGTAACCCAATCCATGAACATATAGTTGGGCGCTTCCGATATCAGGCCATTCTGACCTTTGAAACTGTCCCAGGCGCTGAGCAGTCCCTGAACTGTAGACGCAAGTTCTTTTATCAGCTCTCGGTCTCCCGTATAATCATAATAGTTAATGAGTGTTTGCAGCCAGAGAAGTGCGTAGCTGGTATGGAAATTCCTGTAGTTACATGCCTGCAGGATTTGTCCGAATTTTCGCAGATCCTGCCGTGCCAGCCAGGGATTTCCGAAAGTATAGAAATTGACCAAGTCTTCGATCAGATAGTCTCCGGGATCACTGATCGGTTCCTGATGATGCGGCGAATCGAGGTGATGGGTCTGCAGGCATATCTGAGTCGCCCATCGGCAAGATTCCCAGATTCTGTTCAGTTCCGGATCGCTGCACGCAAAGCTTCCTTTATACTCCACCGGCTGTGAAGTGAATACTGCTCTGATATCCTGAATTTCTATCGGAGTTTTTGCACCGTTGACATCAATATTTATCACGGAGAAACTGTCGAAGAAAGGCAGTTCGAAGTATTGAATACCGTCACGCAGTTCCATATGAACGGTCCGATTGTATCCAGGAGCGTTTTTTTCGTTCGGCATTATTGAGAGTGAAGCGCCTTCCGTTCCCTTCACTTTAAAGCCTATGAAGGCACTCATGACTTTATCGAATTTCAGCGCAAAACTGCCACTGCCAGTTACCACTACTGGCTGCCCGGCTATGAATGGATGTACAGGGCATTTAACTCCGCCAGTGATTCGCACTGGGTCAACCGCGGGATAAGTTACTTCCATGGATGGAGGAATTTCACTGGCATCGAACAGCGGCCAGTGATTTTCGATTACTGTGCATTCAGGCCACAAAGCAGCACTGAAATCACAGGACTGCCATCCCTGAGGCTCTTTTTTTGCATCGAAAACGAGGCCGCCAGAATGCTGTCCGGTCGATTCCACCGTCCAATTTCCCATATGCAGATAGTCCGCTGGAATAGCCTGCCAGGAACTATCCGTTCTAATTTTCTGAGTTTCATCACCAGATTGAGCGTCCGCCTCAAAGATAAATCCACGATTTCCCGTGGAAGTCTCGTTCCCCGTCAGAATTTCCGTGATCACTTCTGCCGCAATAATATTTTTCCCAGCATGGAAATACGGCGTCAAATTTCGGCAGTCGTAGAGCCAATGGCCAGTTGCGGTTCCGCTGTAGTCCCTGCCGATATCTGCCGGACCGCGTGCCGCTAGTTTTCCATTGATCCAGAGTCGGTAACGTACATCAGCGCTTATCCATGCCCGAACAGAATCCGGGTTAGAGGACAGCTCTACTTCTTTTCGAAAGAGTGCCACGAACGGTTTCTGTTCAGAGTATTTCGCATCATTCAGCCATATCCATTTGGCCTCGAACGGCCTTTTATTAACTCCATTATTCAGGAAATGATAGCCGACTGCCTCTACTCCTTTATCGGTCACCCGTCCTTTCATCCCAGGGTTGATAATAGGGCCTCTGGTATCGATGATATTGGAAAAGCATACGTTTTGAGTAAAAAGTATGAGGAGTTGAAAAACGAGGAAAGTGAGTGATAGCAGCTTCAAATAATGGACTCCTGGAAACAATTCAAGGTGATGAAACAGACAATTTTATTTTTTTTATACACGAATAACACGAAAAAATATTCTTAATGCAGTAGATCATTACGAGATTGAAAAACGCTTAGAATTCATCAGAATTCATTTCGTGTTATTCGTGTATTTCGTGGACAAGAATTTACACTGCCAAAACTATTTATACAACGGTCCGAATGTCGCACAGGCGTTGAAATCAGCCGCCTGTGGTTCCAGGCCGCCAAAACGAGCCCAAACGCTTGGGCGGAATATGCGATCATTGGGAACATTGTGCATATCCACCGGGATGCGCAGGATAGAGGCCAGCGTGATCAGATCGCCACCGATGTGCCCATAACTGATCGCTCCGTGGTTCGCGCCCCAGTTGTTCATTACCGAATAGACATCCGCAAACGGACCGTCTCCAGTTACATTCGGCACGAACCAGGTGGTCGGCCAGGTGGGATTCGTCCGCAGATCAAGTGTATCGTGAACACTCTCCGGCAGATCGATGGTATAGCCTTCGGCAATCTGAAGAACCGGCCCCAAGCCCTTCACCAGATTTATTCGGAACATGGTTACCGGCATCTCGCCGGTGGTTAGAAAATCAGTCGAATATCCCCCGCCCCGGAAATACTCGAGCATTCCCGTACACCATTTGGTCGCATCCAGACACTTGCCGGCCTCTTCCGGAGTTATATTCCAGAACGGTTTCAAAGCCGGGCTTCCATCTTTGCTCTGCTGGCCAGTCCAGTCGAGCGCAGCCGGGCCGGAGTTGATCAGGTGGATAATTCCATCTTTGGCTTTGCCGGAAAGATCATGATTGGTGACGCGCTTGACCGCCGCAGGGCTCCAGTAGGTTCGCACATCTGCAAATAGCTGCGCCGTTCCCGTGAGCAGGTTGCCGAACAACATCGATACGCCGTTCATACAATCGTTTTCTGTGGCGACCATGAACGGCTGACGAATACCGTTCCAGTCGAAAGAGGTCGTCAGCATCGCTTCCAGGAAGTCGCCGTTTGGGAAGTGGTCAGTCCATTGTCTCTGGCCCTGAAAACCTCCGGCAATCGCATTGTGCCCTTCCGCTTCCTCGGTAAATCCCAGCTCCGCAAGGCGAGGATTACCGATCATCAGGTCGCGCGCGATGATCGCCATTTTCACGCAGAACTCCCAATCGCCATCCTTCTGCGCGCGGGTTCTCTGTTTGTCTTCTGGATTCCTGTCTTCACCTTCCGGACAGTTTTCTCGGGTCCACTTCAGCGCTTTCTCAAATTCCACTTTATCGTAGATGCCTTCATCAATTCTGCGCACAAATTCTGTCATATCCACCGTTTCAGAACGCATTCCTAGATACTCCTGGAAGAAATCCTGATCGACAATAGAGCCGGCTATTCCCATCGAAGTGCCGCCCATTGCCAGATAGGAAGCGCCGCGTATTGTCGCGGCGGCCAGTCCTGCTTTTGCAAACTGAAGCAGCTTCTGCTTGACATCGTCAGGGATTGATCCATCACCAGTATCCTGTACATCCTGCCCATAGATTCCGAACGCGGGTAAACCCTTCTGGCTATGCCCGGCGAGCGCAGCCGCAAGGTAAACGGCGCCGGGACGCTCTGTGCCGTTAAACCCCCAGATCGCTTTAGGAATGGAGGGATCCATATCCATCGTCTCTGAGCCGTAGCACCAGCACGGCGTGACCGTGAGAGAGACACCCACACCTTCCCGCGCGAATTTCTCGGCGCATTTGGCCGACTCGGAGACGCCGCCAATGCAGGTATCGGCGATCACACACTCTACAGGAAGTCCGCAGGCATGACGGAGGTTTTCGGTGAGCAGATTAGCAGTAGCCTGCGCCATTGCCATCACCTGTCCTTCAAGTGATTCACGCACACCGCCATAACGCCCATCGATGGTTGGGCGGATTCCTATTTTAGGCAGGGAGCCTCGAAGTCGGTTAACGGGAGCGGTTTGTTTCAAACTGGAAATATCAGCCACGATATCAATATCCTTTCAGAATAGATCGGTACTAAGTAATTTTGCTGACAAGTAGTTCTGCGTGGACAGCTAAATTTCCTGTATAATGTTCTATGGATTGGCAGACTAGCCGAAGGCAATGAATGGGATCGAATCGACCATCGAGCAGGAGATATTTGATGAATGAGAAAACCCCGACACAGCAAGTGTCGGAATGGCTTGCAGACCTCGGTGCGGAACTCGAACGTGGCGATGCTCAGAGCGCTGCGATTCTCTTCGGTGATGAGAGCTACTGGCGCGATGTGGTGTCATTTACCTGGAATATTACCACCGCCGAGGACAGAGCAGATATCCGCTGGATGATCGAGAAGGCAGTAATCCCTGCAAAGCCCTCTAGCTGGGAGCTTGATGGCGAGGCCAGAGAGGTCAACGGCATGATAGAAGCCTGGTTCCGATTCGATACTGCGGTGGCACGAGGCTATGGTCATGTGCGGTTGATCGACGGCAAAGCCTGGACGCTGCTGACGACGATGACAGAGCTTAAGGGATACGAGGAGCGGAAGGGGCCAACGCGTGACCGAGGAACCGAACATAGCGTACGCCCCGGTCAGCAGACGTGGTTAGAACGGCGACATAAGGAGGAGACCGAACTCGGATACGTCACACAGCCTTATGTCGTGATCGTTGGCGGCGGGCAGGGGGCAATTGCGCTCGGCGCACGTCTGCGGCGGCTGAACGTGCCGACAATCATCGTCGAAAAGCTCGAACGACCCGGCGACTCCTGGCGGAAGCGATACAAGAGCTTACACCTGCACGACCCGGTCTGGTACGATCACCTCCCCTATCTTCCTTTCCCGGATGACTGGCCGGTGTTTTGCCCCAAAGACAAAATCGCGGACTGGCTCGAAATGTACACGAAGGTGATGGAGCTTAACTACTGGGGAAGAACGGAATGCAAAAGTGCGAGCTACGACGACGCAGCAAAAGAGTGGATGGTTGAAGTTGTCCGCAACGGTGAGCCAATCACATTGCGGCCGCGTCAGTTGGTGCTTGCGACAGGCTCGTTGGGAGTGCCGAATATGCCGTCTGTGCCTGGCATGGAGAAGTTTAAGGGAGACCTGCACCACAGCAGTCAGCACCTCGGCCCCGATGGTTATGGCGGCAAACAGGCTGTGGTGATCGGCTCCAATACCTCTGCTCACGATATCTGCGCCGCACTCTGGGAGAAGGGCGCTGATGTGACGATGGTACAGCGCGGGCCTACTCTCGTTGTACGTACCGACACTCTGCTCGAATTGGGCTTCGGCCCGCTGTATTCGGAAGCAGCGCTCGCGGCCGGGATCACGACCGAGAAGGCCGATCTGACTATCGCTTCTATGCCCTACCGGGCGGTGCCGGCCGGGCAAATACCTTTGTGGAAAGAGATAAAGAAGCGGGACGCCGAGCTCTACGTACGACTCCAAAAGGTCGGATTTCAGCTGGACTTTGGTGAGGACGAGTCGGGATTGGCGGTCATGGGACAGCGTCGTGGCGGAGGGTTCTATATCGACGTCGGCGCGAGCGATCTTATCGCGGATTGCAGGATCAAGCTCAAAAGCGGTGTCGGAGTTGAACGTATCGAGGAGCGCTCACTTGTATTCTCCGACGGCAGCGAGATGCCCGCTGATCTGATCGTCTTTGCCACCGGCTATGGCTCGATGAACGGCTGGGTTGAACAGCTTATCAGTAAAGAGATGGCTGATAAGGTCGGTAAGTGCTGGGGCCTCGGCTCGGATACTTACTCCGATCCAGGTCCGTGGGAAGGTGAACTGCGCAATATGTGGAAGCCAACCCAACAAGAGGCGCTCTGGTTCCACGGCGGCAATCCATCTTTCTCGCCACTACTCGCAATACCTATCGCTGCAGCTGAAGGCGCGGCTGGAAGGTATTCCCACCCCGGTCTATGGATTGGGTCCAGTGTATCACACATCGTGATAGGCATGGCATCAACACCGGGAGCTATTCTGTACCCGAAATGGCGATTCTCAGCATATTCCGTCAGACAGAAGTCGGATCTGAATATGAGGAGAGGAGCAGACATGATGCTCATTTCGATATCGAGAAATAAATCCATAGAATCAGGCGCTTTTGTCTTTATTTTTCCGTGCCAGGAAAGCACCCACAATCGCTCCTAGAAGTCCTCCAGCCGGAGCTCCGAATACGAACGCGTTGAAATAGCAGGCTAATATTACGATATCCTCGCCTACATGACCACCATTTTCGAAGCGTCCCAAGCTGCCTGATTGGTAGAGATAGTGCGTCACCCAATAGACTATTACCATTCCCAGGAATGTACCGAGACATCCCCCTGAACATCCATTAGGAGTGATTCTTTTTTCTTCAGCCATGCTTTCTGCCTCCCTTTAATCTTTACATTTGAATTCTTTCAGGTGCCCATCTTCCTGCGACTTTGCAAGGTGTCAGCTAGTATTCGGAAAGATCAAGTACGTGATAGGACGCAAATACCGGCATCCGACATTCGGAATTGGTACATAAGCAACATTCAGACCACCTGACAACGATACATTTCTCAATAGGGCGTTTCCCGGAAAAGGAATTAAACATTACCTCAGAGCCATGCCAGCCTTATTCCTGTTGTAAGCAGTATAGATATGATCTGTAGTTTAGCGATTTTGCTTTAGAGGCGATGGTTGTTCAGGACTCGTATTGATAGATGACTTCTGCCCAAAGGAGGCATCTGCCATGAGCCCTTTAGTACCATCGCCCGATTGGCAAGTTCTGCTTCAGCCTTTCCAATCCCTGTTTTCTAAGCCAGGATATCGCTACTTTAGGACTTTTGTCCTGACTTTTGCTCATTTAAATCGCAGGCTATGGGTCACTCGGGCCGTCCTGTCCCGGATGCTCAATCGCCACTTTACCAACTTTTATCGCTTCCTGCAGAGCAAAGCATGGTCGCCTAAAGAGGCAAAAGAACGGCAGGTTCGCTCCGGGAAGACCGCCGGCCTACGGCAGGAAGCACAAAACGGCGATCTGGGCACAAACGATGGGTTCCTGGCGCACCGTGACGCTGCCCTTGTACGGGCGTAAGACGACACTGCAGCTTAAAACTCGGGTCGTATGGCAGCGCACTCTGAACGTCAAGATCCGTCTGGTGGCTGTCTGTCTGAAAAATCGTCCGGTGGTCTTCCTGTTCTGCACCGATCTTACAATGAGTGCTGGAGGGATCGTATCCGCTTATTGCGCCCGCTTCGCCATTGAAACCGGCTTTCGAGATGCCAAGCAGTCGTTCGGTTTTTCGACATATCAGGTACGTCTGGAGACGCGTATTGTTAGTTTGGTTCATCTGTGCTTGTGGTCTCAGACACTGCTGCGCTTGTACTGCTGGCGAAAGCAGCCAGCCCAGATATACGGAGCCTGGCGTAAGTCGCTATCTTACCTAACCCTCTCTCAGCAGAAGCGGGTATCTGCCTCTCATTGCCGAGTTTCTGGGGGTTTATTAGGAACGTTCGAAACTGCCGAAAATGCAGAGATGCAGGCGTTTACAATCCGATAAAGCGAGCGGACTACCCGCGAATATCGCTAAACTACAGTTAAGATTATCTACTAGTTGATTTCCGATATTTGAAACTACTTCGTTAGTACAAATTCATGAGTTAATCACCATAACTTCAATAATATATTACAAATTGCGCAGGGATTTAATTCACAATAAGTGTATGTATAACCAGCCAGTCATACCATATTCCAAAATATATCTTCAGTTTTCGCAATGCATTTAGTCTTCCATTCGAGGCGTGAGGAATCATATTACTAAATGAAAGAATCTTTCATAACAGACAATCCATTTCGCCTTGTTGGGACAGGATCTGCGCTTTCACAGCAACAACTACGCCGTAAGGCCGATGCTGCATATCGTTCTGCACTAGTTGGTTTGAATACGGCGTCGCCATTGGAGGCAGAATTCGGCGCTGACGATATAGCCGACCTTGTTGCAACAGTACGATCCCTCGCGACCGCGCCAAAACGGCGCACTGCTTACCGCATAATGTGGCCGCTTAGCGAAAACGCCATTCCCTATATCTACGAGGGAGTTTCATCTACAATTGTACTCGCCCCAGAGGAAATGATTCAGCTGACATTTTTATCTTGTTGGTATAGATTTCTTCGAGATAAGACCTCTTCAATATCTATGTCAGCTCTAAAAGCCTGGACCGTACTCTACAATGAAATTGCTCTGGATGAAAGATTGAAAATGCTGATTATGGAGGACGATAATCTTAACGAAGACGATGCCAATCAGCAAATTATAGAATCACAGTATGAGATCGCACGACATCTATTAAAAAGAACATCATCCATTGCTGCTCAGGAGTGGGAAGCTGGGAATTTAGATTCTGCAATAGGTATTATCGAGGCAGTGTTAAACTCAAGCTTTGATGAAACAATGCAGGAAGAGGCACTCGAACCCTTAATTGGGATCGGTCAAAATATTGCTGAAAAAGTTGAGCAGCTTACATTAGATTTGCCGCCTTATATACCAGGTGCGTCAATGCACACTCCTTCCGTAGTAACTGACTTAGAAAGACTATCTATAGTCATATCCAGACGACATCCTATATCGGGCGGCTGGGCTCATATTGTAAATCAATGGTACTCAACGTTCGGATGGACGCTGCGTAAAGCGGCTCTGGAATTAAATGAACAAAATGATAACATAGGTGCTCTTGCCTTAGCAGAGAAGGCTCTAAGCGTAGTTCGAGACCCCGAGGTGAAGGAATATCTATTCAAAGATAGGATAACATATCAGCAGAACCTTGCAAATCTTGAACGTGACAAGCCTTACGCTGAGATTGAGCCAATTCTTAATAGCCCAAGTTTGTACACCATTAACGGGATAGGCACTACATTATATGGCGCAAAATCATTTCCGCCAGATCAACGTCTACAATACTCGATACTGTATTTTGTGTTTTTGTATATTCCGATTTTCCCTCTAAACCGTTACGTCGTTGAAGCTGTTGGTAATAGTCAATGGAAATTCTATGGTGCTGTCAAGTGGACTCGTGAGATGAAAATTCATCTTGTGACCTCGAGCGTGTTGATATTATTATGCCTATTTCTAATGAGGCCTGCTGCATACACTGAACCATCATATACAGCCGACAAAGGTTTGTCTACTTCTGCTCCAACAACGATTCCAACAAATAAGGAAAGCGATACCGATAGTGATACGCAATTATCTACTGATCCTAATAAATCGTCTCCAAATGTGATTGGTTTGGGAAGTTCTGCACCTGAAAAGAGTGAAGATAGTACACTCTCACGCCGTAAACAGCACAGACAACATTTAGAGTATGAGTTGAAGGTTTGGAAGACTAATATACAGTCGGTAAAGTCGGAACTTGCTATAGATGATATTGCAATCGATAATGAAAAAACTTCACTCGAATCTCTTAAAGCCACAATAGATAGTAAAAGACCAGATAATCAAATTCAACAGGAAGTCGACGATTACAATGCCCTCGTTGAATCCTATGAGGTACAGCGTAAAGATTTCAATACTCACGTAGAACGACACAACTCGAAGTTGGAGGCTTCTCGTGAAGCAGTGCGCCGCCACAATGCTATCGTTGACGAACTTAACAAGGACAGATAGGTATGGAGCGGAACGAACCGGATATCACAACTAATTTGAGTGGAAGCGTGAAACCACTTGAACATTCAGGTTTTCAAAACGACGATTCTATAAATATTCCAGTGCATAGCATAGCCTTGTTGATTGTTGATCTCTGGAAAATTGCTGAACGCGCAAAATGCCAACCAGTTTCTGAGAGAGTATTGGCAGCATGCGAGCGCGCAGTAGAACGCATTAAGAAACTTGGATTTATAATCGACGATATGTCTGGCCGCCTTTACGACACAAATATGCGTTTACACGTTGTGGAACACGACGGAGGTGTAGAACCAGTGTTCATATCGGAGTGTTTAAGTCCTGCAATCTATTATCAAGACGTACTAATCTGTGAGGCTGAGGTTATCACGAAGGGAACATAGGTAAATCATGTCAGGTACTGTTGAATATGGGATTGACCTGGGAACTACAAATAGTGCTGTTGCACGAATGACCATAAAAGGCGCGGAAATCATTCCTGTTCGTCGTCTGAACTATATTCCTTCAGTGGTTGCTATAGATAAGCGCGGTGACCTAAAGATTGGGGCAGATGCACTCAATCCCCACCTACAAAGCGCCAGATGGTTTAAGCGACTTATGGGCACAACGAGTACCATCACACTGGCGGATGCTCAGAAGTGGACACCTGAACGGCTGTCGGCGGAAATACTCAAAGCACTTAAAGCAGCCGTGAAGCTTAAGACAAATGTGGATATTGAAGATGTTGTAATCACTGTTCCAGCCATGTTCACACAACCGCAATGTGCAGCAACGAACGAAGCCGCTCGCCTTGCAGGTTTGAATGCTGTTACACTCCTTCAAGAGCCAATAGCTGCCGCCACTGCATACCTTTCAGAAAATCCTGTTGACGGTTATCATCTTGTATACGATCTCGGCGGAGGAACTTTTGATGTATCGCTAATTCGCCTGTATGCGGGAGAAATGAACGTTGTTGACCATGGAGGTGACAACTATCTTGGCGGCTCGGATTTTGACCGAGCCATTTTTGATTGGACTCTAAACCAAATCGATCGTAAAGGTGGTGATACTGAATCATTTCAGGAAGGATCACGAAGACATCAGCTTCTAAACTCTTGCGAGGATGCCCGCATTGCTCTCAGCGACGCAGAATCAGCAATAATCTATCTTGACGAATTCGATCTCCCGATTGCAAAAATTGAATTAACCCGAGAGCGACTTGAGGATCTCATCGAGAATTACGTTTCAAGGACAATCGAGATCGCTCGTGACCGGTTGGCTGGCTGCCCTAACGGAGCGCACGGAGTACGCGGAATCCTTCTTGTCGGCGGTCCGACTCAAATGCCATACATTAGACATCGACTCGAATCTGAATTGGGTATCCCACTTAATCTCGACCAGGATCCAATGACCGTTGTAGCAAAGGGTGCTGCCATCCATGCAAGCGCAATTCTGAAACGTGATGATGTAATAATGGGTGAGGTTAAAGCTGGAAACCCTCGTCTTGAGTTGTATTACGATCTCGTTTCTCCGGATCGATATACCGCTCTAGCAGGGAAAATTGTCGATCCAGACAACTTTCGTGGCGAGATTCGTATTTCATCCACACGTGGTGACTGGGAGACGGGATGGACCACTTTAGTGAATGGTGCATTCAGTACAGAGATCACACTTGGCCAGCATATGCTATCTGAGTTTAATATCGAATTACGAGACATACATGGCAGGACTCACCAAAGTACACCATCCTCGTTCGTTGTCCGTAGTGGAGTCCGTGCTGCACAGGCAGTCACACCCTACAACTACGGAGTTGTATTGGAAGGTGGAACTAAAATGCACGTCTTGATCGTGCAAGGAGAGCCGCTTCCTGCAAGTGGCTCACATGATTTTCGTATCTCCAAGACAATTCTCGCAGGTTCGCCCAATTATGCGAGGTTATATTTTGTCGAGGGCAATAGTTCCAATGCAACAGACAATACTCAAGTCGGATATCTCGATATCAAAGGTACTGACATAAAACGCACCCTAAAGGAGAATGAGCGTGTTGAGATCAGAATTAGAATGGACGAAAGTAGACGGCTAAAAGCGACGGTACACATTCCACTTCTAGACGAGGATTACTCTGTCGAGTTACATTCTGTGCAAGATGCACCTAATTATGCTGACCTGGAATCTTCACTCGTGGAAGCTCGAATTGCGATCTCGGAAATCGAAGATCATGTAGATTCTAATGAACAAGATTTGGTCATTCGCGCCGAAAGGCAAATGGAACAAATCGAGGCAAACTTGGAAAGGGTCGAAAAAGGCGAAATCGGGGAAGCAGAGAAAATCCTAAAGCAGCTCTCAGATACAAAAGCTAGTATTAGGCCCCTCAGCGACAAGTATAACATTCGTGCAAGACATGCTTCTATTGTGGAATTCATTGATGAGGCAGAGGACTTATGCCGCCAGTTCGGCGACCAAATGGGACTCGCTAAGCTCCAAGACATGCGATCAGATGCCGATAAGGCACTCCGTCTAGAGCATGAGAAGTCGCTTGATCTCATCCTAGAGCGTGTACGGGATGTTTTCTGGGAACACTACGGTAAGACCCGTGCATGTTGGGAGTATCAAGTAAAAAGGATGAAAGAGAGGGCGCACTTGGCGACTGACAGTTTGACCTATTATGAGATGGTGCGGCGTGCTGAAAAAGCTCTTGAAGACGATGATTATGGTGAAGTCAGTATTCAGAGCTTGCGTTCAGCAGAACTACTGCCTGAACAGGAACGACTCCGGAATCGATTCCACGATGCGGCACTTCGGTCGGGATATTAGCTACTATGGATCGAGCAGGCAATTCACACATGTCATACTTTCCGAGAAGGTCCTCAGATGCAATCTAATCCAGTGCAGCAAACCGCTTCGAACAAATTTAGCTTGTTCCTTCTGCTCTATATCGCCCTGCCACTCATGAGCTTGTGGATCCCCACCCTACGCCCTTTTGGATCATTAATGGCTGCATGGATAGTTATTACACTGGTTCACTTAAGTGGATTTGTTTTTGCCAGCCTGGTATTTAGACAAAAGATCGAGGAGTTAAGTCTCTTCATGGGCAAGTCGATTTTGTCCGTATCCTGGCGAGGATGCACACTTTGCATACGGTCAATCCCTACTGGTGGTTTTATAAGGATTGAGGGGATGGAAAACAATGATGAAGACTCTTCTGTTTCGACGCCTGTTCACGGCTTCCGGGCATTGCCGACGAATAAACGAATATTAACATTTCTTGCTGGGCCAATATCCTGTTTTCTCTTGGCTATTGCCTGCGGAGGCATAGAACTTGCACAGCAGAGAGTCTGGACGGGATTCTTCCAGTATATACACGGAAGTATAGCTCCTTTTGCATATGGGCAACATGCCGTAGCGAGGTTTTTAACACACGTGAGAAATGACCATTTTATTGGCCTGCTTGGATTTCTTGCCGCAAAGAACTGCGCTGCAAACCTCTTGCCCTTGCCGTCAGTCAATGGCGGACAGGCAATAATGACCTTATTCCCGAACATGAAGTCTCGTCAGGTATATCGACTACAACTCTGGGGCCTCGCTATTTTAACGTTACTCTGGTTCGGATGGGCATGCGCAGTGTTCACATATGTTAGAGTCCGTTGAGTATTGAACAAATCTAATACTGCCCTTCTCTCAAAGTCGGTTTATGAATCCGAAAACGTTTACAAATCCTTTCGTAATAGTTAACATTTAATGTACGATATGTGCGTACACATTAAATTATTAAAGTGCCTGCCCCTTTTACAAGAGTTAATCTACTAGAATGTCGGTAAAGAGAAGGCAAAAAAAATCCTCTCTCGATACTCCGAGAGAGGATTGCGGAGACTATATAAGTCGTCAGTACATTCCGCCCATGCCGCCGCCCATTCCACCATGTCCGCCGCCACCGGCGGGCATTGCAGGCTTGTCTTCCTTCTTCTCGGAGATCAAGACTTCCGTGGTAAGGATCAGTCCGGCAATAGAGGCCGCATTCTGCAGAGCAGCGCGAACCACCTTGGCTGGATCGACAACACCCGCTTTGATGAGGTCGACAAACTCACCGGTCGCGGCATTGAAGCCGTGGCCGGATGGAAGTGATTTCACCGTGTTAACCACTACGCTGCCTTCTGAACCGGCATTCTCGGCAATCTGTCGGACTGGCTCTTCCAGCGCGCGTCGTACGATGTTAACACCGATCTGCGAATCGCCATCCAGTTTCATACCGTCAAGTACGGAAGCCGCATTGAGTAGGGTTACGCCGCCGCCTGGGACAATCCCCTCTTCAACTGCTGCGCGGGTTGCGTGCATTGCATCATCGATACGGGCCTTCTTTTCTTTCAGTTCCGTCTCGGTCGCAGCGCCGACCTGAATGACTGCGACACCGCCAGAGAGTTTCGCCAGTCTTTCCTGCAGCTTCTCTTTGTCGTAATCGCTTTCGGTCTCAGTGATCTGCCGTTTGAGCAGCGAAACTCTGCCGGAAATCTCTTCCGGTGCGCCATAGCCATCGACTATCGTCGTGTTCTCTTTGGTCACCACCACTCGTTTGGCGCGGCCAAGCTGCTCCAGGGTGATGTTTTCCAGTTTCAGACCAAGGTCTTCCGTGATGAACTGTCCGCCCGTGAGAGTAGCAATATCTTCGAGCATCGCTTTGCGTCGATCCCCAAATCCAGGAGCCTTCACCGCTACGCTGTTGATGTTGCCGCGAATCTTATTCACTACGAGAGTGGCAAGCGCTTCGCCATCGACATCTTCCGCGATGAATACAACCGGTCGGCCTGTCTTGGAAACTTTCTCCATCACAGGCACGAGGTCAGCAATCGAGCTAAGTTTCTTCTCATAGAGCAGAATGTATGGCTCTTCGACAACCACTTCCATGCGGTCAGCATCCGTTACGAAGTAAGGAGAGATATAGCCCTTATCGAACTGCATTCCTTCCACCACTTCAAGCTGGGTGCTGGTTCCCTTGCTCTCTTCGACCGTGATGACGCCTTCCGCGGTAACACGCTCCATGGCTTCCGCGAGCAGATTGCCAATTTCGACATCGTTGGCCGAGATCGTTGCAACCTGAGCAATCGCTTCCTTGCCTTCAATTTTGATCGATTGTGATTTAATCTGTTCCACAACCGCTTCCACTGCCTTATCGATACCGCGCTTCACCTGCAAAGGTTTGGCTCCAGCGGCTACGGCTTTAAGGCCCTCTTTTACAATGGCCTGAGCGAGAACGGTAGCAGTAGTGGTGCCATCCCCTGCTATATCGTTCGTTTTGCTGGCGACTTCGCGAACGAGCTGCGCGCCCATGTTCTCGAACTGATCGTCCACTTCGATCTCTTTGGCAATGGTCACGCCGTCATTCGTGATGACAGGGCTGCCGAACTTCTTTTCAATAACAACATTGCGCCCGCGCGGGCCGAGGGTTACCTTGACAGCTTCCGCTAATGTGTTGACACCACGCTCTAGGGCGCGGCGTGCGTTTTCATCGAACAACATCTCCTTAGATGCCATGTAAGTCTACTCCTTGATCGCCAGGACATCGTCCTGTCGTAAAATGACGTACTCTTCGCTGCCGAGTTTGATTTCGGTGCCGCTGTACTTGCCATAGATGATTTTATCGCCGACTTTGATTTCGAGTGTTGCGATTTTGCCGTTATCCATAGTTTTGCCCGGACCCACAGCGATTACTTCCGCTTCCTGAGGTTTTTCCTGAGCCGAATCGGGGAGTATAATTCCACCGGCAGTTTTTTCTAATGCAGAAAGTGCCTTGACCACAATACGATCGTTCAATGGCTTTAGCGTTGGCATTTCGTAGGCCTCCTTTATTGATTCGAAAAATTAGACGACGATGTCGAAGTCTATCAGAAACTCGCCCGGCATAGCCGACCGAGCCAGCTTTTAAATGATATTGCACATTTTTAGCACTCATTCGTCGCGAGCGCTAACATATGATACCGTATCCTTCACGGGTAATTCAATATCTCTGCAAATATTTTCATTTCATTTCCTGTCCACTCTTGTGAATCTATTTATCGCACGGCGAGAATGTGGGATAATATAGACAGAGTTCTTGCAGGGAGTGAGTAAAGCGTGGGAGCAAGTAAGGGATTAGTAGTGGCCGCGATGAGCGGAGGAGTTGACAGTGCCGTGACTGCGGCTCTGCTGAAACAGCAGGGTTATGAAGTCATTGGTATCACTTTGCAAATTTGGCAGGAGCATACCGACCAGGGTAAGTATGGCGGATGCTGCTCGCTTGGCGCTGTTGAAGATGCCCGCCGTGCGTCGGCAAAAATTGGAATCCCCCACTATGTTTTGAATTTTCGTGAGTATTTCGCTGAGAAGGTTATCGACAATTTCGTAGCAGAATACAAGCGCGGCAGAACGCCAAATCCGTGTGTAGAGTGCAACCGTAGTGTAAAATTTGATGAACTGCTTCGCCATGCTGAAAAACTTGGCGCCGATTTTCTCGCGACAGGCCATTACGGGAGGGTGCGATATAATGAGGCATCAGGCAGGCACGAACTCCTCAAGGCTCTGGATAGTGATAAAGACCAGTCGTATGCTCTCTATACGCTGACTCAGAGGCAGCTCTCAAAGACTTTGATGCCGCTGGGGCATCTTTCAGGGAAGCAGGAGACACGCCGAATTGCGAATGAGCTGGGTCTGACCATCGCAAATAAGCCTGATTCGCAGGAGATCTGTTTTGTACCGAAGGATGGATACGTTTCATTCCTGAAGGAGAGATCTGCGGACTTTGGTATTCCAGGCCGTTTAGTCGATACCTCCGGGAAAGAACTGGGAGAGCATCAGGGAATCGCATTCTACACTATCGGTCAGCGTAAGCGGCTTCCAGCAAGTTCCACCGGCCCGCTTTTCGTCGTGGGAATCGATGCGAATTCGAATACGGTGGTCGTGGGAACCGATGCAGAACTATTCGGTACCAGCCTCTCTGCAGATAACTGCCAGTGGAGCGCAATCAGCAGTCTGAATCCTGAAGGCGATCCAATCCAGGTGGATGCGAAGATTCGCTATAATGGTACGGCATCTCCTGCAAGGATTTCCTGGGGAGGCAGCACCGACCGAACTGTGATTGAGTTTGCAGTTCCCCAGAGAGCAATCACTCCTGGCCAATCAGCAGTATTCTATGGCGGCGAAGGGGAAGATCGCAGCCAGATTGTCCTGGGTGGCGGTACGATATGCTGAGATTAACTTTGCATGGAAACCTATGAGGTTAAAGGTTTTAACGCTGCATCTGCATCAGCCCGTGAAATAGAAATTGTTGTGGAACAACTGCTTCTAAACCAAGGGCTGATTGTCTCTCTCAAGGGAACTTTAAGCAAGCATTCCGGGTCTATACACTGGCACTTGATAAAATTGGACCAGAAGGGTACACTTGAATTAACCTGGTGGCCAGTTCGCCATAAGTTATGGTTTCAAGTGCAGTCCGGCAGAAAATCTGCATGGATCACTGAGCTGCTCCCAGAACTGTTGTTAGAATGTGAAAAAACTCTTGCTGATCTAGTTACTAACCGTTCTGAGATGTTTCATCGCGATGGAAAATGCTGAAGAAGATCTACAACTATTGGAAATGGCGCGATTAGCGGCAGAAAAAGCCTACTGTGCGTACTCAAATTTCCATGTAGGCGCAGCGGTAGAAACAGAAATAGGTATTTTCAGCGGCTGCAATGTGGAAAATGCAAGTTACGGATTGTCGATGTGTGCGGAAAGAGTCGCTCTTTTTTCGGCAGCAGCGGCTGGTGCACGTAATTTTGAACGATTAGCGGTGAGCTGTGTAGATGCCCTGGATGGCAGCCTGCTCAATGCGAAAATGCCTTGCGGGGCCTGCAGACAGGTTATGTCCGAGTTGATGCAGCCTGGTTCGCGAATAATAATTGATGGAGCGGGTCAATTTTTACTTGCCGATCTCCTGCCTCAACCCTTTCGATTGGATATGGATAAACAATCATGAACCCTATCTTAGAAATTTTAATTGGAGCTCTAGTAGTCGCCTTGATCGCGATTACAATCAAAATGTTTCTCGTATTAACCGATCTGCAAAAAACTATTGCTACCACCCGAACTGATCTGGATATGACCATGAAACGGGTTGATAAAGTGCTGGATACCACCGAAACGCTGCTGCACGATGAAATCACACCTACGATTAAAATAGCCCGAGAAACACTTGCCAATATCGAAGTCACCACCAGGGCAATCGCAGATACTACCGTAGCCGCGAGACATGTGGTAACCAGAGTGGAAGGCGTAGTAGATCCAGCTCATCTGGCTACCGTGGGAACTGCCTTAGCCACTTTTATGGCGAAACGAACAGCCGGCGCTGCATCCGGAATGCTATCGGGGCTTTTCGCTGGAATAACTCATGGCATCAAATTGGTAACGGAACGCCGCAAAGCTAAGCATAATATTATTGAGATGGATAGATCTGCAGCTAAAAAAACACCAAAGCTGCCCCCATCAAACACAAAAAATGGACTACTTGATGATAATCATGAAACTTCCTCTAATTCTGCATCCGTCAAAAGACGATAACAGAGTACAGATATAACCTTTGCATAAGTTCGTATATGCTTCATGATGTTTGAATTTCTAAAACCAGGAGGAGCTTGAAATGGCAAATAGCGATGAAGATCGAAGTGTGATGGTAAGTGTCTTGGCGGGAATTGGAATTGGAGTTCTCGTTGGGGCAGTAGCAGGACTTCTGCTTGCACCAAAATCAGGGGAAGAGACCCGTGACGATCTCGGAAAATCTATGAATGATCTGAGTGATAAAGTCAGCGAACTTGGCCGTTCGGTTTCGCAGAAAGTGAACACTGCTGTCGATAGAACACGAGCAACTGTGGCACACAAATTGAGCGAAGCCAATTTGGATGGCGAAGACG
Source organism: Chthonomonadales bacterium (assembly GCA_038203935.1). Classification (GTDB taxonomy): domain Bacteria; phylum Armatimonadota; class Chthonomonadetes; order Chthonomonadales; family Chthonomonadaceae; genus JANXSG01. Next base: position 30,198 of record JBBRDM010000024.1, read on the forward strand.
CAGCCGGCTAACTCTATGACGGATCCGGTTTCCCATCCTATCAAATCGAAGACTTTGCTGAAGGAGGCAGGCTCTGTTCTGCCTTCTTCTGATTCATCGGCGCAGCCCTCTGCCACCGCAAGAACAGGGCTGGGATCTGCGATTGCTGCCTCCGAAATAACTGCATCTCACGATCGACTGCCGCCAGGACCGTCGAGAGCAGTATTCCCTTTCGGATACACGCGCCAGGATCTGCAGAGATATGGCGCATTTGCTATCACGGCAATTATCGCTGTCTATTTTCTTATTCAAGTTCAGTCGATACTGCCCCCGTTTTTAATTGCCCTGTTTCTCGCTGCTTTGCTGGATCCTAGCATCAGGTACCTGGAGCGCCGAGGCAGGTCAAGAGTATATGCTATCTTTCTTTTTTATCTGATGGGGCTGCTGTTCGTAATTTTGGTTTTTACGATAGTCGTACCCAAACTCATGATACAGGTAGAAGATATCAGTCAAAATTTTCCCAAATACTCAACTACGATCACAGATACTGCGAATAGTTTCCTTCTGGATCATACGAAGTTATTAAAGAAAATTGGGATAAAACAGACGAATATTGATGAAATATTCAAACAGACCGGCCCTATAAAGAACTACACAAGCGCTTTTCTGACCACAGTCACCGTTTTTTTTACAGGCTTGGCATCTAAAGCTGTCTGGCTGATTATAATTCCTGTTTCTGGCTTTTTCCTGATGCGGGACTACCCCACCATTCGAGCCCGGGCCATCGCGCTTTGCCCGGAAAACTCCCATGATCAATTGGATCGCATGAGCACGGAGATTGTGGATCTATTCGGAGCTTATCTTCGGGGACTTGCAAAAATATGTGCAATCTATGGCTTATGGACGTTCGCACTTCTGCTCCTGCTGAATGTCCAATATGCACTATTTCTTGGGCTGATGGCCGGTCTATTTTATGCCATTCCTTATCTGGGACAGCTGATGTCGGCATCGGTAATTGGTATAATGGCTTACTCCATGCTGCCGCATAAAGCACTATTTTTCTTCGCGATCAAACAAAACTCACTTTTCTATGCCATTCTTACCGCCTGTGCCGTCATACTTTCAAACAATATATTTGACCAGGTAGTCTACCCTCGAGTAGTCGGGCAGTCCGTCGGACTTCACCCTGTAGTAAGTTTTTTCGCATTAGCATGTGGTGCTACACTTTTTGGCATATGGGGAATGCTGCTGGCAGTTCCGGTAGCTGCTTCTATTCAGGTCGTACTCATGTCGCTTTTTCCCAAAATAAAACAGCCGCCACTCGCTCATCTGCTGAATTCACAAACTGGCAGCTCCAAGACTTCTTAACTAATCTCCGTATGTTCGTATAGATTCTTCCAAGGAATACCCATCAATGAAGGCAGTTGTAAAAAGGATTGCTGGTCCAGGCGCCGAAATCTGTGAAGTCCCCGATGCGGTTATTACGAAACCTGACCAGGTCAAAGTCAAAGTGATAGCCGCTTCGATTTGCGGCACAGACTATCACGTTTACAGCTGGGACCGCTGGTCAGCCAATCGGGTTAAGCCTCCCCGCATTATGGGCCATGAGTTTGCGGGTGAAGTGGTTGAAATTGGGTCTGACGTATCAAGCCTCTCCATTGGCGATTACATCAGTGGAGAGAGCCACTGGGTGTGCGGCCACTGCCGTCAGTGCCTGATGAACCAGCGGCATGTCTGCGCGAACACCCGGATTATGGGTGTCGATGTTGATGGGTGCTTTGCTCCGTATGTTGTCGTACCCCAGGCCAGCGCCTGGAAGAACAGCCGGGCGATTCCACCGCATCTTGCCTGTATTCAAGACCCGCTGGGAAATGCTGTGCATGCAGCGCTTGCAGGCGAAATCATTGGCAGCACTGTGGCAGTACTGGGATGCGGGCCAATTGGAATATTTGCTATTGCAGTTGCCCGAGCAACTGGAGCCTCCACGATTATTGCAACGGATACGAAGGATTATCGGCTTAACCCGGCGAAACAGCTCGGCTCAGACCACGAAATAAATGTCCTGAACGAAGATATGGAGAAGAAAATTGCAGAATATACAAAAGGTGCAGGAGTGGATGTAGTGCTGGAAATGTCTGGCGCTGTGAGCGCTATCCAGCAGGCTATGAGAATCTGCAGACGAGGTGGAAGAGTATCGCTGATGGGCATACCCACCCAGCCTGTTGATCTCGATATGGCAGAAGATATGATCTTTAAGGGACTGACTATAAACTGCATAGTCGGCAGAAGGCTATACGAAACGTGGGATACTATGCGTGCTCTGCTAGCTTCCGGCAGGCTGAATGTCGAGCCTGCTATCACGCACAGGATGCACTATACAGAGTTCGATCGCGGCATGGAGCTAATGCGGGATGGACAGTGCGGCAAGGTAGTATTTGATTTTTAAAAAGCAATACGAATACAATCTGGCTAGATACCTTTCATTTATTTCAGACACTTCTGCAAACTTTTATATATTCGATTTGAGAGGCATGCTGTGCATCGTGTTCGATAATCTCAATTACGAACTCCGAAAATGGAATCGTTTTATCTCCCCACGCTCGGTTTTCGCTAAATACTTCCTCTGGCTGATCTTCCAAATTTTGCTGCCACTCTTCCCCGGTTCGGACTAACCAACTTAGAATGCTATTCCAATCGTTTCGATCGCACTCTTGATTCAGATTGAGTTCCTCTCTAAGCATAGATTTTCCGCCTTTAAAAAATAGAGGCATCGTCATCATTTTCCACGCCGCAACATGAATCACTATTCCTGCAATGGATCCATCCTGCCCTACTCCAAAAGGATGATCGGGCCAGTTTTCGCGCCGACCCGCCATTGCTTCTGCCTGAGTAAGATCTTGCAGCTGCTTTAAAAGGCGTTCAAAAGCTATTCGGGCTCGATTTTTCAAGAACAAAGACAGCATCTGCATATCGGATATATCCTCGGAAACACATTTCTACTCAGTTAATGGGATAAATTACTGCACGTAAACAATTCGGTATAGGCTATAATAATCTAACTTCAAGCAAATAGATATTACTCATATGCCAGTAACCGGCGGATAGCATAATTCGTCCAATTTGCACGCAGAATGAGATCAGAATTAGATAAAGGAGAGTGATATGACTAATCGATTCGGGGCAAAACCTTCAAGACTATTATACTATATAAGTATCCTGGTGGTTCTGCTTGCCATAAATGGACTGAGTAAGATACCCACCCTTGCTGCAGGCCAGGATGAAACGGGTAATAAGTCAGCTCTCGCAGTTCCGCCGGATGCCGCCGAACTATTCGATACCCTGGATGATATCTCTCATCTCAATATTTTGATTCCACTAAAACTGAACAGCGATCAACTCGATCTGCTCATTACTGCAATCAGCAGCTCGGAAAATACTTTCCTCAGAAAATACAGCATGATCAGTGTAGCTGAGGTAAGAAGGCTTGCTGACCTGATTCATGCCACCAAACGAAAAGTATTGTCCGGCGAACGTATATCCGACGATTTCGATACGCAGATGTCTGCTATGCTGCAAAAACGTGTGAACGACCGCACTCAGCTGAACAACGACACCCTCCGCAGTCTCTCAACTACGATTCGCAGAATTCTTAATGAGGATCAGATCAGCATAGCAGTGAAACAAGAACGAGGAGTTCAGGAAAAGCTGGGTAAACACGGCACAGATGCACAGATGTTCAATGCATTTGTCCAGGAAGTAATTATTGGGTACCCGCGTACAGTGACACTGCTGAAGGAATTGAGACAGATTTCGGGTGAGCCAAAAGCCCAGTAAAAATCTGCAGGAAGCCAATGTAGAAATATAATCATGGCGCGAATATTCAATTCGCGCCATGATGACAGTTTAGAGCAGACCTTCGAGTTTGGATGCAATCGTACTTTTGGGTACGGCGCCCACTATCTGATCCACTAATTTTCCTTCATTGAAGAACATCAGCGTCGGAATGGACATAATCCCATATTTTCCAGCTATGTCTGGCTCTTCATCCACATTGACTTTAAAAACTTTCACTTTACCATCGTACTCTGCAGCAAGAGCATCCACATGGGGAGCGATCATCTTGCACGGCCCGCACCAGACTGCCCAAAAATCGATTAGCACAGGAACTGAAGATTTAAGTACTTCCTGATCAAAATCAGCAGTGGTAACAGCGACTGCATTGCTCATTATTCTATCCTCCAATTATAAGTTAACTACCTCGTCTCCATGTCTGCAAGTATAGATTGGAGCAGCGGTCGATATTCTGTACGCTCGCTGAGTAGTTTCCCATTCGGCAATGGGTTTACTTCCATTATTTACGAACCTCTGCGCAGGTAAGTTCCACCAAAGCATTCGTAAGAATTACCTAAATTAATCTCACTAAAGTCTACCCAATCTATCTGAGGTTTAGCAAATAAAACCGGTCTGCCTCATATTTTACGAGACAAACCGGTCAAATATTTCCTCTCTGTACGGCTCTGCCGTTCCATTAATGGATCAATAATGAGTTCGGAAGCGAATGAATTTGGGAATGAATCGAATTCCTAAATCTTTGAGAACAGGGTAAATGTGCTCTTACAATACTAATAATGGCAAACTACATTTTGCAATATTCAATATACAAATGAGTGTAGAATGGAAAATAGTGTTTCCTTAGGAGATGCTGGTTAAGCTACCGAAGTTACGTTCGCAGCCTGTGGGCCTTTTGCACCTTCAACAATTTCAAAACTTACTTCCTGCCCCTCGGCGAGAGTTTTGAAACCGTCTTTTTGAATGGCAGAATAGTGTACGAAAATGTCTTTTCCTTCGTTGGTCTCAATGAAGCCATAACCCTTGGCATCGTTGAACCATTTTACTTTCCCTGATGGCATGTTGTATTGTCCTCCTTACGTATTGTGCAGGCTGAGTTTCACCTCAGTCGGATGAGTATATCATTAAGGCAAGCAGTTGTCAATAACATTATCCGAAAATATCCTTAATTCTGATAATAATTGCTTGGCAGGCAAATTTCATCGTGAAAATAAAGGGTATAGTTTTCGAGTAAACTGGACTTTCCGTTCTTTTTTTACTAAACAGTGAGACTTTTCCCTCGAGCAGGAGTGATCGAATTAATGGATTTCAGAAATATTCCCAGTGCCTTAAACTCACCAGACGAAGTAAATGTCATTGTCGAAATACGCCGTGGCAGCAGTAATAAAATAGAGTTCGACATGGAGTGGGGAGTATTCCGTCTCGACCGCGTGCTCTATTCTCCCCTCTACTATCCTTGCGAATATGGATTTGTGGCAAATACTCTGTTTGAGGACGGTGATCCGCTTGATATACTGGTGCTCTCTACCCAGCCTACATTCACGGGATGTGTTCTCAGTGCAAGGCCCGTTGGCGTCTTGAAAATGAGTGATGATAAGGGCGAGGATGATAAGATATTAGGTGTGTCCACGCATGATCCGCGATTTGAGAATGTCACCAGGCTGGAAGACATATCCGAACATCGTCTTAAAGAAATACTCCATTTTTTTGCAGTTTATAAAGATTTGGAAAACAAACAGGTGATTATTCATGGCTGGGAAGGTGCGGATGTGGCTCAGAAACTTATCAGTGACTACACAATTAAGCCTTGATCACGTGCCTGTAATTAAGCTATACTTAGAAAGATTTTCCTTCGATTCGACTACCACACCGAGGACTACAGATTTTGATTGATCCGCATATTGTCTATGAAATGGGCCTGAACGATACTGAATATCAGAAGATATTAGAGACTTTGGGGCGGGAACCTACTGTCACCGAGCTGGGCATGTATGCGGTGATGTGGTCGGAACATTGCGGTTACAAGTACTCCAGGCCGGTGCTCTCCCTATTCAAAACTTACAAAGAAGCGCAGGAGCAGGGAGCGCTTGAAAATGCTGGTGTTATTCCACTTGACGATACTTATGGAATAGTTTTCAAAGTCGAATCGCACAACCATCCCTCGGCAGTAGAACCTTTTCAAGGAGCAGCTACAGGAGTGGGCGGAATTCTCCGTGATATTTTCACGATGGGTGCGCGCCCGATAGCCCTTTTAAACTCGCTTCGATTTGGGCCTCTGGACGACGCACGCAATCGATATCTTTTTGAGCACATTGTTGCGGGAATCAGTCACTATGGAAACTGTGTCGGTGTTCCTACTGTAGCTGGTGAGATATATTTCAATAAATGTTATAGCGGAAACCCACTCGTGAATGCGATGGCTGTGGGAATTGTGGAGCTGAAAAGTATCGCCAGCGCTGCCGCCCAGGGAGTGGGCAATCCCGTCGTCTATGTGGGAAGTTCGACCGGTAAGGACGGAATCCACGGCGCAACTTTTGCCAGTGTCGAACTGGGGCCGGACAGTGAGAGTAAGCGCCCTAATGTGCAGATGGGCGACCCTTTTCTTGAAAAGCTGCTTATAGAAGCTACACTGGAAGCTCTGGCCACAGGCTTTGTTGTTGGCATTCAGGATATGGGCGCGGCAGGATTGACTTGCTCCACTTGTGAAACCGCTGCAAAAGGCGGAAACGGCATGGAAATAGATGTTCGCAAAGTACCACTTCGTGAAGCGGACATGACTCCCTATGAAATTATGCTTTCTGAATCGCAGGAGCGAATGCTCTGTATTGTTCAAAAGGGCACTGAACATCGCGTCATGGATGTCTTTAAAAAATGGGGATTGAGCGCGGCGGTGATAGGGCATGTAACCAGTGACGGATTAGTTCGTGTAAAAGATAACGGTGTCGTTGTAGCGGAAGTTCCTGCAAAATCTCTGACAGATGAGTGCCCTACTTACCATCTTCAGACAGAAGAGCCATCCTATATTAAAGAACTCCACGCATTTGATTTTTCCAGTTTGCCCGAACCTGCAGCGGTGCATTTTGAGCTGGCTGCCAACGAAGCAAACGATATTCTTAAAATACCAGTCAATTTGACTGCGTTTACTTATGCAGAATCGCTTATCCGAGTACTAGATTCTCCTTCCATCGCCTCTAAAGGATGGGTGACGGAACAGTACGACAGTATGGTTCAGACCCAGACGGTTGCGTTGCCCGGTTCGGATGCAGCAGTTCTGCGTATTCGCGGTACCAAACATGGAATAGCTATGAAACTCGACGGCAATGGCAGATATGGGCATCTTGATCCATTCGTCGGCGGACAGATAGCTGTGGTCGAAGCTGCCAGGAATGTTGCTTGCGTGGGTGCAAGGCCGGCAGCTGTCACAGACTGTTTGAACTTTGCCAACCCGGAAAAGCCGACTGGATTCTGGCAGTTTCGACGATCGGTGGAAGGCCTGGCGGCGGCAACTGAGGCATTCCATACCCCTGTCATCTCAGGAAATGTGTCATTTTACAACGAAACTCCCGAAGGTGCGATCTTCCCTACTCCAACGATTGGCATGCTAGGTATCCTGGATGATGTGAATCGGCGATGCCAGGCTGGTTTTCGCGCCGATGGCGAGGGCGATACTATCGTGCTGCTCACGGCATATCGCGACCACACTGGCGGTTTGGGTGGAAGTGAGTACCTTAGCGTACTGCACGGAGTAGAAAGTGGAGTTCCTCCCCGCGTACATCTTGAAGGCGAGAAATCGCTTGTCGGCCTGCTGCTGGAGAGTATTGGGGACAGCCTGTTTGCTTCCTGCCACGATGTTTCGGATGGCGGACTGGCAGTGTGTCTTGCAGAAAGCGCTATGATAAGCAATCAGGGCGCCGCTGTACTGTTGAACAGGAACGACTTCTCTGCGGAGATGCGTGCTTCTGCGCTGCTCTTCGGCGAAGCTCAAGGCCGCGTCGTTGTGACGGTAAGAACGGAAAAGCAGCTCACCAAACTAAAAGAGCGTGCGGCAGCTTTTGGAATCGAGACTGCCTGGATAGGTACGGTGGGCGGCGAAAATTTAAGAATTGGAGTCGGGCAGGACGTGATGACAGACATCCCGGTATCCGTACTGAACGCAATCTCCACGAATGCAATTCCCCGAAGAATGGAATAGAGTTCTCGAACCAACTTCCTCTCTCTTATTAGTTGATGCGGCGTTACAAATTATTCTTATCCAGATGCGTATGTATATGGAAAGCGAAACTACCGCATTTTTCTCCTTCTCCCTGCGAGGGACGGGCAAATGAGAGAGCAAGACTATGGATGAGGATAAGATTTATCATATTCGAATAACATCGAGGTGAATGAAATATTTCCATTTCTTATCACATTAGTCTTGAATCAGTCCGCGAAAATATCTGCCTTAGATTGGAATGTTCCCCCAAATTATCGAGCTGTTACAATTCGTAAACGGGTACGTTTTTTTCAGCCGAAATTGATCGCGCTGACATTCGATGACGGTCCATCGCTAAATAATACACCGCGAATATTGCAGACTCTTAAACTGCATCATGACCACGCTACTTTTTTTATATTAGGGGAGCAGGCCAAACTCTATCCCCAACTCGTAAAAGCTATTAATGATGACGGAAACGCTATTGGAATTCACACCTACACCCATGCGCGCCATCCTTCTATCGAACAGTCAGAAAAAGAGATGAATCGCACGGAAGCTATCCTAAAACTCATAACGGGCCGATCTACACAGCTTTTCCGGCCGCCGTACGGCAATACACACAGCGCCTATACGAGAACTGCGCAGAAGCGAGGTTATTCTGTGATATTATGGACAGTAAGCTCCGCAGATACGGCGACGCACGATCCTAAAATGGTGCTGGACAATGTAACATTGGGAGTTGAGCCTGGAGATATTGTCCTGATGCACGACAGCGAGAATAAAAGCCATACCGCCGATGCCCTCCCCAAAGTGTTGGACAGGCTGGAGAAGCAGGGATTTCAGCTGGTCACTATTCCAGAGCTATTTGAAGCCTGGAATCAAAAATACACCACGAAACCAAAGTCAGGCGGTGTATTTGGTAAACCTTCCGCGGTATTATCTAGCGCCGCACGCTTGAAGTGAAGCCTGCATATGGCCTCTTGTCTCC
>JBBRDM010000025.1:0-38730 GCA_038203935.1 Chthonomonadales bacterium
TTTTCTCACCACCGGTAAGGAAAAGAACCGCCTATTGCCTTCGGAGATAGTCAGTAGGAAAGCCGGATGCGGGAAATCCGCACGTCCGGTTTGATGAGGGGGGAGGATATAATAATCCTCCTCTACTCTACTGGATAAAAAATCTGAAGTATTCCCGATTAGGATATTTAATATGCGAAGGATTTAAAAGCATTTCATCCACATGATTAGCACAGATTACATTATTTCTATCATGCACGCGACTAGATGATAGAAATAATGTAATCTTAATGAACTGCTTGGCTGCGTAACATGAGAGAATAATTTAAAATCTTAATAAATAATCATGTTTTGCCACGATTATTTATTAAGATTCCCTAAATCACTAATCTGCAGCCTGTAGATCTACCACGCAGTTGCCTTCCCAGCTTCGGATGGCCGCTTCGATGATCTCCTGAACTGCTAGACCATCTTCCCCAGATGCTTCAATCTCTTCACGTGGAACTTTCGAGGTCACCTGTTCCAGCCAACGATTGATGCGCTTGTCGAAAGTCTCGCCGAACCCGGTCATGCCGCCCATGATACTGTTTTTAACTACAGTCAGCTCCATACTTCTGCGCGGGTAGAAAGTCAGTTCCTCGAAGCAGTTATCCAGCACAAACCGGCCCTCTGTTCCCATCACTTCACAGCGCTCCAGGTTATGAGCGGTATTCGTATCGTACGATCCGGTAAGATGACCGACCACACCGTTTTCAAACAGAATGTTGACCTGGGCATTGCTCCAGCAGACCCGCTTGCCATCCGGCCCGTCCGCCTTCGGCGCTCTGTTGAAAAACGCCTGAACCTTCACGGCATTCCCGCAGAAGAACCGCATTACGTCCAGACTGTGCGGATGTAGCGCCCGGATATGGAACCACGGTGACGACTCGTTTCCGTTATCGATCCACATCGTCATATTGCACAGAAGCGGCGTTCCCAGGCGACCGGCATTCATCCACTCCTTCGCTTTCGCAGCGGGTGGAGTAAAGCGGTGGTTCAAATTGATGCCGTAGTAGACGCCTTTCTCCTTTGCCTTAGCCACCATTTCACGCGCATGATCCACGCTATTGCTGATCGGCTTCTCGCCCAGCACATGAAGCCCGGCCTCCAGGCACTCCATGGTAGGCGTGTAGTGGTCACCGCCGTTATCTGCGCCCGCCGAGCAGACCGAAACCGCCTCCAATTCACCGCCCACATCTTTGAGCATCGCCTGAATGCTCGGCCAGTGCTTCACGCCGTCGCGTTCGGCAGATTTCGCGGCCTTCTCCGGAATGATATCGCAGTAGCCTAGTAACTCCGCCAGCGGGTGTTTTTTATAGATCGGGCCGTGTGTATTTCCAATTCCCCCGCAGCCAACCACAGCAACTTTCAATGGCATTAAAAAAGTTCCTTTCAGAGATTATCCGGGAGAGTGACAGGATCGCCATGCAGCGATGGCAGACGGTTCGGGCGCATTAAAACCCCGCCCTGCTCATACGATTCCATAACTGCCCAGGTGTACTCCAGCGCCGCCAGCGCATCTCTGCCGGAAGCCCGGAGGCTTTCCAGAGGAACCCCATTCGTAATATCTTCCAAGAAGGCGTGAATACGTCGCGGGAATGTCAGGCCGAAATCCGTCAGTCCGGAACTGGTGACTTCGGTACCTCCCGCTCCGCCGCCCGACATCTTATCAGGATTGCCCGCTTTCTCCGAACCGGGAGCCGGCCAGAAAGTCACTTTCTCGATACAGTTTTCGATGCAGAAAGTCCCGTGCGTTCCGCCCACTTCCAGACTCCACCAGCCTCCCAATCCATACGGCGCATCGCCGCGCTGACTGAGCAGATAACCCGCGCAGTCATTCTCAAATTTAACATGCACACTCACCGTTGACAGCATAACATCGTTCACGCGGCGCCGGAAACCAGGGCGGTTCACAAAAGCCTGAACATGGGTGATATCCCCGCAAAAGTGGCGCATAACACTGAACGGATGAGAGAGGAACGCCTTGAAATGACCGTAAGGAAATCCTTTAAATCGAGAGGATGACGTGGGGCTGTAGCTTGGCTCACCCGCCGAAAATCCCATCTTGTGGAGGCAGTAGACTAACTCTCCGATATGACCATCCGCCATATACTGCTTGGCTTTCTCTGCTGGCGGAGTAAAATAGTGATTAAGATTGCAGCCCAAGTAGACCTTCTTCTCAGCAGCTTTTTTCACCAGATGGCGGGCTTCTTCTACATCGTTAGAGAGAGGCTTCTCCACCAGAACATGCTTGCCGGCTTCCAAAGCCTCGAGCGCCGGTTCGTAGTGCCAGCTTCCGTTCTCAAAACCGCCCGTAGTAACATCCACAATATCCAGGTCGGGCTCGTGCGTCAGCATATCCTTCAAGCTGTAGTAAGCCTTGACGCCATGCTTCTCCGCCGCCTGGTCCGCCCTTTCCTTAACGACATCGCAGACTGCCACTAGATTCGATAGCTCGTCTTTGGAGTGGCAGTCGAGATGCTGCATTCCGATCCCGCGCATCCCAACGACACCAACCTTAAGCTGTTTTATATCACTCATGCGTTCACTCTCCTGATATTTAAATTCAATTATTTTGTCGCAAGCTACTCAGTTAAAACTCTCCCCTCTCCTGTTTTTGGGAGAGGGGCGGGGGTGAGGGAAAATCTATCCGTTTTCGATATCTACAACCGATTCTGTTTCCCAGCTCTGAATTGCAGCTTCGATAATCTCCTGAACCGCCAGACCATCGGCTCCGCTGGCATCGAGCTTATCGATTGGTGTTCGATTGGAGAGCTGTTCCACCCAGCGATGCACTCGGCGCGTGATCGTCGAGTCGAAATCGGTCATGCCCCCGAACAGGGCGTTCGGAACGACTGTCAGTTCCATGCTTCGTCGAGGGTAGAGAGTCACTTTTTCGTAACAGTTGTCGATTACGAACCTGCCCTCGCTGCCCATGACTTCGCATCGCTCGAAGTTCGACTGCATATTCGCGTCGTAAGAGCCGGTAAGGTGACCGATTGCTCCATTCTCAAACTGGACATTCAGCTGCGCATTGCTCCAGCAGACTCGCTTGCCATCGGGACCGTCCGCCTTCGGCGCGCGATTAAAGAAGGCGTGCACCCTAACCGCTTTGCCGCAGTAGAATCGCATGACATCAAGGCTGTGGGGATGGAGGGCGCGCATATGAAACCAGGGGGAACGGTCGTTGGGATTATCAATCCAGAGGGTGACGTTTGCGAGAAGAACGGTTCCGATCTTCCCCTCATCGAGCCACTTTTTTGCTATATCGGCCTGCGGGGTAAACCGGTGATTGAGATCACAGCCAAGCGACAGCCCGAGGTCTTTCGCTTTCCCCACCATGGCTCTAGCTTCGTAGAGTTGATTGGAGAGCGGCTTTTCGCAGAGGACGTGTTTGCCTGCGTTCAGACACTGCATCGCCGGGCCAAAGTGATGCGAACCGTTCTGCGCGCCTGCCGTACATATCGAAACCGCGTCTATAGTTTCATCTTTGAGCAGTTCGGCGAGAGCTGTGTAAGCTGTCCCCCCAAATTTCTCTACTCCCGCGTTCGCCTTATCTTTTATGAGATCACAAATACCAACTATTTTTGCATCCGAGCAAGAGTGATATGCCTCCAGATGCTGATTACCGATATATCCAGCGCCGACCACCGCAATACGCAACGCCATTACACACTCCTTATCCCGGCCAGCCGGGAATTAATTCGGAATAAATCAGACTGACGTTATTATTTCCCTCGGAGATTATAATATCCTTCCAGAATCTATCAGCGTTACGATGTCTGCAGCCTTTGTTAGTATCGGTTTAAGCCGTCATAATGTGTGGATTCGACGTGAATAAATATGAAAATAAGCTACAATCTATTTTTAACCGTTATACTGCTTAGACGCAGGAGGCGTCACCAAGAGTTTTTGCGCCGCATGGATCTATTTTTAACCGTTATGCGGCTTAGACCCTCTACCGAATGAGATTGCTAAAGGAGAATCGATATGGCTGTTATTCCAGATATGATTGGGATCGTTGTAAAGGATATGTCAGCAGCGCTCAAGTTTTATCGTCTGCTTGGGCTGAATATTGCGGAAGACCAAGATAATGAGCCCTATGTCGAAGTGATTACCGAGAATGGATACCGTATATCCTGGAATACCGAAGTGATGACGAAGAGCATTGATCCGGAATGGGTAACGCCGATTGGGCAGCGTATATCACTCGCCTTCAAGTGTGATTCACCAAATGAAGTCGATCAGACCTATTCCAGGATAATTAACAGTGGCTATAGAGGTCATAAAGCGCCCTGGGATGCATTCTGGGGGCAGCGATATGCTCAGGTGCTTGATCCAGATGGAAATTCCGTAGATATTTTTGCACCGCTGCCGGCATAAGATTAATCTCCCGAATTGAAACCGCTGCACAGCACATTCGTAGGATACTACGATATACGGATGTTCCGAGGTGTATGGAAGGTTGATCTCCATGGGTGATTTGAGCGGTATTTTTTCGCTGTTATCGATTCTGATACTGAGCTTGCTGGTAATATTTCCGATTTATGTTCTCTATCAGCTTGCCGAACTGCGCCTCGAAATTAAAGATCTCAAACAGAAACTGCTTCGCGCAGAATCGGGACAGCCAAATCTGGATGTTTCCAAAGTGTCTAGATGGGCTGAGTCGACAGCCTCAAGATCAGAATCTGCACCAGCCGCTGCCCCATTCAGCCCCGTTACACTTTCGCAGTTTGATCTCGACCCGCATCCCGTTTCATCAGAGATAGTCACTTATTCGAACCAGCAATCTTCTGCTTCTCAGAAAGCATCTTCTCCGCTCGATCCAATTTCTATCTCCGCTTCTCAGAAAGAATCTTCTCTGCACTATCCAAATCCTGCCTCCGCTCCAGAACCAAAACCTGAACAGGCAATCGCTTCTAACGAGGTGCCGCCGATTTCCCCGGACAATGTAGAAACCGCTGCTCCGCTGCCAGAGCAAGCAGCTCCGAGAGAAAAACGCGATCTGGAATCTCTTGTGGGAGCAAACTGGCTGGCAAAGTTAGGTGTTGCAGCGATTGCGGTTGCGGCGGCATTTTTTCTGCAGTATGCTTTTCGTGCCGGCTGGATCGGTCCGTTAGGCCAGGTCGGAATTGGACTTAGCCTGTCAGCGGTAATGCTCGGTATCGGGCAGTATCTTCAGTCTAAAGAACGCTATCGAAACTACGCGCATGTGCTCTCTTCCGGCGGCATCATCGTCTATTTCCTGGTGATCTACGCCGCATACGGTTTCTACAATCCACGATTACTGGGATACGGCGCAGCATTTAGTGCGTTAATAGCAGGCGCACTGGCGGCATCTCTGTTAGCGATAAAAAATCGGGCCGAAATTCCTGCACTACTGTGTGTGCTTGGCGCTTTCATGACTCCTGTACTCATTCGAGAAGGCGGCGCTCAGCAGGCAGGTGGTCACTCTCATCTCTACTTCTATCTCATTGTATTGAATGTGTGGGTCGCCATCCTCACCAGGCTGCGCCCCTGGTATTCCCTCTCGGTGGTTGCGTTTGCAGGAACCTGGCTGCTTTTCTTCGGGGCTGGATCACTGAAAACGGATATCTGGCAGACAGAGAGCTGCGCAGCCCTTTTCCTGCTGGCGTTTTGTTACCTGGGTATCCAGGCCATGTATCCAAAAGCTACGGCTCAAAGTGATGCGGATGGGATCAAAGCGAGAACTGCGAGAAGTTTAGGCGTTGGCCTTATCGTGCTGGGATGCTTCCTGTTCGAAGCCGCCAGCATCACCACACTTTCAGGATTTGCGGTGTTCGGCCTGCAAAGCGTGATGCTATCGGGAATACTGCTGGTACTGCTTCTTACTGGATTGGCGTCCTCGCTGCCATCCCTCGGCAGCGAGGACGCATCGATTCGAAAGTTATTCGGGTATCTCGCTTCCGCAGCGCTCGCCATATCTGTTTTCGTCGATCTGACCACACCTGCCTCGCCGCATGTCGAAAATACAGCCGTCGCTTTCAGTTTTACCCTCTTCAACTATCTGCTGTTCCTGACGACTGCGCTTACGATGCATCGGCGAACTGAAGCAGAAGCCCCGGCTATAGTGCTGGCAGGAACGAATGTGTTGATGCATGTGCTGATGGTATCTCACATTTTGGCCTCCTTTCGAATCTGGAACATTCCCTGCTTACCGATCTGGATGCCGATAGCAGGATTAATCAGTTTCGGAGGACTCTGGATTGCAAACCGTCAGCGAGCCGATTCACGCAATCTGCCAAAGCTTCTTATCGCTGCCGCCTATCTGCTGCCGCTATATGGAGTGATATCCGCGTTTTCAAACGACTACGGTGAGAAAGTTCACTGGCCAGTTTGGAGCCTGGGTTTGATAGGCTTTGAATTCGTGATGTACTCGGCAGCCTGGCTCGTGCTAAGAAGGCGAATCGCCTGGCTGAGTTTCCAGGCAAACATCGTATCTGTGCTGGTGAACGCTTTTCTATTCTTCGCTATGATGGCTCGCGTGGTGGGCGAAGCAAAAATAGGCGGTATCTCACTGCTGGCCTGCAGCTCGCTTGTGATCGCTGTATATCATGCTGTTATTGGAATGGTTGTACTGAAGCGAGACACTCGTCCGCATCGGCTGATCTATCTTGGGCTGAGTATTACCTTTTTTGCTATTGCGGTTCCACTCCAGCTGAAAGCGAGCTTCATTACGCTGGCATGGGCTGCTGAAGCTGCGATTCTCGTATGGACCGGCTTGAAAGTCAAGGAGATTCGCGTTCGGAGATTCGGGATGGCTCTGCTCACGCTGTCTGCCTGCAAAGCGCTGTTCATCGACCTTTTTACCCGGCCGGAGCATTTTCATCTGTTCATGAACTCGCGCACACTGGCTGGAGCTTCCGTGATAACTGCGGCGTTTCTATCGGCATGGTGGATGTGGAGAAGACGAGAATCCGTTTCAGAATTTGAGCAGCATATTCCTGCTGCACTAAGCCTGTTCGCTCATGCCTTCGTTCTTCTGTTTATAAGTTTTGACTTGTGGGATTTCGTTGGATTTGCTTCCACTGGAACGCGGCTGGAGAGCATGCAGGAGTGTGCTCTGACGGTATTCTGGTCCGCATATGCAATTGGCAGCATCTGCTTTGCGCGCAGAAATCACCATAAGCCCATGCGCCAGTTTGCAGTCGCCATACTCTTCTGCACCGCTTTCAAAGCGCTTCTGATCGACGCCTCTATTCGCCCCGATCATATTCAGCTGTTTATAAACCTGCGCATGCTGGCGGGGGCGATGGTGATTCTGACGTCCTACATAGCTGCCTGGCTGCTATGGCAGGAAAGAGGGCTGCTTACCGAGGAAAAGAAGAAGCTTCCCGCGAGACTACTTGTACTTGCGAACGCATTCACTCTTCTATTTGTCAGCCTCGATCTGTGGGACTTCGCCGGTGTTCGGTGGCCGTCGGGAGATATTGCCAGCGCTCAACAGCTGGCTCTCTCACTGTTCTGGACGGTGTATGCGATGGCATCGATCTGCGTAGGTATATGGAAAAGAGTCCGCACAGTTCGGCTTTTCGCAATGGGTCTGCTCTATATTTCTATCGGAAAAGTGTTTCTGTTCGACCTGAGAAATTTGGAAACTCTGTATCGTATCGCCTCGTTCTTCACACTTGGAGTTATACTGCTGCTGGTGAGTCTGCTTTACACCCGCTTTGAGGAACGTCTGCATGCAGAAGAGGCGCCGCTGGTATCTAATTAACTAATGTAACGCAGGCGAGCTATTTGAAATAGCATAATTCGATTATTTTTTACCTCACCTGCTTGTCCTCCTCTGCCGATGCAAACGATAACGCAGTATGCCTTCGGCAACGGGGAGAGTCAAGATTAAGCATTTACTCTCTCTCCCGCGAGGAACGAGCATTTGGGAGAGGGCCGGGGTGAGGTGCATTTACTCCCTTCCCTGATTCCCTCGTACCTCGGAGGGAGAAAGGAGGGATTGCGTATTGGCAGCCCTTCAGTATTGATCATTAGAGAAATAATTTCCATGATAACGAATGAATTCTTGTCAGACCAAAATAAAAATACTCAGAAAAAAGTCTTTCAATGCAGGGAGCTCTGAGCGGCCGAATGCGGGCTTCGCCAATCCAAAACAGTACGTTAGCGCCTCTGAACTCCGTGGATATATTGACATAATTCTCACTATAGGGTAACCTATGCAATAACTTAATAGTTCAGTCGTAACAGACGCTAGGGGTGCTTCACAAGCTGAGAGAGCGAATTCGCTCAACCCTGACCACCTGATTCGGGTAATGCCGACGGAGGGAAGCGATAGCAACGTAAATCTTTTTCTAACGTCGCTGCTTCATCTTCAGGAGCAGCGGCGTTTTTGATTCCATCGAACGCGCACTGCCCTGAAACCCTCTCCGCTGTAACTCATCGGAAAGGAATTTTTCTATGTTTTCACTTCGAATGGAGAGCCGCAAATATGCAGCTTTCACTCTCATCGAACTGCTCGTCGTTATAGCCATCATCGCTATACTTGCGGCCATCCTGTTTCCGGTATTCGCGCAGGCAAGGGAACAGGCAAGGCAGGCGGTTTGCACCTCCAACGTACGCCAGATCGGGCTCGCATTGCAAATGTACACCCAGGACAACGATGAAACACTGCCAATCTTCTACGCCTACAACACGCAGAGCCCGGGTGGACAGCCTGCGCGTGCTGGAGATCCGCTCCACAAAGGCATCGAAGTCGAAATTCTCGCCTACACCAAAAATAAAGATATCTTCAAATGCCCGGACGACTCGGGCAGCAAACTTGTGAGTGATGACCCGACATTTGGCTGCCCGGGAAGAAACTCCTACCAGTCATGTTATGGCTCCAGCTACTTCTTCATGCCCGGCAGTTTTTCCATCGCAGGTGGGGAATCGACCATGAACAACAGCTCCGCCAACTACCCAGACAACAAGCTCGTATCCCTCAGCGCTTTCCAGGCTCCTTCAGATACCCGCCTCATGCGGGATGAGATGCTGCCATGGTTCGGAGCAACCGATGTTGGCGGCGCGAAATACGGATACTATCCTAACTATTATCAGCAATGGCATGCACGCGGCGGCGGTATCGTATTTGTAGATGGACATGCAAAATTCGTAACTAGCTCGGGCGATTTCGATCATGAGGTAGTCTGCCCGGCAGGCGAGCGAAGCGGCGACACAGACCCCAACGCATCCACTGATAATAACTACTATGGAACCTACTACGGCGTCTGTGATTAATGTAATATATGCTGGTTTGAAGGCAGCAATTAGAATAATAAGTTATGATGTCCACTGCATTTTGAACCACGGAATACACAGAAAAATACAGTATATGAAAGTGCTGTGTGCCGCCAGAATCGAATTGAATTTCTGTCTGTAGGACGGTTAGCCCAAAAGCCTTCCAGACAGGTTGTGCACGTCCTGGAACGCATTTTATTAATTACATGCATCTGCTTTTTCCGTGTACTCCGTGTTATTCTGTGGTTAAAATGAATTCAAAAAATAGGTATTTGTACTGTCGGAACAGTTATTTCTGCTGGCTCTAATTTTGTAAATTTAAGCTCTAAGAAATCTAGATTGGGAATAGGGATGTGCTGTGCGAACTCTCATATTAGCGAACGGCGATCCGCCTCCAATTGAGCTATTACTTCAACTTATAGAAGAGAATGAACTATTCATTGCAACCGACGGCGGGGCGAATACCGCTCGGAACTTCGGTGTTATACCCGATATAATTTGCGGTGATTTCGATTCCATTGAAATGGAAGCTGCACGCAATGCATTTCCTGCCTCTGAATTCGTACCTACTCCAGATCAGTATATGGCCGATCTCGAAAAGGCTATCCTGCTATCCGCAGAGCGCGGCGCTTCCTCCATCACTATTCTCGGCGCATCTGGTGGAAGGATCGATCACCAGCTGGCCAACCATGCCCTGCTGTTGAAGTACGCCCGTAATGGCGCTTCTATTTCCATAAGAGAAGAGTTTTCTGAAGTTTGGGGAGTGGAAAACGCAATTGAAATCGAATCGGAAATAGGCGATACCATCTCCCTTATTGCTATGGAGACGGTTTCAGGAGTGTCGATTTCTGGAGTAGAATGGCCGTTGAACGGAGTTGAGCTGCATATTGGAACACTCGGAGTGAGCAATGTAGCGAACAGTGCGATCGTGAAAGCCTCTGTAAAAAATGGACGGCTGCTTGTCTGCAGGCTGAGGCAGAATTTATGATGCAGGCACATCTGCAAAATGCCGACTGGACAGTTCTGTCGCTCTATGTAATCTTTCTATTAATCGTTGGGTTCTGGAAACGCAAGCAGACTGACGAAGAGTACCTCATCGCCAACCGGAGCCTCGGCCTGCCGGCATTCGTGGCGACGCTGGTAGCGACGTGGTACGGTGGAATTCTGGGAGCTGGCGAGTTCGTCTATACCGATGGAATTGCAGCGTGGATGGCGCAAGGCCTTCCCTACTATGTATTTGCGCTGATCTTCGCCGTTTTCCTGGCCGCCAGGATTCGAGGTTCGGCGGTCAGCGTCTACACTATCCCCGATAAATTCGAACAGGCGTACGACCGCAAAACCGCACTGCTGGGCGCGCTGTTCGCTTTCATATACGCCTCGCCTTCGACCTATGTGCTTATGCTCGGTACGATGCTGCAGATCCTTTTTGGATGGGGCCTGCTGCCCTCAATGGTGATCGGCCTGATCTTCTCAGTGATCTATGTATTTCGCGGGGGATTTCTCTCTGATGTGCGGGTCAATGCCCTTCAGTTTCTGCTGATGTTCGCTGGCTTTGCTGCCGCTGCCATCCTTTGTGTGCATAAATTTGGCGGTTGGACATTTCTCAATTCTGCGGGAAGACTGCCCTCAACGCACCTCCACCTGATGGGAACACATGACAAAGCATGGGCAATTGTATGGTTTTTCATCGCGTTAACCACTCTCACTGATCCTGGATTCCACCAGCGATGCTATGCGGCAAAAACTCCTCGTATCGCTGCGATGGGAATCGGGCTGGCGGTTCTCTGCTGGATGTTGTTTGATTTTCTCACCACCACTACAGGATTATATGCCCGAGCGCTGATACCAGATCTCGCCGATCCGAAACTGGCATTCCCTGCTCTGGTAGAGAAGATCTTTCCGCCAGGCTGGAAAGGCCTTTTCTACCTTGGAATTATTGCTCCTATTATGGCGAGCGCTATTTCCTACACTTTCATTGCTGCAATGACCGTTGGGCGAGACTTTATTTGGAGACTGCGAAACGAAACCGATAACACAAACGTTCCTGCCTATACACGTGCAGGCCTTGCTGCAGCATCCATACTTTCCATTCTGATAGCGCTCGCACTGCCTTCCGTAGTGGAGCAGTGGTACATCTTCGGGAATATCTTCGTTCCGGGTATGCTGATGCCAGTGCTGGGAGCTTATTCTCCTAAACCCGCGTTTCGGGCAAAACCTAATTTCGCATTTGCTTCGATGATTTTCGGCGCGGGTGCTGCCGTGATCTCCCTGATTGTAGGATGGACGCATGGCGGCCTGGACAGCCCCCGCTACCTTTTCGACATTCCCCCAATGTACCCTGGCCTGATTTGCTCTGGAATTGTCTACACCCTCGGCCTAATCAGCAAACAGAACGAATCCAACCTCTGATTCGTTCTGTCTGCTTTGTTCCGTAAATTTTTTTCGATCTTTAACAGAAATTGCAAAAGTTCATATGCTGCATTTTTACCTCACCCTGGCCCTCTCTATTAATCGGCAGACGACGGAGCATCTGCCCAACAGTTTCCCTGTTGCCTCGAAGGGAATGGGGCGAATATGCCCTCGACCCCCTGCCGCCCTTCGCCCAAAAATAGGAGAAGGGGTAAATGCACCTCACCCTGGCCCTCTGCCAGATGCTCATTCCTCGCGGGAGAGAGAGCAAAAGCTTTTTCTTCTCTCTCTCTTGCCGAATTCAAACTGCGTTATCGTTCGCATGGGCAGGGGTTAGGTAAAAATATTCGAAGCATGCTATTTTGGATTGCTCGCCTGCCTGACATGAGTTAATCAGTAATGATATGCGGTCGAGCAGTTTGCCGTAAATTACCTTTTATCCGGTAATTTCGAATATTGAAATTCATCTGAAACGATAGGATAACGCCTTCGATAGGTGCATGTCGCCAATCTGACTGGCTCTATCTTTGAGCACGACGTCCTCGGCCTCCTCCGCCTGGCCCCACATCTATAATTTCGACTGGGCCGAAATTCTTCAGGCCAGTCTCGATCTGGCTGCGCTCTCCCACAGCAATTACCTGAAGGCGATTTTTTCCGAGACATTGGTGGGCCACTCGCTGAACATCTGCCGCCGTGACTGACTGGATACGCTCGGGGTAGGTGTCCCAGTAATCCAGCGGCAGCCCGTTCCTGATCAGCTCGAGGGTGCGCTCCAAAATCCCATCCGGCGTTTCCAAAGTGCGGGCGAATCCTCCAATAATGGACCGTTTAGCACGCTCCATCTCATTTTCCGGTACTAACTGATTCTGCAGGCGGTCGAATTCGTTGAAGAACTCTCGGGCCGCTGGCTCTGTAACCGGTGTGCGCACGCTGGCGCTTGCACTCCACAGGCCAGGCCATTGGTTCGCATCCAGACTGGAATAGGCTCCGTAAGTATATCCCTTCTGTTCGCGAATATTTTGAAACAAGCGCCCCGACGAGCCGCCGCCAAGAATTCGGTTCGCAACTACCAGAGGAATATAGTCTGGATCGCCATAACGGACTGCGATATTGCCAAACTGCAGCACCGTCTGCGTAGAGCCCGGCCGATCCACTAATAAAACCTTTGTAGTCTCCTTGGGTTTGATATCGGCTTTTGGCAGCTCCACCGTTGTGGTGCCTGGTTTCCAGTCGGCCAGCGCCTCTTCCAGCTTATTTTTGAGCGTTTTTAGGTCAACATCCCCGGAGATGCCTAGGATTGCTCCATTCGGACGATAGTAGGCCTCGTGAAATGCAATGAGATCATCCGGGGTAATAGCGGCAATTTCTGCAGCGGTGGGAAATACTCGCCCATACGGAGTACCCCCATAAAAGACCTTGGTGGATAGTTCTGCTGCCAGAATATTAGGATTAGAACGGCGCTGCGCGATCTGAGAAGTCTGCTGAAATTTGTTCCGATTGAGCCGGTCTGCTGGAAAAGAGGGATGGAGCAGCACATCTGCCATCAAGCTGATGAGTGTATCGGTCGATTCGGAAAGGCCGGATGCGCTGATCGTTGCCGTATCCTTATCTGCGAATGCACCCAGAGTGGCTCCGATATTCTCCGTGGCCTCCGCCAGCTGTTGATACGTTCGAGTTTTGGTGCCTTCGTCCATCATGGAAGCCGTCAGCGAAGCAACATCCGGCTTAGGCTCGAAGAGAGTTCCTGCCCGCATCTGCAGCCGGAAACGCACCGCTGGAAACCGGTGGTCCTCCAGCACATAGACACTCACGCCGTTTTTGAGCTGAAAATATTTTGGCTTCGGAAATCGTATTTTCAGCAGTTCCTTTGCAGCCGGCGCTTTTCCTTTGATGACAGAACCAGAAACCGCAGCGCTTGTGCCGCCAGTCTCCTGAGCGGAAATACTGCTGGAAGCTGCTGCCGCAGATAGAGCAAAAAGCAGCAGATATCTATCAAAACGATTAATATTCTGAAGGTACATTTATAAAGCCCCCTTTCGGGATTCTGGCGCCGTTTCATTACCAGCGGCAGGGGTATCAATCACGACCACGCGATTATCTTTTTTCAGATATTGATTCGCGGCTCTTTTGACATCCGCCGCAGTCACAGCTTCCAGATGAACGATATTGGTGTTGATACGCCCGGGGTCGTTGTAAAAAATAGCGTTCTGGGTCAGAGAGTTCGCACGGCCAAGAGCAGTCTGAAGGCCGCCGCCAAAACCGCCACCCACAATCAGGCGTGCGCGTGCCTGCGTTTTCGCTTTCTGCACTTCAGTATCACTAACCCCATCATTTTGAATTTTGGCAACTTCCTCATCCCAGGCCTTTTCAACGGCATCCACTTCACCATTAGGCGGGATGGTTGCTGAGAATGAAAACAGCCCGGGACCGCGCCCCGGAAAACCGTTCGCATTGGCGTTCAGTGCAAGCTGCTTCTCGACGATTGCCTGGTAGAGCCGCCCTGTGCGGCCGGAGCTAAGTATGCTGCCAAGTATCTGGAGGGCGTAGGAGTCTGGATGGTCGCCGCTAACTGTCTTATAGGCAACTTCAATCCGGGAAAGCCGAGCCAGCTTATCTGGAATATTTACGCGCTTCTCACCACCTATAGGCTGTTCGCTGATATCTACGGATGCGGCTTTGGGCTGCTGCGGAATGATTCCAAAATACTTTTCGATGAGTTTTTTTGTTTTGCCTTCGTTGAAATCGCCGACTACGGCGATACAGGCGTTGTTGGGTGCATAGTAGGTTTTGAAGAACGAGCGGACATCATCGAGGGTTGCCGCGTTCAGATCTTCCATAGAGCCGATGGTGCTATGCTGGTAGGCAAAGCTGGAGTAGGCCATTTTGCTGATGGTATCACTCATCTGGCCGTATGGCTGGTTATCATAACTCTGTCTTTTTTCTTCCTGAACGACGGCCCGCTGATTGTCCAGGTTGGTCTGGCTGATATCTAGTGAGTGCATGCGGTCGGCTTCAAGAAAGAGCGCAAGTTCGAGCTGGTTGGCAGGAACGGTCTCGAAGTAGTTGGTGCGGTCTTCATTGGTGGTTCCGTTCATAGATCCGCCGTTGTCCTGAATGAGCAGCATGTGTTCGCCTTTGCCTACGTTCTGCGAACCCTGGAACATCATGTGCTCGAAGAGATGGGCGAATCCGGTGCGGCCTGGATGCTCATTGCGGGAACCAACATCGTAGGTCACGCTGACGGCTACTACAGGAGCGGCATGATCTACCGACAGAATAATTCGGAGGCCATTTTCAAGTCGATAGTCGGTGAATTTGATTTGAGGTATTCGAATCGCCGAATTTACAGGCTCCGCCAGACAGATTGGCTGAGCCAGAATTGCTGTCAGCAGTCCGCCGGCCATGCCAGCAAAGAATTTTTTCGAGTTCATGCTTCGTCCTTTCCGTTCGGTTTGAAATACAAGGCAGAAAATCTAAGCTCTGGTTAATCTATTCATACGAAGAATAGCATATTTCATCACCAACGTGGAATCGGACTGGATGCAATTTGGTTCCTCTACAAGAGAAAATCAGCAATTTAGATTTCATATTTTATTATCATTTCTTCTTGATGTGCCTGATGAATACGCGGATTCAGAGGTTAAGACATGCATTCTATAAACTCGATTTGGAAAAAAATATCGAAGACAGGTGAAAGCGTTATAGTCTCATTAATCGATTTGAGTATTTTGAATCATAAAGCTTAGAATGCTCTAAGCAAACCATGTTAATGACAAAAATGACATATTTATTCATTTTAACTACTGCGTTAATCTAAACTTAATACTATCTTGATGATTACATAACATCAATTATGTAATGATGGTGAAGTATATCAACCAAACTGGAATTATTTTAAAAGGAGAAAGCAATGAGACGTAATGCATTTACATTGATTGAGCTTCTAGTTGTAATCGCTATTATCGCGATTCTGGCCGCCATTCTGTTCCCAGTGTTTGCCCAGGCTAGAGAGAAAGCCCGCGCCATCTCCTGTCTCTCCAATCTGAAACAGACAGGCCTTTCTTATGCAATGTACACTCAGGATTATGATGAGACCACACCGCTTCAAAAAGCTTATGGCACACAAAATCAATACTGGTTTGTGCTTCTTCAGCCTTATGTAAAGAGCTGGCCACTTTTCTTTTGTCCAGATCGAACAACGGTCCGTGCTAACAAGAATCCTTCCAGCTCATATCCTCCTGAAACAAATTTTAGATATCTTGGTTATGGATACAACGATGGATGGATTAGTGACAGCGGATATGGACTGACTAAACAGATGGCTGATGGCTCTAGACCAGGAATAGCCATCGCATCTATTCAAGCGCCGTCCGATTGTGTAGCCTATGGCGATACTTACGATACAGCGGGATATTCCACTGCTATGGACAATGTGTTTACTGGCCCTGATGGTCCTAATAATAGCAAATCCATTCGTCATAACCAGGCGCTCAACTACTGCTTTGTAGATGGACATGCACATACAATTCGTATGCAAGCTGGAACCTACAATGGTTTCGATCAGACTGTACCGATCGCGCGCCCTGCAAGTGAAACAGATGCCCTCAAATGGTGTTCTGATCCTGATCAAATCTCAGATTACGCACAACAAGGTACAACCAGCGGCTATCCTATCGTTGGATACAACGTCTCCTGCAAAGATGCAGTTCACGACTACTTTACTGGTTCATGGGTAGAAAAACCTTAATAATAGAACAGGACACGGCAGATTGTACAAAATCTGCCGTGTCGTCTGCAAAATTGGGAGATGAAAATGCTCAACAATAAGGGCTTAATGCTTTTTTTCCTCTCATGCCTCGTAATCCTCATCTCACTCTCAGGTTGTGGCCAAAAGCAGTCCAATGATGATTATAATCCCGCTATGTCTGCTGCAGCAAAAGCTAATCTGGCGAAGAAAAAAGCAGATAATTAAATCTTTTATCTGAGCAGCCGTAACAGCAGGTGATTATAAATTTGGTGCAGTATATTTACTCATTATAGATCAATTCATTGGTATGATATAGTATGCAAATGTCAGGAGCAAATAGCCGTACAACCTATTAGCTAAGAGAACTAGATTTTCTGTAAAACGGTATGTGGATGAAGATGACGGTCTGCAAGCAGGAACGGTGTTTGTAAAGACAGACAAGATGGTTGGCTGCATAGTCATTACAGACGAGACGGAGTATGTTAAACAAGAGGAAGGTCGGAATCATGTTATCATCAACTAAATGCTCATTCCTATCAGCAGCGCTAGTTGCACTCACTGCGTTACCCACTCTCGCGGAAGAACCCCTTAAGGCACAAAAACCGATTATAATCCCTGGTGGGCCGGGTGGTTTTGACTGGATGCTTTTAGACGGGCATTCGAATAGGGTATTTGCAACACATAAAGGCACGAAATCGGTAGCTATTGTTGACCTGGCGACAGATAGCTCGATCACTCCAGTGACCGTTGGTACAGCGCAGGGAATCGCTATTGATCGTAAGGACAACAAAATATTTCTGGGTGATGATGAGGAGCATAAGATTGTTATCCTCGACTATAAAACGCTCAAACAGACCGGCGAGATCGCAGTTACCGGCCCGGTCGATGATGTGCTCTACTGCCCTATAAACGGTATGGTTTATGCTGACCATGACGATGGGACGGAAGTATGGGTGATCGATGCCAAAACCGAGAAGATAGTTGCAACAGTCACTATACCGACCGCGCCGGAAAAGATTGTATATGATCGCGCATCACAACGAATCTACCAAAATATTAAAAGCAATAACACGGTTCAGGTGATCGATCCGGTTACAAATAAGGTTGAGAAAACGTTTGACACCAGTCCTGCGACTGGTCCGCACGGCCTTGCTATCGATACTAAAACTCAGAGGCTTTTCTCTGCGGGAAACAACGGTAAACTCGTGGTGATAGATATGAAGACAGGCAAAGTCATTACCACCGTAGATATTGAGAAAGGCGTAGATCAGATAGCTTTCGATCGTGGTAATAAACGAATATATTGCGCGTGCCATGGAGCAATATCCGTAGTGCAGGAGACCGATGAGGGAGTGAAATTTCTGGGTAATGTATCCACTCCAAAAGGATCTCATACTATTGCTGTCGACAATAATACACATGCTGTTTGGACCTGTTACTTTGATGAGCATGACAGCTATTTAATGAAGTTAATGCCAAGTGGTTAATCTCTTTAACTGCGTCTTTATTTGATATTTAGTTGAGCATAGAATGCTGTTTCAGTATCTATCCATACCGAACCCTGCATTCAAGTACTGTCTCAGTATAGATTTGTTGAAGCGAAGCAAAAGCTTGTTTCAATTTCAAATTGGCTGGAATCCAGGAGAGCTTGCTATATAGTCAAGGCTGCTGGTGATAACGAGCAGCCAAGTGGGCACAGTAAGGCAGTTTAGTCTTACTTTCCCGCAAATGTCCGACCAAATGAGCAGCAAGCTAGTGCATGATGTTAATAAAATCCTGTGAGAACAACTGTTCTCATAGGATTTTTCTGCGAAGGTGCTGCCTCGTAGAAGGAAGCGACTCGGTACTAAATACTTGTCTAGACTCGCGAAGCTTATCTCCTGTCGCCAGGGCTCCCTGCTTGAGCTTAAATGTTCACAAATCAATTCATCCGCGTGCACAGCACGGCTGGCCGCAGACCTCCCAGACAGGTCATTTATGGCCGGGAACTAGCGGCATTCTTGCGTCGGCGCATGGCAAGCAGCCTGCCGGATGTGATAATGCTGGTGAGCAGAAACGCAGTACTGCCCGGCTCGGGAACAGCAGCAGAATTGATCAGGTTGAATGTGGCATGCCCGTATGCAACTCCATCGTTCAATACCTGAAAGTTCTTGTCTGTCAGCACCGTTCCATCCGCTAATGTTCCTGAAAGTGAATAGAGGCTGAAGTAGTTGTTATATTTAGAATCGATCAGAGACGCTGTGAGGCCATTGCCGTAAAAGTTAACAGTTCCCCCAAATTCAGCGTAGATATCTCCATCGAGACTGCCGCCGAAGAGATTGAGTATACCGTCGTTATAGGCCGCGATCTTGCCTTCCAGATTTCCCCCATAGACATCGACAATACTGCTTCCGAGCGAGTTGCCCATGTAGTCGGTTTTGCTGTTGGCAGCCAGTTGGCTGGTGATAGTGCCGCCGCTGACCGTGACTTTTTTGCCCTGGCCGTCCAGTTCATCGATACTGCCGCCGGTCATATTAACTGTACTCTGATCGAAGGAAAGCAGGAAGGACGTACTTCCTCCGGATATGTTGACATTGCTGTGGTCATAGGCGACCATGAATCCGACGCTCCCACCGATGAGATTGACCTTGCTGTAATGAAAGATGTCCATCTCGACTACGTCGTTAGATCCACCAATCACATTAATGGTTGGGGAAGAAGGGCCAGTGAAATGGCGATTGAAATTGTCGTCATAACTTCCTCCAGAGAATCCGACAGTTGCAAAATCTGTTCCTATATCAGAATTGATGGTGCTGTTGGTGGGAAAGAAGGTGTACGTAAACTGCGCATGAGCTCCGGGTAAAAAGCTCAGGCTGAGAGCGGCACAAAATGCAGCGCAGGTGAAGTAACGAGTTGCGTTCATATTATGTGTTCCTTTTAGTGTTTGTGTGAGAATGCTGATCCCATGGAATCAACGCGTGTGAAATTTAATTTTTTGTTGCGTATAAGTACGCCTATTCCTGTTAAACAAAAGCCAAACAAGAGAGCAAGATCGCCTGGTTCGGGAACTGTGGATGCGTTTTGCAGTTTGAATGCGGAGCCGGGATGCACGTTTAAAATATAACCACTAAGATCGGTACCATCTGCCAACGTTCCAGATAGATCGTAATTTGTCCCGCCATACAGTGGATCTGCGCCGACACTAATCGCTATCAAGTTGGTCCCGATGATGGTGAAACCACCGGTGGTAAAATCAAAGAAATTTATATTATCAGACTGCTGAAATGTGCCGCCACTGACTTTGATAGTACTATTATCGTTCGCGAACAAACGTGAACCAAAACTTCCGCCGCTAACGTTAGTAGTGCTATTATCTGATGCACTGATACCACCGCCAAAGCTGCCGCCACTGAAATTGACTATACTATCAGCTAAAACGGCAGAACCAGAGCCAAAACTTCCTCCGCTTATGTTGGTTACACTGTGTCCTATTGCGGTCAGGTCATATAAGATAGTGCCTCCGGTCACAAAGAGCTTTGCATTAACAAGAGCACTTAATGCATTTACCATCCCGCCACTGAAAGTGACGGTGCTGTTGTCAACAGCCTCCACATTGATTACAACACCCCCGCTGACGTTTATTGTGCTGCTGTCCAATGCATTCAAATTGAAGCCACCGATTTTTCCGACACTACCTCCACTTATGTTGACTGTACTGCTATTGAAAACATCCAGTTCGGTCTTGATGGAGCCGCCACTGACGACATTGACTGTAGGAGATGAGGGAGCGAGAAAGTTAACGAAACTGCCACCGGCATAACCTACAATAGCAAAATCGGTGGGTGTAACAGCATAATTGACGGTGATATCGTTTGGAAAGAAGGCGTATGTGAACTGAGCATGGGCCTTTGCGAGTGTACATAGGCACAGAGCAGCGCACGCGGCAAATCTAAGAGGAAGGCGGATCTTAACCATTTAATAAAGTCCTTTCGAGAAATTAATGTGAGTGTTGATTAATTTAACATTCTGCTGTGGAAGCTCTAAGGAGAAGCCTCACAGTAAGAATATCATGCCGGCGTTACCCGCATCGGTCGTTGCCGTTACCCAAACCGTTACCGAAAAGCAGGAATTTTTGCCAAATGGCATGAATCCTGCATTAGATGTAGTTCATTAAAGCCAGCAAGGACAACCATTTGACTCAGACTGCGTATACTGCTGTTTCAACTAAACTATCCATCAATCTGTTCGGTGCATTTCATCTCACCATTGCGGGAGAATCGGTTCCGAACCCTCGTGCACGAGCATCAGGATGGATACTTGCTCTTCTAATTCTGCATCGAAGCAGAGAAGTGGATCGGCACTGGCTTGCCGCTACTCTCTGGCCTGAAGCGGAAACACCTTCCGCCCTGTTTAACTTACGGCGTAACCTGAGCGAGCTTCGTAAAATGCTCGGCACGGAAGCTTGTCGGCTTGTTTCTCCTAATCGTCACTCCTTGGGCTTTAATCTCATCGGTGTCGATTGTGACTTGATTAATTTCGAGTCGAGGAGAGCTTGTAAAGACACTCTCGCATTACAGGAAGCTGTTTCGATCTACCGTGGGGAACTTTTGGAGGGATGCCACGAAGAGTGGATATTTTCTGAACGTATCGTATATGAACATGCTTATCTGAAAGCATTGGAGGATTTGGCCCAGAATGAAATACAGAGTGGCAATCTTCACGAGGCGGCACAATGGCTCAGACGCCTGACATCGCGCGAACCGCTGCGTGAGGATGCCCAGTGTAAGTTAATGGAAACCCTGGGGCTGCTCAACGACTTTGCTGGAGTAGAGCGGCAGTATCGCGAGTTACGGCACCATCTGAGGAATGAACTCAATCAGGAACCAGCCCCATCAACTCTGACGCTATATCATAGTTTGAAGGCTAAAGCCCAATTGCCGGCGGGAATAAATTTTAATCTCTCTCCAACACATAAAGCAGCATCTCCATTCAATAATCTGCCGTATCCGCTCACTTCCTTCATCGGGCGCTGCGAGGAAATGAATCAGATTTGCGCAGCAATGCAAACAGCACGGCTAGTATCTCTGGTAGGTACTGGCGGAGTAGGTAAAACCCGACTGGCGCTATCTGTCGCACAAGCAGAAAAAGAAAACTACTCTTCCGGAGTCTGTTTTACCGATTTGAGTTCTACTAAAGCCGGGGCCGATGTTCCCCAAACTGTCGCCTCGACATTCAATCTTCATCCGAATCCTGGGATCACGATGCAGGATGCGCTGCGACGACATCTACAGCCTCTCCAGCTTCTGCTTATCCTGGATAATGCAGAACATATCGTTGAAAGCTGCGCCTCACTTGCAAACGATTTACTTATAAACTGCCCGAACCTAACTATTTTATGCACTAGCAGGCAGCCGCTCAACGCTTCTGGTGAGATCGTTATACCGATTTCCCCGCTCCCTGTACCGCATGAAAATTCGCCTGCTCAAAATTCCAGTGCATATCTTAGTCGTTTGAGACAGTTCGAATCTGTCTCTTTGCTTTTGGATCGTATCCTCTCTGCTGCGCCTGCATTCCAGCTCACGCCAGCGAATGCGCCGCTCATTGCATCTATCTGCTGCTGCCTGGATGGCGTTCCACTTGCACTCGAACTTGCCGCAGCACGATTTCGGAGTCTCTCCCCTGAGGTAATTGCTGATCGGCTGGATACGAAATTTCGGCTGCTCAGCAGCGGCAGTCCGGCTCTACCCAGACACCGTACCCTGCATGCGACGCTCGACTGGAGTTACGATCTTTTGAGTGAATCCGAGCAAAACCTGCTGCGAAATCTATCGGTTTTTCGCGGCGGGTGGACTCTCGAAGCTGCAGAAGCGATCAGCCTTGCAGGTGAGGAGAATACGGTCGCGATACTGACAGCACTGGTGGATAAGTCGCTGGTGGTGTATGAGTCACGGTCTGGACAAGGTCGTTACCGTCTGCTGGAAATGACCCGGCAGTACGCTCGAGACAGACGGAAAGCGTTAGATAAGGGACAGGAAATACGAAGGAAGCATCGTGATTACTTCTCGTGTGCATTAGAATCGCATCGCGAAGACGTGGCCTGGTGCAAAATGGAGCGTGATAACCTGCGAGAGGCATTGTCTTTTTCACTCGATGACCCCGATGGCGCAATGCCTGCTTTAACTATGTGCTCCGCACTGCTTAAATACTGGGCTGATACGGGAAATTATACGGAAGGACGTGTCTGGCTCGGAAGGGCATTGGACAAGGATACCGACAGCAAGTCGAATGAACGCATGAGAGCATTATTTACCGCCGCTTTTCTCGCAATGAAACAGTCTGATATCGCCCTGGCTGAATCTCTCGCTCTGGCATCTCTCGATCTCGCGCAGCATCGAGGCGAAGAGGAGTTCCAATGCGCTCCTTTAATTGTCCTGGGTCATACCACAGCTGATTTGGTCCAATGTCAGGAATTCATCCAGCGCCGCGTTGACCTTCGGCGAGCCAGCGGCAATTCGGCAGGATTAGCGGATGCGCTGACTGATCTTGGTGTCTGCCTGATAAGGCAGGGCGAATTGGAATCCGCGCGTCCGATCCTGGAGGAAGGGGCAGCGGTTGCTAAAAATGGAGGACAGTTCAGTATCGATTATGCCAAAGGGGCGAGGATCTTACTGGCTCGCGTAGAGCGCGATTGGGATGATGCCCGCCTGCGGCTTGAAGAATTTCTTGAAATGAATCGCAGAAAGAATGACCCTGGCGGAATTGCATATAATCT
Source organism: Chthonomonadales bacterium (assembly GCA_038203935.1). Lineage (GTDB taxonomy): Bacteria > Armatimonadota > Chthonomonadetes > Chthonomonadales > Chthonomonadaceae > JANXSG01. Next base: position 23,178 of record JBBRDM010000025.1, read on the forward strand.
CAGGGAACTGGGGGTCGTTTATATGATGCAGGGTGATCTGGAATCGCCGGCTGTACTATTTGCGGAAGCTGTTCAGTTAATGCAGTCGATAGGCGATCCGCTGGGACTCATTCGCTGTCTGGAGGGTTATGCTCAGGTTGCTGCTGCCCGCGCTGAATATACTCGGGCAGTTATACTGTTCGAGGTTTCAGAAAGGCAGAGGGTCATACTTAACACTCCATTGCCTCCAGTCGACCGTGTCGATTACGAATCTCTGCCCTTTATGCGTGCGGAATTGGGGGAGGAAAATTTTGCGAAGTCCATTGACCAGGCCAGATTGCTGACCTTCGAGCAGGCTGTAAACTTTGCCCTCAACCCCTGCCTTTTAACTACCAAATAGGATAAACGTTAAAATGGTGTGATCATTTGTCTCACCACTGTGATCACATCTATTCTCTAAGAGCTAATGAACTATCAGCCAAATTTGTTCTTACCCCTCGGATATACCACCTAACACGCTTAAAGTACAACTGATTGCCTCATAAATACTCGTGCATTTGTATATCAGTTTCAACTCCACATTGGTTCGAGTTCAGATCGAAAATGGCTAAGCGATCAGGCGAGCCTATGTCGTTTCAATTCCACACTGGTTCGAATAGAAGAAAACTAGCTATCCGGGATATTTATAAGCAGCATACGATCAGCTGCTGCAACTACAGCATTAATTCATTGATCATTAGTTCGGCAAATACTCCGAGATGTTCAAGAAATTGCTGCCCTGCAAGAAGTCTCGATTCAACGAACGGCTCGGCAGAAGCATCAAATGGTTTGGACAATATTTTCCTCTATTTTAATTCTACCATTGCTCCGGATTAATCTACTTAGCAGATTGAAAAGCAGGAAGGATTTCTGAACTGTCTTGCGAAAAATAGTCGTGGTAATTTATAAATTGTTCGCAAGGAGTAGTGTATGAAACTGGCATGCCAGGAGGGGTTGGCAGTAGGAAAGAATCTCGAGGAAAAACTAGATAATTTAGCTGCGGCTGGATATGAAGGCATTGAATTCTGGGGCAGCAATCTTGGGGAGAGAGCCGCAGAGATAAAGCGTCTGACCGCCAGCCACACCGTGAAACCGTCCAGCATCTGCGCGGGGTTCCGGGGATGCCCGGTCGATGCGGATAAACATGAACGTGAAATCGCTTCCGAGGACATGCATCTATTGCTGCAGGTAGCTGGTGACCTGGGCATGAGCGGCCTTATCATGGTTCCCATATTTGGCAGCCCGCGGATCCCGGATCTATCCCCGCTCGCCACTGCAATTGATCTCGAAAAAGACCTGTTCACTAAACTCTGCGACGAATGGGGACAGACTGCAGCCAAAGCAGGAACAATGCTGCTGATCGAGCCATTAAATCGCTACGAAACTCATCTGATACGAACTCTTCAAGATGGGGTGGATATATGTGAACGTGTGGGAAACCCCCATATTAAAATCATGGCGGATTTCTTCCACATGAGTATTGAGGAAAACGATATTCCAGCAGCTATAAAATCCGCGGGCAAACATATCGCGCATGTCCACCTTGCGGACAGCAACCGACAAATGCCCGGCCTGGGGCATACTGATTTCAAGTCAGGTTTTGCAGCGCTAAAAGAGATTGGCTACACCGGATATATGGCGCTGGAGTGCGGCAACCCGGATCCAAACAAACAGAATGGATTAGCTCGTTCAGCATCGTATTTGAAGATGCAGATGTAGGAGCGTTCGTATGGCAGATGATCTCCAGTATCATGAAATCGTTTCGCTGGACGACCCATACTACGATGATTGGCTCGATCTCTATCAGTCCTCATTTCCTCTGAATGAACAGATGCGGGTGAGCGACCACAATCGCATTCTGCGGCTCAAAATGAGAGGGGAAGCCTCAGAAGAAAAACTGATGGCCGTGCTCGATACCCAGGGCAAACTAATCGGAATGAGCCGATACACCAACGAACCTAAATGCAAAGTAGTGGTACTCTGGTATTTAGCCATTGCCCCGGAATCTCGGAATCAAGGTGTGGGAGTTAAATTTTATACCGAGCTATTGAACCGCGTGCGCAGCGAGTGGCCTGATGCTATTGCCCTTATCCTCGAAGTTCAAAATCCAGCCATTACGCTCGATCCCAATGAACGCGCATTTGCTCGCCGGCGTATCGAATTTTACTGGAGAAATGGAGCCCATCTCCTTGGCGGTATCTACTATGTGCAGTCGACAGGATGGCAGGAACCGCTTCCCATGCATCTTATGGCGCATTCGATTAAGCATGAGCTTGCTCCAGGCGAAGCGGTATCCCTGGCAAAATGCCTGTTTGGCGATGCCCTCAAAGAAATAGACGAGCCTGAATATCTCTCCCATCTTCCTCACGCAAGTTGATATTTCCGCAGAAAATGATAATCCTAGATGGATCTATTTTCTGCGGAAATCCCAGAGATTTGACGCTTCATTAGGACTGATGAAAGACCGCTGGCTTTATATTGCGGAGTTCGTCTGACCGGGAGGACGAGAGCGATAGTAACGGTAGGTCACTCTTTGTACGAACTGGCCAGGTCCCATTCGATCGTGCTCCCACCGGGCATCTGGAACCAGATGAGGACTGACCAGCGCTTCCGTCTGAAGATACCACGGCTCTTCAGTAACCACACATCGAAGTTTAGAGTCGCCGGTCTCACCCCAGCTTGCGAGCCGATGTTCGTACTGGTTTCTCAAGAAACCCTGCTGCCAGAGAGTTTTAATTCTAACTGCTCGTACTTCTCCCACCAGATAGTCTCCGGAATGAACAAATCTGCTCTCTCGCATCCGCCCGTGCCATAGCGGGAACTGCATGGTTATTCCAGTTGGCCTGCGCGAGTAGTCAAATCCAACATGTCCTAGCTGTCGTGTTACGCTGCCAGGCCGAAACTGCACCATCACTCCGGAGAACTCACGTTCCGTATCCTTTTTCTCATAGAGCACACCAAGATTGAACTCGCCGAGCTGTTTGCCCAGATAGATATCCTGACCCGGTTGGCCTGGTCTCCCGAGCGGTTCAAAACGGAGAGCAATATCGCCTATCCTGCCTTCTACGTGCCAGCCGCGGCCAAAATCGCTGCGGTAGAATGCATAAGCATCAATGATATTACTATGAGAATTCGACCCAAAAATCTGCGCAAGACCGCCAATATGCGCCCCCCACCCGCCATGTGTAGCCGCTTCGGCCTGCAGCACCAGATCCCGATAATCCGTTGCGATTCCTCCCGTTAAATCAGAAATTCCCGGCACCTGGTCAAACTGAGAAATAGCATCGGGATACGGAAAATGGAGATAGCGCACCCGCCCCGCACGCACGCTTATACCCCCGTCGAAAGCAGAACCCCGATATTGGTTGAACGCTTCGATATAGGCTTCGTCGGTATCGCCCTGAAAAAAATGTTTTTCCCCCTCACGCCGCCGGAACTGTGCGCGTGCTCTGATTCCAGGAGCTATATCGACCGCGCCACCCAATGTCAGGTTTCTGAAATTAAAAGTATCGGTCCAGATTTTCACTCCCAGCGAGAGATCGAAATCGCCGCGCCATGCCCCAATAAAATCAGGATGCCATCCAAGGGGAGGAGTTTCTTCAAGCCCAACCGAATTCACCATACGTTCCTGGGTAGTAGTAGAGGGCAGGGGTGTCGTCTTTTTTTCACTTTGCTGAGCATAAACTTTAGAACAGCATAGAAGTAAAGAGCTATTTACAATGACTGAGAAAGAAATTACACTGAATCTTCTAATACTATTTTGAATCAAGGGTACACTCCTCGAATGGATTGAATTACTGCCTGCTGGTTTAGTATGGCTAAAATAAGATACCCATATTTTCAGCATTTCGATGTATATTCTGAAAGAGAACAATTTTCCTAATGCGCCAGAATATTAATGATAGTTATCGAAACATTCATCTTGTTACTCCTGCAGATGAAGAATATGTGGCTTTCATGCGGCGAATGGCGGATAAACGCCCCTCCAGAGGCGGCCCTCGCGCTACAGGCGAGTATCTCGGTGGTGTCGTCGAACAGGCTGTTCGCCACTGGTTAGCACCAATTATTCCTCTCCAGGAGAAAAGAATTCTTACCTGGGAGCAGCGCCTTCGCAGCGGAAGGCACGGCACGCTTTATCGAGAATTGGATGGTGTCTGGCAGATCGACGATGTATCGCTCTGTCTTTTTGAAATGAAGCTCACCACCCCGGAGCGCATGGAAGAAGGCGCTGGTATTCGTCAGCTGAATATAGCATCCGAAATCTTGTTTGCTTCCAAACAATACGACTATATTCTGAAACGGCTTGTATACGTATCGGAAATTCCGATTCCGGTTCTTGACGATATTCCCATATTGAATCCTGATGACGAATTCGAAGAGCTAGGAGTGTTATGGGTCCCGCCTTCAGAAGTAGTCAAAGCCGCCTCAGAACTGGAGTTGGAACTCCCAGAAAACTGGCTGGAGCCGGAATCACGAGATGGATTCTTGGAGGATCCAGAACGCGAAGAGTGGCGCCAATATGCGGATACGGAACTTCGCGATTCCAACGATTCCGATTCTGAACCAAATAATCCCATGGCAGAAGCGATGCGGCGTCTGCTCGATAGAAAGACCTGAAATCAGGGAATAGCGGCATGACTGATCCATTACAGGATAAAAATCAGACAAGGGCATGGATTGAAATCGATTTGGGTGCTGTAAAGAACAATATAAGGACTGTTCTCGATATCCTAAATGTTCACAAAAAGCCGAGCAATTTGATGGCAGTCGTAAAATGTAATGCTTATGGCCACGGCTTAATACCTACAGCCATTTCCGCAATCGATTCTGGCGCTGCCTGGCTTGGGGTCGCCACCATGGACGAAGCAGAGGCGCTGAGGGCAGCAAATATCGCCGCGCCACTATTTCTCACCTGCGTGCCCACCCCGCAGGATGCGCCTGATATCCTGCGCCTGAATATTACCGTACTCCTCGGTGACTATGTGCTGCTGGATGCTCTCTCACGGGTTCAAAAGCCAGGGATGGCCGCTTCTGTCCATCTAGATATAGATACTGGCATGGGGCGGTCTGGCGTACTGCCGGGCCAGGCTGTCGATTTGTGGCGTAAAGCGAAATCTGCTGGATTGAATATATCCGGTCTCTTCACACACTTTGCTGATTCTGAGCACCCAGACAGCCTCATCCACCTTAAGCAGACAGCGCTTTTTCAATCCACGCTAAGCGAACTGCAGTCCGCTGGAGCGGAATTTGAGTGGATACACAGTTCAAACAGTGCAGATATATTTTCAGAATCCAAACTGCCTGCCAATCTTGTTCGGCCTGGCCTTCTCGTCTACGGAATCTCTCCATTCACTAAAGAGGCAGCGCAACAGCATCCTTCTCTGAAAAAGCTGAAACCGGCGCTGGCTCTAAAAGCAAAAATTGCGGAGATCAGAGAACTCCCGACTGGGCATACCATAAGCTATGGAGCTACGTGTACTCTCACCCGGCCTACACGTGCTGCAACGGTGCTGATAGGTTATGGTGATGGGTATCCAAGGCGGCTATCGAACTGCGGTGATATGCTTATAAGTGGTCAGCGGGCTAGGATTCTAGGGCGGGTATGTATGGATCAGACGGTGGTGGATGTGACGGACATAACAAATGCACAGGCTGGAGACGAAGCAGTCTGTATCGGGCAAAGCGGCAGTGAAAGTATTTTAATTGAAGATGTTGCAGCATTGATTGAAACTACAGCGCATGAAATCCCTGTGTCGCTCACTTCAAGACTGCCCAGGGTAAATGTATTTCCTGGTTGACGATACGTCATCAACTGTGTACAATGAGGTATTGGAGAGGATTACAACATGCAGCGAAAATCGTGGATCATGCTTCTGATATCACTGGCGCTTGGGGTGAGTCTGGTTATCGCATTTATACTGTCCAGACCGAGCTCAAAAACCCTTACGAAAGAATCGGCAGACGGCATGATTCAGGAGATGCAAAAAGCAGTAGCAGAAAAAAATGTGGGAGCTTTGATGGCATATATCGCCTCCGGGCCAGATGTCACGATTGCCAATATGCATCCCGACACGCTTGCACTGCTCATATCGCGTGCGTTTCGAGTGTCCGGCAAACTGGAAGCGGACTGCAGTAATCTTACTTTTGAGAACGATGGCGATACCGCGATTTCCCGTTTTGATTTGATAGTCCGTCATAAAGAATCGCAGATGACCGCGGAAGACTATCGCGGTCATATTACTGTGCATTGGAAACGCGTAGATGTGCAGCATTTCGGCGGCATATACCACACGATGGAGTGGCGGATCATCGCCGCGGAATCGGACGGCAAAGATCCCTCTACTTTTGGGGATACCTAAAGTGTGATGATCAGAAGTATAGAGGAAAGCAGGGAGCTTTTGCTGCTTTAAGCTCGAATTGCCAGTCTTAAGGCATCAGCAGATGAAATGCAGTCATTCGTTTTTCCAGCGTATCCGAAGGTTCCGTTTCCGGCGATGACGCATATATCTGGCCACGATCTACCTCTGAAACCGCTAATCTGCTCTCCCCATTCGCTCCTGAACTATCCGTGACAATAGTGATTGCAGCGTGGGACAGAGTAGGATCTGAATCGAAAATAGCTTTTCCGGCTCTGAAGCAGGTACGGACCAACTGCTCCCTAGAAGGAATGCCGTCCTCTGATCCAGTAGAGCTCGCGACGATTTGTATAGCCACGGTATCACTTCGATGATCTGGTATGGCTTGAACCACATTCATTCCATTAGAGAGGGTCAGTGGATTGGAGCGGCTGATAAGCGAAATAAATGCTGTTTTCTCACCGACTCCGGTCACATCTTGACCAACGACAGAGGGCAGCGGAGCGGCGCCATTTACAGGTGCAGGTGGAATATTCCCATCCGTACGTGGTTTAGGAATCAATCTTGCTCCCAGCGGCGTGTTGGCTACCATCGGCGCAGGGGCGAGAGCGCTGTTTGAGTTTGGCGTATCTGCTCTAAATCCCTGGCCGCCAGCAGCGCCAGATCTGCTGAGCGGCATCTCCTGGCTCGCGGGTATGTCTGGCAAAATGGTGGTGTTCAAACTGGTCGGCGAACTATTCGACTGGTGCGCGGGAGGAGAGGAGTGCCTGAGCCGCGGCAGGGCAGACAGCCCAATCACCATGAGTATCGCACATGCAATTGAAGTAAAGGTAATACCGCGCAGCCAGCGCTGTGGTGATATCCCAAGAAGGTTTACAGTGCCTGCAGCAAGACCTTCTTCCTCGATTGGCGGCAGCTTGCCGGATCCGAAACTTCTTGAAGATCTTCTCGCTATAACCTGGGCATATTCCTGTTCGGCAGCCTCCAGCTTGCTTTTATCAACGGGGCTGGCACCGAGATCGAAGGTCATTCGATACCACTGAATAGCATCTTCCCACTTACCCTGATCACGATAGATATCTCCCAGCAGCGCATGCGCAGCCAGATCATCCGGGGCAATCCTCAGCACAGATACACAGAAATCGATGGCTTCTGTCCACTGTTTGCGGAGTCTGCAAAGGTTGGCCTGTGTGAGAAGATTGTGAACGCGCGCTTTTGGATCGAGATCAGCAGGTGCAGGGGAGTTGGAAGATTGAGAAAATTCTTGATTATCTGTTAGCTGCACGGTGATATCTGCATAGGGAAGAGTTTTATCACAGTTTTCACAGATGACGGCACTATTCTGGATATCTGAATTGCAGTTCGGGCATCTCATTCGTTTATACTCATGTCAAAGTTCCTTACAGGGTTACGGAGACTGTACCCCCGTACTTCCAAATCCACCAGCCCCACGATCAGAATCCTGTAAAATGTTTTCCAATTTCAGTGATGCCTGGACTACCGTGGCTGGAATAATCTGAGCAATCCTATCGCCGCGCCGCACCGTGAAAGGTTCAGACCCCCAGTTTATAAGAATAATTTGTACCACGCCTCGATAGTCGGAATCGATGGTACCGGGTGCGTTCAAAATCCCGATTCCATGTTTGATTGCAAGTCCGCTGCGTGGGCGAACCTGAAGCTCGTATCCTGGCGGCACTTCAAATCTAAAACCCGTACTGATAAGTGCGCGCTGACCGGGAAGAAGAACAGCTGGATTATCGATAGGAAGGGCAGCGCAAATATCTAATCCTGCAGAACCTGGAGTCGCGTAGGATGGCAAAGGAAGATCTGCGGCTTCTGGTTCTCGCAGAATACGAATATCAACCATTGTATCAGTCAACTTCTGAAGACTCTGATTCGGATTCGGAACCGGGCGCTTTAGGATGATGAAGCGGTATTCTGAACCAGAAAGTAGTGCCCTGTCCGGCTTCACTTTCTACCCATATCTGGCCTTTGTGAGCATCGACAAGGTTTTTGACGAGAAACAGCCCTATTCCTGTTCCACCAACTTTTCGTGTGCTTTTATTATCGACGCGATAGAATTTCGTGAACAGCTTTTTCTGAGCAGTCTCCGGAATACCCATCCCCTGATCTTTGATACCTATCAACAAACTTTCAGTATCGTTCTCGATTCGCCCGATGATACGCACTTCGCCTCCTGCCGGAGAATATTTAATTGCGTTGGAGACCAGATTTTGCAGGATATTCTGAATTTTATCTGGATCTGTCTCCGCAATAATTGATTCAGGCTCGAAGTCGATAACGAAGGTGTGCTGGTCGGTCATCCCTTTTTGAATATCCAGGACGGCTTCTGCGGATTTTCTTATATCCACATCCTCCCAGTTCATTTCGATGCCTTCAACACCAGTTTTTTCTATACGGGATACATTAAGCAGATCGTTTATAAGGCGGCTCAGTCGATCTACATTGGAATCGATAATGGTATAAAATTCACGCCGATCTTCCAATGTGTACCATTCTTCATTTTCATCGTCCAACAGCGTGCGCACAAATCCCTTCATGGGAGTTAGCGGCGTTCGAAGTTCGTGGGAAACAATGGAAACAAATTCGGTTTTCATGCGCTCGACATTGCGAATATCTGTAATATCGTTAAAGATGACGACCGTCCCGATTGGCTTTTCAGAATCGTCGCGAACCGCGGCAGCATGCACCTGGTAGATATACTCTTCTGCCTCGCTGTCAAAGATCGATACTTCATCCGGAGTTTTTGGAAGATCATCCGTTTCAGTTTCGACGACTTCATCATCGGTGAGCTTGGCAGCTTCCGATATTTTACGATTGATAATGGCCAGGCACTCTTCGTGCTTCAGCACTTCCTCCATGGGTTTGCCGAGCGCCTCTTCGCCCACTTCAAACATGGTTCGGGCCTGGGCATTCATCTGCCCAATGCGGCCATGCTGGTTTATTAGAATGAGACCAGCAGTGATGCTTTCCAGAGTATGTACGAGTTTCTGCTTCTCTTCGACCACTTCCTGGAACATTTGTGCGTTAGCAATCACGGCTGCCGCGTTCCGGGAGAGGCGTTCTAAGAGGCGTACATCTTCATCGATAAACTCGCCGCTATAACGCTTGTTAAAACAGTGCAGCACACCAATGGTCAGCCGGTCTATCACACGGCTGTCGTCATCTCGCTTCTCAACGATGAGCGGGACAGTAACCCCGTTACGCACACGCAAATTAGGAAGATTTTCCTGTAGTGCGAGTGTGTTGTGTTCGGCATCATGAAAAATGGTCGGATTGCCTGAGCGGAAAACTTCCCCAGAAATTCCTTCCTGCATAGGCACACGAAATTTTGCCACTTCCTCCTCATTCATTCCGAATGCTGGAGAACGGGCAAAGAAATCACCTGATTCCCTATCACGAACCATGATCACACATTTTTCAGCCTGCACGATCATAGCAGTCCGCTGGACGAGCCGGCGAAGCGTCTCCTCAAATTCATTAACAGCGATGGGAAGTTCACCGACATCCGATCCGGATCCGGGTTTAGCTCGCTCCAGTTCGGAGGTGCGTTGTTTCTGTTCCGCCAGTTCACATTCAAGCTGGTGTATTTTTTGCTTTAGCGAGCTGACTTCATCCATGGACAATTTCTTGCTTTCCTCTCTCGTTCGCATTCGCTCGAAAACGGACTTTGAGTACTGAGCGCGCGGTATTTCGACTTACAGAAGTTCTTATGTGAGCAATGCATTATATCACACTGCAAGGTTGAGCGTCAACGTGAGGCGGAATGCCTCGATTCCATCGAGAGTTGTATGGGGATCCCAGATACAACGATGCGGCGGATAGAGCGCTATCTGCCGCATCATTTTCGCTTTCGTAAAGCATTCCTGCAGTCATCAGAACACTACACCAGCACAGCATTCGCTTTATCGACAGCATGATTCTTCGCTTCAATCTGAGATACTACGGCCTGATTAAGCGGGCGGGCATCCGGCGTACCCGGATTAGGCTGAACTCTATTTCTTCCCCCCCTCTTAGCTGCATAGAGCGCTTTATCCGTTGCTTCCAGCAAATCAACTCGATTGTGCATTGTTTCTGCCACGTGAGATACCCCGAGGCTCACAGTCACGCGGAGGGTTACATGTCCGTCAGCGGCCAGGAAGCGGGAAGAATCAACATTGGCTCGGATACGTTCCGCAGCGATCAACGCTTGATCGCAGGTTGTCTGCGGAAGAATGAGAGCAAACTCGTCGCCTCCATAGCGCGCTACAATTTCCGTATCCCGTACCGATTTTCTCAGCAGGGCTCCCAGCTGCTGAATTACTGCATCCCCGGTAGCATGTCCATAATGATCATTGATAGATTTGAAATTATCGACATCGACCATAATCATAGATAGATTAAGATCGTACCGTTTGCATCGGCGCAGCTCGTCATCGAGCCGCATTTCAAAGTACCTGTGATTGTAACACTGGGTAAGTCCATCGGTGATAGCCAGAAGCTCCATCGCGTGAAAAGTTTCTGTCCGTTCGATAGTAAAGGCAGCCTGCACTCCGAGGGTATTCATCAGCTGTATCTCTTCTGCATTGAAGGCGTTTGGCTGAGAATGGCTGACACTGATCACCCCGATCACATTTCCATGAACTTTCAAAGGAATGGCTACGAATGAGCGTATTCGTGGTGGAATCATTTCAATATTCAGCAGATTGGTTTCACGCTTTAAATCGGGTATTACAAGCTGGCGGCCACTGCTGGCAACCCAGCCGGAAATCCCTTTTCCCTTTTCAAAAATATAGTGGCTAAGCAGATTTACGATATTGCCTGCGGAAGCTTTTTCCTCCAGAAAGGAACTGGTTTTATCCAGCATGAAAAGGGTACAGTTTTCACAGGTAACCAATTCTCTGACCTGATCGAGTATGGCCTGATAAACCTGCTTGATGTCTGTTGCGCTTTGCATAAGCTGGCTCATCTCATAGAGCAGCGACGTTTCCCTTAATTTGCGATGGATATTCCGCCGCTGTTCAATATTGTTGAGTGCGACGACAAGGGGAGCGGCTATATTTTGCAGCCTTTCGTTATCAGAGGCATTGTAGTGAATTGCTCCGCGAGGCTCGCTAATACCCACAATTCCAACCAGCGCCCCAAACTCATTTCCTTCGGTCCGCGTCTCGCGAAGTACCACCAGCGAAGTGGGATTAATAGTCAGCTTGTCGATACTATTTAGACTGCTTTCGTAATCCAATTCTATGTTATGCTCTGTTGATTCTTCTGCGTCAGCTTCTTCTTCCTCCTCTATTTCCACTGTGGATTCGAGTGAAGAATCCAGTACTGCAACTTCGAGTGAAGAATCCAGTATTGCAGCGTTGATTACAGCGCTGAATGGTTCTGGCAGTAATTCCATCTCTTGTGCGGCGCCAGTGTTCGTATTACTGACAAGCTGTCTCTCGCAGATAGTTTTTAATTCATTTAAGCTAAGCTTGGAAACTTGATGAATAATTTCCGTACGCAGCAGTTCCGAGCCTTTTCCGAGTGCCGCTCGCACCTGCATCGTATCGCTGCTTTCAGAATACAGCCAGATAGCGCCTCCGCCTGCATCCATCAAATCCACCACCTCGTGCAGCAGAGCAGAGAACGCGCCGGCTGCCTGGGAATGCTCGACTGGCGCGCTTACGGCAGTCTCCAGCAGATGTCCTGCAGCGCGAAGGTTATCTATCTGAGATTTCTGTTTTCGATGCAGCAAAGCCACTTCTTTGTAGGTAGATCGAAGCTGGCGATGGGAGCCTTCCAGATCTTCCAGCTGCTGTTCCAGCACCTGTTTCGATCGAAGCAGCCCGGTAGCAGTTCGAGTCCGTTTGAGCTCTTCACCAAGATCTCCATCGTGATTGGGAGTGTTCTCGGTATAGCGTGTCAGCATCTGATTCCAACCGATAAATACTGCGGATAAAATGAGTGTCGCCGTAGCGAATCCATACAAAACGGCTGCATTTCTTGTTATCAGTCCGGTATTGAGATGAATAAGGCTCAGCAGAGCCGCGATGAGCGCCGTATAGGAAGCATTCGCTGTTCCCAGCAGCGCGTATCCCTCGAACACGCAGAAAAACAACAGGGGAGCAAATGGACTGCTAAAACCTCCGGTATAGTGAATGAACATAGTAACTGCAGCTACATCCATTCCCACATCAATTTTACGCAGAGTAATTCTTTCCCTGGTTTTGGCTTCCAAATCTTCAAACTCATTCACCATGGATCGTGAGGCTGGTATTTTCTTTTTGGAACTTAAGATAAATGGGAATTTGCTCGATGCATCTTTTGCTCGGGACCAAATAGCAGCAAAGATAACCCCAAAAGCGGCAGCCTGCCAGCCCATTGGAAATTCAGATCGATAGATTAGAATGGCAACACAGAGAGCGCTCATCCACACAGCGATACGGCAGAAGAGCAGACGTTTTTCAAGTTGAAGTACGTGAGGCAAGGAAAGGCTCCTTCACCCATGAAACTGGAAACTCAGCGAATATAAGGAAGAATCGTTGATGGCCAGATACATGAGAATGGATAATGATAGAAGATCACACTTAAATGTATTATGTGTGTTTGCACTCCAGATACACAGGTGTTTTAAGGAGGAATTTTTAAAGCAATCGCCTAAACGGATAATAATCTGAGCATCTAAGGAGAGATTCCATGAGTGGGATATCGCGCAGGCGCTTTTTGGAGCAGTCTTTACTGGCTGCCGCAGCTATTGCTGGAGCGGATGGAATTGGATCTGCTAACTCCGTTTTATCGGGTAAAACCAGGAAATACAAAGGAGCTAATGATCGGATTCGAATAGCCTGTATCGGAGTGCATGGCCGGGGAATGGACCATGTCAAAGGCTATCTCAGTTCGGATGGAGTGGATCTCGTAGCCATCTGCGACGTGGATGAGAGTTGTATACTCCGGGCACAGTCGGCTATCGAAAAGGCAGGCAAACCAAAACCTCGCGGCGAGCAGGATATCCGAAAACTGCTGGAAGATAAATCCATCGATGCCGTATCCATTGCTACACCCAATCACTGGCACGCTCTGGCGGCGATATGGGCAATGCAGGCGGGCAAAGACGTATACGTCGAAAAACCGGTCAGCCACAATGTGAGCGAAGGCAGGCGCATGGTGGAGGCTTCCCGCAAATATGGGAAAATCTGCCAGACTGGAACGCAGATTCGCTCGATGCAGGGCTCGATCGATGCTATCGACTACATTCACTCCGGCCATATCGGAAAAGTTACTCTGGCTCGCGGCCTATGCTATAAGCGCCGCAAATCAATCGGAATGCTGCAGGATGCCGAGGTTCCGACAGGAGTAGACTACGATATCTGGCTGGGCGCTGCACCCAAACGCCCATTCAACCCGAATCGATTTCACTACAACTGGCACTGGAATTGGGACTATGGCAATGGCGATATGGGCAATCAAGGAATTCACCAGATGGATGTGGCCCGGTGGGCGCTTAACCAGAAGGGACTGCCTAAGAGTGTGATGGGACTGGGCGGCAGATTTGGTTACAAGGATGATGGGACTACTCCCAACACTGAACTGGCGTTCTTCGACTACGGATCGGCACAGCTTATTTTTGAGGTCCGAGGCCTGGAAACAAACAGCGATCACGATGTGATGGTGGGAAATATCATCTATGGTTCGGAGGGTTATGTCGCTTTCACTGGCTACTCTTCTGCAGCAGCTTTGGATAAAGAGGGCAAGCTGGTCAAGAAATTTGAGGGAGACGGAAACCACTATGGGAACTTCCTGGACGCCGTTCGCTCTCGAAAACAGTCTGAACTGCATGCCGATATTCAGGAAGGGCATCTCTCCAGCGCACTCTGCCATCTCGGCAATATCTCCTACCGGCTGGGTAAATCCGTTCCATTCCAGGAAAAAACGAAAGCTTTCGGAGACAATAAAGAAGCGTATGAGACATTTGCCCGATTCGAAAGCCATCTGTCTGATAATGGAATTAATCTCCAGCAGGCAGAGTATCATCTAGGTCCGAACCTGATGATCGACGCGCATGCTGAGCGGTTTCACGACAGTCCCGAAGCGAACGCAATGCTAACCCGTGAGTATCGTGCGCCTTTCATCGTTCCAGAAAAAGTTTAGGATGTTAGGAAATTGTTCCCTTATTCGCTCCCTTCTCCCTCCGAGGCACGAGGGAATCAGGGAGAAAAGCGGGGGATGAGGGTGCAGCCTAACGAGATATAGGAATAATCTTTCGCTTCATACCTTTGCCGTAAGGAATGAGCGAAGTGACAGCAGGAATGAGATCAAATTTATAGACCAGCTTGGACCTTCACGTTTAAAACTAGGAGGATGGGATATTGAATCCATTTGACCTTATCAAAGCGCTTCTAAGTAATATTTCACCCGAAAAATGGATCGTCTCGGTGAATACGGTGCGCAAAGGCCCCGTAACTCGAACATTTTCGAAGCTGCAGGGTACAAATATAGTGGTCGATTTCGAGTACGAAGACGGCGATATCCTGCATAAATTGGAGGGAACAATTCCTCTGGTAGATGCCGGAAAACCAGGTGGAAACGATCAGTTCAAATTCGATGGCAAAGACGTGGAACATGACGATTTCGTTTTATCTAACCGCGTTGTATTTCCCTCTGGAATTATGCTCATAGTCGAATTCAAATTTATTCTGAATGCCCAGGAGATGCGTATCCGATTTGACGGAAAAATGACTCCGATCTAACACGAATTGTATTTCGAAAAGTGCATCCTCGGAGGAGTTACCATGGCAATGCAATGGGAATATTTAGGTAAACAAGAACTTGCGACTACACAACCTCCAGGTATATTCAGTACCGGACAAGCATTAATTTGGCGCACTCCAGTACCGGGAGGATGGCTGATCATTACTCAATTAGGTTCAGGCGGGTGCCAGAGTTTCTATCCTGATGCGAATCACATTTGGACGGGAGATACCAGCAAAATAATGGAATCCGATTACCTCCTGCGACCTGCCGAAATGGGTGAAGGCACTCCACCCAATGAACTGCTCATAGCGGATTCCGGGGATGGTTCAGGGAAAACACAATGAAATGGGAATTTCTGGGAAAACAAGAGCACCGCGACAGCACTCTCCCTCGCAAAGGGCATACCTACTCCACATCCATGTGGCGGACACCTGTTCCGGGAG
>JBBRDM010000026.1:0-38384 GCA_038203935.1 Chthonomonadales bacterium
ATGGCCATGCTCGCTGAGCCTGCTGATCATTCCATTGCAATTCCATATTCTGCAGAATCGATTGGTTTGCTGCGACAGCAGCTCAGGCTGCACAAGCCTTCAAATGTTGCTGCACAGCCGGAAGCAGCCATTCATACCACTGCATCTACTCCAAATGCGCACTTCAAAGCAGCCGAGACACGGACAACACTGTCAAGTCAGCGGGCAATGGTTGGGGCAGGGGCACTCACAATTCTGGGTGCGAGTACATTCGATGTAGCTTTTGACGACACCAGAATCGCCTTCGATGTTCAGCCGCGTGTGGAGCACGGACTACCGCTTGCGCCATTCCGGGCTATTTTCGAGCACACAGGCGGTACGGTAAAATGGTACGGCAAATCAAAAACAGTACATGCCTACAACAGCACCCGTGAAATCGAATTCCGAGTTGGCGATATCGAAGGCAAAGTCAATAATCAGCCTATAAAGCTGGAAGCGAAGCCAATGCTCGAAAGAGGTCGCGCAATCGTACCGCTGTCTTTCGTTCGAGATTCACTGGATGTGAACGTCAGCTACGATCCGAAATCAGGACATATGCGCATCGACAGCAAGCGCTGATATATCGAGATGAGTATATGAAATAAATCTGCCGCCCATTCTCTGATAAGAGTATGGGCGGCAGTTGTGTTCTAACTATTTAACCGGCTTATTTTGGCGCTGCCGCAGGTTCCGATTTGGCAGCCGATTCCGATTTTGTGTTCGTGGCAGTTGCGGGAGAGGATGAATCTTCTTTTTTTTGCGTAGATTCGGAAGAAGGTGTTTCTTTTTTATCCTTATCAGCATCTGATTTTGGTGTGGATGCCGCTGGATCAACATCTGATTTTGCTTCCGGTTTGCGCGAATCGTTTATGTACCATCCAGAACCTTTGAAAACTATTCCAACCGGATAGAGCAGCCGAACTACTTCACTTTTACATTCGGGACAGATCTTTATAGGTTCATCTTTCATACTTTGGAATACTGAGAACTCGAATTTACAGGATTTACACTGATAGCCGTATGTCGGCAAAATATCCACCTCGCTGATTTTGATTGAGATGCTGCAATACATCTTGATAGTCTATTATAGCCAAAATTGGCGTTATTTAGCAATGACTGGCTTAACTGCTCTGATAGGGTTGATGCATGAAATATGTAGTAATGTTCCTTTTGGCTTCGCTGGCGGCCTGCGCAATTTATATAACCTGGATGCAGCATAGGCTGGATGTCGCTTTGAGAATGCTGGAACGAACTCGCCGCAAACCGCAGCAGGCGGCAAGGCTTAATCGTGCCATTAAATCCGCTTCCTCCTCGCCGATTCTTCCCGCATCTGATCTGCTCGACGCCATTGTTGTCGAACCAGAGAGAGTCCTATTTGTTGTTGCGAAAAATGGTGACTCGCAGGATCGTGATCGCCAGGCGAAACTGAAAAAGCTGGTAAATGAGGGTTCGGTGGTATGGATCGATGAAGAGCATTAACGCATGGTAATGAAAGTGTGTTGAGATGGTGATCATTGGATTAATGTCTGGGACTTCTGTGGATGGCATCGATGCTGCCGTTTTGGAGATAACCGGCGTACCGGGAAGCTATCATTGGAGGCTCATTGCGCAAATAAACAGCGAATGGCCACCGTCGCTTCGCGAGGCTATCCTGGAAATATGCCGTGCGGATGCGCCGCTGCAGGCAGTTGTCGCCCTCCACGCACTTGCAGGGGAAGAGTTCGCGAAGGCTGCAAATACTGCAATGCAATCTGCAGGTCTTTCCAGTGAGCAGATCGATGCGATTGCATGTCACGGACAGACTATCTGGCATGAGCCGGCTGGAATATCAATTGGCGGATATATTGGCCGAGGCACTCTGCAAATAGGCGATGGCAGCATCATCGCGGCTCGAACCGGCTGCAAGGTAGTCTCAGATTTTCGTTCTGCCGATATGGCGCTTGGAGGGCAGGGGGCGCCTCTCGTTCCGTTTGTCGATTTCGCACTTTTCTCCTCGCGCCAGGAATCACGAGCCGTTCAGAATATCGGCGGCATTGCAAATGTCACCTATCTTCGGGCTGGTGGCAGTCTCCAGGATGTTATCGCGTTTGATACAGGTCCTGGCAATATGCTGATGGATGGGCTGGCAAATAGAGTGACCGCTGGAAGACAGAAGATGGATGCAGGTGGCGCGCTCGCGGCTGCAGGAACCGTTCAAGCCGCACTTCTGAACAGATATCTTGAGCTGGACTATCTGAAGCTTCCTCCTCCGAAGTCGACCGGCCGAGAGCTCTTTGGGGCGGTGATGGCAGATAGATTTTACCAGGATGCATGTGTGTTAGCATGTTCGCCTCAGGATATCTTAGCGACTGCTGCGGCTTATACTGTCGAATCTATAGCGCTAGCTTATGAGAAGTGGCTTTATCCGCATGGCAAGATTCAGACTGTGATTATAGGTGGCGGAGGAGTCCTCAATCCTATACTTGTCAAGGGACTCACGCAGCGTCTATCCCCTGCACGCATTACAAACCATGCAGAGTTCGGACTGCCAGATTCTGCGAAAGAGGCGGCGGCATTTGCTTTTCTTGCATACGAGACTCTCCATTCTCGTCCTTCCAATGTTCCCTCTGCTACCGGCGCGTCGGGTTACGCAATTCTGGGCAAAATCAGCCTGCCGCCAGTTTAGTTTGGTATGGAGATGCTTGACAAATCCAACGACTCGGGATATAATTCACAAAGTGTATAGCCAGGCCCCTGATTAGTGGGGGAACATATTTTCGCCTCCGAATCCCCTCTCACATCTCCTGGCAGAGGGAAAAGGGAGGTTCGTTCGCAGCTAGCGACGGACCTTCCGTCACAGCTGACCGGAGGGCGATTCTATGGCAAATATCGTAATTGTTGGCGCGCAGTGGGGCGATGAAGCGAAAGGTAAGATCGTCGATTTCCTCGCGCAGAACGCGTCTATGGTGGTTCGCTATGGCGGTGGTAACAACGCCGGGCACACCGTAACTGTAGGCTCTGAAGAGTATAAGTTTCACCTCATCCCCGCAGGTATTCTCAATCCTTCTATTCAATGCGTGATCTCAGATGGCGTCGTGGTCGATTCAGGTGTTCTAATTAAAGAGCTGAACGGCCTTAAATCACGCGGTGTCGACTTCAAGAATCTTAAGATCTCTTCATCGGCGCATGTGATTCTTCCTTATCATTGCAGACAGGATGAGCTGCAGGAATCCCGCAGGGGCGACAGCGCGATCGGTACCACCGGGCGCGGTGTTGGGCCGGCCTATGCTGATAAAGCTACTCGTATCGGAATTCGGATGGGTGAGTTTGTCGATCCGGCCCGTTTTGAATGCCGACTGAGAGAAGTCCTCGCCGAAAAGAATGACCTGTTCACGAAGGTATATGGCGCGGCTCCGCTGGACGCAGATCAGATTTTCACCGAGTACCGCAAGTATGCAGAAGAGCTGAAACCTTATGTTCACGATATCTCCTCACTGGTATACGAGGCCGCAAAGACCGAAGCGGGTGTCATCTTCGAAGGCGCGCAAGGTACGCTGCTCGATCTTGATCTGGGCACCTACCCTTATGTTACTTCCTCTCACCCCATCGCGGGAGGAGCCTGCATCGGTACCGGAGTAGGGCCGACGATGATAGATGGCGTTATCGGCGTGGCGAAATCGTATACGACTCGCGTGGGCAAAGGCTGTTTTCCGACGGAACTGGATAACGAAATAGGGAACTATATTCGCGAAAAAGGCCATGAATACGGAACCACCACTGGCCGCCCTCGCCGATGCGGCTGGCTGGATATGGTAGTGCTCCGTTACTCTGTGCGGGTGAATGGATTGTCGTGCCTGTCGTTGGGCCATCTCGATGTGCTGAGCGGCCTGGAAAGCGTCAAGATTGGCATGGGTTACCGGACAAAATCAGGTGATACTCTGACACAGCTTCCTTCCGATCTGCCCTTCAGAACAGATATAGAGCCGATCTATGAGACACTCCCGGGATGGTCTGAAGATTTGAGCGAAGTGCGCAGCTTCGATGCGCTTCCGGAAACCGCGCGAAACTATGTGCGTAGAGTTGAGGAGCTGGCTGAAATTCCCATCGGAACACTTTCAGTAGGGCCTGCCCGTGAACAGACCATTCTGTTCCACGACGTGCTTTCTCGCACAATTCGAAAAACTATACGTTAGTTTTTTTTACTCAAATTGAGCCAAACTGTCTGTTTGTCGTTGACAGTTTGGCTCCTTTGGGGTACCATAGGCATGCATTTGAGAGCATAGCTCAGTTGGTAGAGCAACGCCCTTTTAAGGCGTGGGCCCTGGGTTCGAGTCCCAGTGCTCTCATATATTTTTGCAAAGTCCTGGTTAGAGATAATATTCTAACAAGGGCTTTCCTAGTTTTTAATCCCCGATCAGAGTTAATACTCAGAATAAATAGTAATTGCAGAGAAACCATTTCATAAAACGCTTACCTAAGCGGTAATTTCAAAAATCTTTAGTTATGGGAAATATAGCTCATTGTCGAATCTTTTTGTGACCAAACAGAAAGCCGAAAAAGAGCCTACACATGATCATTCTAGCAGATTTCGGAAATACATTTCTCTGGGGGGCATGTAGATTGCCACTCCTAGGGAATACGGTTATATTTGAAATAGATTAAAGCATTCCACCAGATTGAACCTTGGGATATTAAAACCTAATAACTAGATGATTTGGAGACCCGGCATAGGATAATCTACTGCTTAGCTCCGGCATCCTTCAGGCACTTTACAAGTGTTGATTCGTTTCGATCCTTAGCCAACTTAAGTGGCGTGCTGCCATTCCTATCCGTGACATTTGGATTTGCGCCTTGTTTGAGCAAAAAATCGATGGCATCCTTATTTCCTCCACTCTGAACAGCAGATGTCATGGCGTAATTTCCATATGGATCTGTACCATTGATGTCGGCTCCTCGCTGTATTAACAAAAGAATACACTCCTTATATTGTGACTCATCGCTATGCATCGCACTAAACGCGCTAATAGCATTAAGCAGCGCCCAAGTCAGCTTCTTTGGATCTCTACCCGCTCCGTGTGCCAACAAGAGTATAACATTAGCTGGCTTTGCAGATGAAGCTGCGCATTCTAGAGCATACATCGAGTGATTGTAAACGTCATCATCCACATTGGCCTTATGTTCAAGTAATAGCTCCACGATCTTCGAACTGTCGTTGCATGCTGCCAGCATCAATGCGGTTCTCTGGTAGTATTCAGCATGGGTTGATCGGTCCAGAAGATACGAGATGCCAGTTTTATGTGAAGGCCATCCTTTTGCGTTGGCATCAGCTCCAGCATCCAGGAGCTGTTTGACTTCCTGTTCATTTCCCTGTTCGATTGCTTCCATCAGTGAGGAGTTCTTCTGTGAGCTAAGCACAGGTATTATGACGAAAATAACAATTATCACAATCAATAGGAAACTGCCAATGATCCAGAACTTTCTATTCAATTTGTTGAAATGGCTCACCAACGGCTCCTTCAGAATTCAAAGCATACAGCTCAATGGTTATTTTCACAGCACATACAATCGTAGACGGAACAGTCAAAAGTAAGTTTCATTAATCAAAGTGCTTCTCGGTACGCTTCGAGTGCCCCCTATGCTATAATAACTGAGGATTTGCAAAGCGGAATTATCTGTTTGGGAGCACGGATGAATCATTATGATGCGATAGTAGTTGGCGCTGGACCGGCTGGAGGGGCAGCAGCGTTCGAACTGGCACGAGCCGGCGCTCGTGTTGCACTCATAGAAAAACAGAAACTGCCCAGGCATAAAACCTGCGGCGGCGGCATGCCCATGGTGGTGTCGCAAGTGCTTCATCTGGAAGAGATTCGTGATCTGGCGCCGGAGGCATTTGTAGAAGCCGATACCCGCTTCATGCGCCACACCTATATGTTCGATGATCCAATTCTATCTCCCATGAATCCCGAAGGCGCAGAAAGAAATATCTCTTTATGGATGGTGAGGCGTGCCATTTTTGATAACGCACTCGCTCAGAGAGCGGCCGCAGCAGGGGCCGAGCTTCGAGATGGACTTGCCTTGAAAACGCTGGAAAACGTTCAATCCGGCCCGATAACTGTTCGTGCCGAGAGCGCCTCAGGCAGTTGGGAAGCGACTGCTGATACGGTTATTGGTGCGGATGGTGCGAACGGAATTACAGCAAAGCTGGTGGGGATGCGCAAAGAGCGGTCGCTGGCAATCGCAATCGAAGCAGAAGTTCCGCACACGTGGGGAAGCGGACATGTTGATCTGAGGCCCGATGTCTGTCACCTGGAATACGGTGTCATCAAAAAAGGCTACGCCTGGGTATTTCCGAAGGGCGATCATCTCAATGTCGGCGCGGGAGTGTTTCGCCCAAATCGCCAGTCTGGCCGAGGTGATTCCTCGGTGCGCGAAAAGCTGCAGTCAGCAATTGTCGACTATTTGCAGATGCTCGAAGTCCCGCACAGGCCTGAAGATCTCGTATTTCATGCACACCCGCTTCCGATCTGGGACGGCCAGCAGACCGTTCACGCTCTCAATGGGAGGGTTTTGCTGGCTGGAGATGCCGCCGGTCTAATCAATCCATTCTTTGGGGACGGGATTCTGCATGCACTCAAAAGCGGCCAGATAGCAGCCGCATGCATCCTCGAAAAGCAGCAGGCCGACTATTCGAATCGAATTGCGGGCGAGTTCAAAACCAATTTCGATGCTGCGCTCAAAATGGCGAAGTTTTTCTATCAATGGCCGTCCCTCTGTTATAAGCATGGTGCAAAAAGACCTACAGCCACCCGCACTGCCGCCCAGCTGCTGTGCGGTGACGCCATGTTCGATAATGTAGCAAAACGTGCTATGCGCCGATTAAATAGAGCGCTAAAATCTGCAATGTCTGGAGCTAATCCTCCTTCCCCTGAACTGGAGTAGTGTTTCTCATGTCTGGTAAAATAATTCAGTTTGGAGCCGGAAATATCGGCAGAGGATTCATGGGGCAGCTGTTTCATGAGAGTGGTTTTGAAATCGTATTTGTCGATGTAGTAGATAGCATCGTTGAAGAGATCAACCGGCTTGGGAAATATACTATCTCCATAGTGGGGAAAGATGCTCAAAGTGTCGAGATCGATGATATTCATGCAGTCAACGGCAGGCAGGGAACTCTTGTATCCGAAGAAATAGCGGATGCCGATTTGATCTGCACAGCGGTTGGAGCAAATATACTCCCAAGGCTGGCTTCTGCCATAGCCCAGGGGCTGGTACTGCGGTATGACAACGACGGTGGGGACCTGAATATTCTGCTTTGTGAAAATCTCCATGACGCTGCAGCCTGTCTTCGAGAAGCAGTTTCAGCCAATCTGCCCGAGGATCGCCGAGATGAAATTCTAGAATCTACAGGATTTGTGCAGGCAGTAGTGAGCAGGATGGTACCAGTGCAGAGCAGCGGAACTTCAGATTCCCAGCCGTTAGCAGTACGAGTTGAGGCTTATAAAAGACTGCCGATTGACAGCACCGCAATTGTTGGCAAGTTTCCCAAAATTACCGGAATCGAGCTGGTCTCAAACTTCGAGGCACACGTTGAAAGAAAACTATACACCCATAACTGCGCCCATGCCGTATTGGGTTATCTCGGCCATGAACAGGGGCTGGTTTATGGGTATGAGGCGCTGCAAAATCCAGGAATATATAACAAGCTCAACCTGGTGCTGCAGGAGACCGGGCAGGCGCTCATCAGCAAACACGGTTTTGATCCGGCAGAGCATCAGGCGCACGTGGCTGACCTTCTGGCTCGGTTTCAAAATGAGGCCCTTGGTGATACCTGCAGCAGATTAGCGCGAGATCCTATTCGTAAACTGGCTCCGGATGATCGTCTGGTGGGGGCGGCAAGGCTTTGCGAATCACAGGGAGTTGCGCCCAACGAGCTCGCGGAAGTAATTGCGACTGCTCTTCGGTATGAAGATGCGGACGATTTAGCAGCAGTGAAACTCCAGAGCATGATCAAAGAGTTTGGAATCGACGATACGATGTCTCAAGTCTGCGGAATAAAGCCTGGTGAAGAACTGGCGAAAATGATAAAAAATTCGGATAAAGCATCAAGGCTGGTTAAAGCATGACTGTGGAATACAGAGCCTTAAAAGAATCGGAAAGGACAGAGTGCCTCGATCTCTGGTATACCGTTTGGCCGAGCGATAATCGCGGATATTTCGAAAGATATTTCTATGGCGATATAGAGTGGCTACCTTACTATACCCAGGTCGCTGTTGAAAACGACAGGCTGGTCAGTGCAGTCCATATCTGCAAACGGACTGTTCCCTGTGGAGATCTGCTGCTGACGATGGGAGGCATCGCGAATGTGGCTACTCTGCCTGATTATCGAGGTAAAGGATATAATACCGGCTGCCTGAAAAATGCGATTGGTGTGATGGAAGCAGATGCAATGGATTTCTCGCTTCTGTTCACTGGAATTCACGATTACTATGGCCGGCTGGGTTACTCAAAAATATCGAGAAGATCGTATCACGGTGCAATTAAGCAAGCATTTTCTCCACCGGAACACGATGTTATTGTACGTCCAGTGGAAGCAGGTGATCTTCCAGCAATTCGTGAGATCTATACGGAATATAACCGCAGCCGTCCAATCACAGTGCAGAGGAGCGATGCCTACTGGAGAGACTGGCTAAAAATCACTCCCGAGAAAATTCCAGACCATTTTTATGCTGCTTTAGGAAACGATTCACGGGTCTTAGGCTATGCGCGCTGCGGTACTTTTAAAAGCGCCGTTCCCTATGGTCCTGAAGAGGCAGGGGTTCGCCTCACCGAATTCGGAGTGTCCGATACACAGAAGAATGCCCAGGCGACTACTCACGCTCTGATGGAGTATGTGGCGAAGCGATTTTTGGAAACGGGTTCAAAAAACATCAGGCTCGATATCGCTCCAGAGCCAGACGTGCTGAATGCACTTAAAAATGTGGTAGATGAAGTGGAAGTAAGTCCCTCGAATTCTGGTATGGTACGCCTTCTGCACCGTGAAAATCTCTCCAGAGGCATCTCGATGCAGCTGAACGACCGCTGGATAGCAGCAGGCAGGCCCCGGGGGTCAGTCTCTTTCTCAACGCCCTATGGCCCAATAAGTATTGAGGCTGATGGCGCATTTTTACTTATCTCGCCAAGCAATGAAGCCGATTCACTCTCGCAGCAGATATTTTTCGAACTGCTCTTCGGGATGATATCGCCGGAAGATGCCACAGAGGATCCTGCTCTGCATTCCCTGCTTGCGGGATTATTTCCCCGTATGGCATCCACCTATTACGGCAGTGATGGATTTTAGGATTGGCGGACAGGATGAGTGCTAAAGCGGTTTGTTTGATGAATGTCTCATGCGAGTGTCCAGAAGTTAATATGTTTATAAGGAGCAATTGAAAATGTCGTTAATGCTGTCTGAAATTTATGAACAGCCGAATGCAGTAAAGCAGGCTGTAGAGAATGGTCGTGAGACAGCAGCTTCACTCGTTAAGGAACTGCAAAGTCGAAATATTCGCCATGTGGTCATTGCGGCACGAGGCACTTCGGATAATGCCGCGACTTATGCGAAATATCTGATTGAGATAGTTTGTGGTAAGTCGGTCGCACTGGCAGCCCCATCTGTCACTACTTTATACGATGCGGTTGTAGACATGTCCGATTGTCTGGTGCTGGGAATATCACAGTCCGGGCAGGCGACAGATGTCGTGCAGACTCTGGCAGCGGCCCGTAAATCTGGGGCCGTGACTGCAGGAATCACCAACGTACAAAATTCTCCTTTGACCAGCGTTAGTGATTTTGTGCTGTATTGCGATGCCGGCAACGAAAAGGCCGTAGCCGCTACCAAAACCTACACCACTTCTCTCGCACTCGTCGCCTTGTTGGCCGGCTTATGGTCTGAAAACGCTGAGATTCTGGATGGGTTGAATACGCTTCCAGAAAAAATGACCACTGTTCTTAAATTAAATGATGCCATTCTCAACACCGTCGAACGGTACCGATATATCACAGAATGTACGGTACTGGCAAGAGGATTGAACCAGGCGACAGCGCTCGAAGCGGCGCTAAAAATGACCGAGACGAGCTATCTGGTCTGCAAGCCATACTCCGGCGCAGACTTCCTGCATGGCCCAGTCGCAATGGTGAACGAGGGCTTCCCCTGTCTTTTGTATGCGCCCGATGGAAAAGCGTTTCCATTTATGGTCGAACTGGCTGAAAAACTAAAGGAAAGAGATGCGGAACTTATAATTTTCGCCCATGACAGTTCTATTTTAAAGCTGGCAACAAGGCCAGTATATATAGCGCCTGAAGTCAGCGAGCTCCTTAGCCCCATTCTATATATTCTGCCTGGTCAGCTATGGGCTTGTCACCTCTCGCAGACTCGCGGCCAGGATCCCGATCAGCCTCGCGGCCTGTCGAAAGTGACGCTCACACGATGATCCATAGACTGGTCGGGCAAGTCATCAAGATAACTGCTGAGCGCCCAGGCGCTCAGGAGATTTTAGTGCTGCCTGAATCTGTCGAACGAAGCGATGCCAGCGATCAAAGTAGTGCCGAGATCGTACCACGGCCTGCGGTCAATATTGTGCAGCTAAACGGTATGGCAGAGGTCGGTGATCGTGTGGTTCTGAATACTTGTGCGGTTGAGATGGGGCTTGGTTCCGGAGGAATGGACTTCGTCCTGGTAAATCTTTCCCGTTTGAACTTCGAAGAGGAACCCCCTGGCCATATCATAAAACTGCGTTATACCCCGATGCAAATTCCGGTACTGGCAGTCGAGGCTCCTGAGAGTTCCCATCACGATGCATTTCGCGATTTTGACACCCTTGAAGAGATGCCTGTCGTTTGTATCGAGCTTCATAGTCAGCTTCCCGCCGTATGCGCCGCAGCACATTGGGCGCTCTCAGAATGTGATTTCGGCCGCGCTCCCCGAATTGCTTACATTATGACAGAAGGCGCTGCGCTCCCTCTGGCATACAGTAAACTGGTTCATCAGCTAAAGCAGCGCGAACTTATCACCGCAGCGATAACATCCGGTCAGGCATTTGGAGGCGATTATGAGGCTGTTAACATCTACTCTGCATTGGCTGCGGCTAAATCTATAGTCAATGCAGATATGGTGATAGTGGGACAGGGGCCTGGTAATGTGGGTACGAGCACACGTCTCGGTTTCTCAGGAATAGACCAAGGTATCTCTATCAATGCCGGAGCGGCCCTCGGTGGAATTCCTATCGCGGTAACACGTGTAAGTTTTGCCGATCAGCGAGACAGGCATCTGGGATTAAGCCACCATACCATTACCGTACTTACGAGAGTCGCCAGAGCTTCTGCGCTCATACCCATCCCCCGGCTGCCATTCGCCCAGCGACAGGAACTTATTTCCATCCTGGATGAGACGGGAATATCTCAGCATCATCAGCCGATAACAGTGGATGCAGAGCGCGGATTAGCTGCGCTGGAAGCTTACGGAATCGAAGTTACTACGATGGGAAGAAATACCACCGAAGAGCGTGCTTTTTTCCTCTCATCCGCGGCAGGCGGGCTGCTTGCGGCCCAGCTCATTGAAGCCAGAGAAATAAGCTCAAGATGAGAAAATTGAGTTATAGGCTGGTCTCTAGCTGCATGCTGCGCGGTTTATCCCGCACGGTATAGACCATCACGCCGAGGGTATCTTTCAGGCGCGCTCCCGCATGGCAGCCCACGCATTCTGCTTTTGAAGCTAAAATAGGGCGCATATATACTGTAGAATCACTCAGTTTCCGCTGCCTCTTAATGCCTTTAAGCAAATACTTTTCATCCGCCAAGCAGGCTTTTAGAACTTCCGCATGATGCCGTTTATCCCAGTTTGCTGCTTGAGATTCTGGCACTCCATCGCCGCCATTCGTATACGCCTTGCTTCCCACCAGTTCGAACATATAATAGGTCGGTTTTCCAAACTTTGTGGTTGGTTTCTGCAGTGATTCTGGATTATCCTTATTTGGGATATACCTGGTTCCTGGTTTTTTTACACAGTGGAAAAATCCTGTCGTGAAAACTCTATTCCCTGCAACTATGGAATTTACGATTTTCTTATCTCCGGGATCCTGCGAAAGGAAATCTTCAATATTCATGTGGCCGTTAATTCCTATGCGAGATTCACCAAACATGCCCGCATTCTTTTGAAAACGTGGCTGGATCATACTGTCCAGGGCATCGGCAATTTGAATTCCCGTCTTAATTTTATGCGAATGCTCCACGCCGTAAACATTTGCTGTAAATGGTAAACAGCAGAGAGTAACTAAGAAAATGATCGAAGATTTTAACACGATTTCAGCTCCTATTCAGATAGATGCGTGCAGATCAGTGACCGACCGGGTCTTCTCTAAAACCATGTTTATCGTTCCTGCCTAATCGTAACCCCACAACGTAGTCACCCAGCAGTCCAAAGGCAGACAAAATTACAAAATCGATAAAAGCGAAAATCAGGGAATTTTTAATAGGCAGAACGGAATAAAAAATTAATCGGCTCAGAATAATCAGAATCGGTATGCCGAGAGTTTTGAGGAATACCCGCACCCCTCCTTTAGACCAGGAGGTAAAACACCCTGTCAAAAATCCCACCAGTACCATTGCTCCCCACCATATCCAGATCATAATTCAACCTCGCTTATTGCTTCTCTGTGCCGCGGTTACTACAGGCTTATAAATAGAGATACTTGTATTACCATGGAAAATTTCAGGAGCTATTTGGGGCCGTCACGGGCACAAATAACTGCAGATGAATTCACAACGTTTAGTGCAACATTTATCTCAGTCAGCTTCATTGCACTGCAGAAATTAAAAGACCAAGTATTTTCAAGATAGATAAAGGGATTGGAATATGCCGCAGTTATTTACGGAACGTAACCACCGTGGCGCCTTCACCGCCTTCGCCTTCATCCCCATTACGGAAAGAGGAGACCGCAGGATGATCTTTGAGGAACTCCCAGACGACCTTGCGCAGTACGCCCGTTCCTCTCCCATGAATGATTCTAGCCTGCGGGATACCTGCCGCGTAAGCGTCGTCGATATATTTATCTAAAAGCGGCTGTGCTTCTTCCACTCGCATGGCACGGAGCATTAGTTCGGGAGCGATCTGCATAGACTTTCGCATGGCGATCTCACCTGCGCCACTCGATTGGGCAGAGGATTTTCTATCTCCTTTGAGTGTGCCTTCGCGTACTTCCGCTTTTTTTAAAGGACGCAGCTGCGTGAGCGGCAATGTCGCTCGCATACTGCCCATTTGAACCGGCGCAGTTCCTTCCTTGGGCTCTTCCAATATTTTGCCATCCATATTCAGGGAGACAACTCGAACAGAATCACCCTTTTTGAAACGATGTCCGGGCTCCAAAGGTGCCAGCTCTTCCATTTCTTTTGGCGCGGACGATTGCAGATTGGAGAAAGTCTCAGTTCGGAGTGTGTTTAGCTGCTTGCGCGCAGAGGTTCCTTTACGGGCGCCTTTATTCATTCGGGAAAGATCACTGAGAATGTGGTCCGCTTTATCAGATGCTCTGCGAAGTACTTCGCGAGCCTCTTCCTGAACCTGCTGCCGAACGGTTCGCTGAATATCCGCAATCTGCTGAACGCGAGTTTCGTACTCCTGCCTCGCAGATTCTGCTGCAGTTTGATCTCGAAGCGCTTTTTTCTCTGCATCTAAAGCAATCCGCCGGCTCACTTCGATCTGCTGAAGGAGTTCGCCAGTTTCCAGCTCGAGATGAGATAGAAATGAGCGCGCTTCATCCACTATTTCTGCCGGCAGACCCAGCCGGGAAGCGATATAGAGTGCATTGGATGAGCCGGGGATTCCGAGCAAAATGTGGTAAGTAGGCGAAAGAGTCTCTTTGTTAAACTCCACCGATGCATTTTCAACCCCGGCCCTGGAGTAGGCGTACTCCTTAAGTTCGCCGTAGTGTGTGCTGGCAATAACTCGGGCGCCTCGCGCCATCAGATGATCGAGCAGCGCTTTTGCCAATGCGGCCCCTTCTCCAGGATCGGTGCCAGCGCCTACTTCATCCATAAGAACGAGGGCATTTGAACCAATGGTTTCCACAATGCGCACAATATTTTTGAGATGCGCGCTGAAGGTCGAAAGACTTTGCTGTATATCCTGCTCGTCACCGATATCTGAATAGATCTGATCAAAAATGGCCACTTCACTGTCTGGTGAGGCCGGGATTTGAAGTCCGCAAAGTGTCATCAAGCAGAGCAGACCGACTGTTTTGAGCGTTACAGTTTTACCTCCGGTATTTGGCCCGGTGATAAGCAGAGTAGTGAATTTATCACCCACTTCTACATCGATGGGGACTATATCCCCTTTAAGAAGCGGATGGCGCGCACTGAAAAGTTTTACAATTCCTTTGCGGTTCAATTTTGGTTCGGCGGCGTTCATCTCTTCCGCGAGTACCGCTTTGGCGTGAATGACATCGATATGGCCCAGAATAGAGACCAGCCGCTGGAACTCATCATAGTGCTGGCCTACGTTTTTACCCAGATCTCTGAGTATCCTTTCGACTTCCTGCCCCTCTTTTATGTCGAGCTGCTTGAGTTCATTTCCCAGATCAGAAGTCTGCGCGGGCTCAATAAAGACCGTGGCGCCGGACTGGCTGGAATCGTGCACTATACCACCGAACGCTTTGGCATACTCCGCTTTAACGGGAATACAGTAGCGGCCTTCACGAACGGTTATTACAAACTCCTGAATCCAGGTGCGGGTGCGTTCGCTGCCAAGCAGACCCTGGAGTTTATCGGTCAGTCGGGCATGCTGAACTTTCTGCTGACTGCGAATGCGTTTTAATTCCGGGGATGCATTGTCCCTTACCTCGGCGTTTTCACTGATGCAGCTTTCAATTTTATTTTCCAGGATTTGGAGAATTGGGAGGTTTGTTGCCATCTCTGAAAGAAGAGGACATTTGTTCTGGCGATTCAGCAGAAACTGCCGCATTTGGCGGGAAGCTGCAGCTGTGCGCATAATATCCAGAAGTTCATGCGGAGAAAGGCGTGTTTCAATTCGGGCTCGCTCCACGGTCTCTCTAATATCTCGGATGCCGCCCAGGGGTAATCCACTGTCGTTATCGCGCAGGAGACGCGCTTCACTAGTCTCTTGAAGCCTTCGAATCACTGTTTCAGGATAGCCAAGAGGCTCCAGCTGAAGCGCAAATTCACGCCCAATAGAATTGGAGGTATGCTCAGCAAGCCTCTCCATTACCTTATGAAATTCCAGAACCTGCAGCGAATGCGAATCCATTTACTTAAACCATTTCTATTTATAATTGATGCTTGAAAACAATTTGACTATTTTGTGAGTCTTTATCGTAAAAGTACATTCTATTGCTAAATACCAGAAACCACTCTATGCATCCTATTATAACAGATTTATGAAGCGGGTAAATGTAAAATTCGGCGGTATGGCTGCTTTCAGCAGATTGCAAAGGAAATCATTGTGAAACTGTTAATATTAGGCGGAACACAGTTTGTCGGCAGGCTGCTTGCCGAGATGGCTCTTGATCGCGGGGATGAGGTTACGCTGTTCAATCGCGGCAAGTCGAATCCTGGACTCTTTCCAAACGCTGAAAATATCCACGGAGACCGAGATAGTGACCTGAACCAGTTGGAAGGCAGAATCTGGGACGCTGCTGTGGATTTTTCCGGATATTTCCCGCGAATCGTCCGAAAATCTACTGAACAACTTGCCGGCAGTATACGTCAATATGTTTTCATTTCTTCAGTCGCAGTTTATACTTCCCACGGACAACAGATTACGAAAGAAGATTTTCCTCTGGCTGAAATGGACGATCCAGATACTGAAGAGATGACTCCGGACACATACGGACCACTTAAAGTGCTCTGTGAACGAGAGGTGATCAGGGCATTTCCACAAAACAGTTTAATCATTCGCCCCGGAGTGATGGTCGGCCCCTATGATACCACAGACCGTTTTACGTACTGGGTGGAACGCCTTTCTCACTCTGGAGTTGCTCTTGCGCCTGGAAATCCGGATTCGCCCCTACAGTTCATTGATGGGCGCGATCTCGCAGAATGGATGCTTCGCCTGCTGGATCGTCAGGTGACCGGAACTTACAACGCAATAGGTTTTAATGAAAATCTCACGATGGGTAAGATGCTGAATGCGTGTACAACGGTCACCAAAAGTGATGCAAACCTCCTTTGGGTGCCCGATGAGTTTTTACTGGAACAGAACGTAGCGCCCTGGAAAGATTTACCGCTATGGCTTCCTGAAAATGAGCCGCATGGACTTGGACATATCGATAACTCCAGTGCGGTTAAGATGGGACTCACTTTCCGACCCATAGAATCTACTGCGCGCGACACCTGGAACTGGATTTTGAACGGTCGCGACGCAGCAGCTCCCTTCAAGGCCGGAATATCTCGCGAAAGAGAAGCCGAAATCCTGGAGGCTTACAGACATACCCACGAAAGCGAGCATAAATGAATAGTCTGACCCACCTGGATGCGTCGGGACATGCCCACATGGTTGACGTTTCAGAAAAATCCGAAACTGCCCGTATAGCGAAAGCCAGTGGATTTGTACGGCTTGAGAATAGCACCATTGAACTCCTGCGTGATCAGCAGCTGCCCAAAGGAGACGCTTTGGCAGCGGCTCGTATTGCCGGAATTATGGCAGCGAAAAAAACCAGTGAATTAATACCACTCTGCCACCCTCTGCCAATTTCTAAAATCTCGATTGATCTTGAAATTGTTGATGATGGGGTGAAAATCAGCTCTGAAGTATCGGTGTCGGGAAAGACCGGGGTTGAAATGGAGGCATTGACTGCCGTCTCCATAGCGGCCCTTACTATCTATGATATGGTGAAATCAGTGGATCGCGGAGCCGTCATCACGGATATCCTATTAGAGTCGAAATCTGGTGGGAAAAGCGGAGTATTCAATAGGAAAATTAGTTAAAGGAAAGTAAGTGTATGGAACTCAGGCAGCTGGAAACTTTCGAATATGTTGCCCGTATGCGCAGTTTCACTAAAGCAGCGGAAGCGCTTAGTCTAACTCAACCCGCAGTTACCAGACAAATCGCTGCACTGGAGGCCGAACTGCATACCAGGCTTCTTGAGCGTATGGGGAGACGGATTGATCTTACCGCCAGCGGTGTAGTCTTGATGCGATACACCACAGAAATTCTCAGATTGTCGAAAGAAGCAGTCCGTGCGGTAGCAGATGTTTCTTCCGGCGATACGGGAAAATTAAGTATTGGCGCCAGTAATACCACTTCGACCTATATACTCCCCTCCTTTCTTCGGGTATTTCATGAAGCTTACCCGGGTGTGGATTTAAGTGTGCATACCGGAGCATCCGCCAGAATAACAGAAATGGTGCTGATGAATGAGGTGGATATTGGTTTTGTTACTGGTGTAGAAAAGTTAGGAGATTTAATTGAGATCCCACTCGCTAGTTATACCTCTGGAGTGGTGCTCTATCCGGAACATCCTCTGGCAAAAAGATCCGCCAGCCAGGGAGTGCGGGCGGAAGAATTAGCAGGCAGCAGATTTATTCTCATGGAGGAAGGCACGAATCTGCGTACGCATGTGGATAAACTTCTTTCACCGGCGGGCGTAGTAGAGCAGGTCGCAATGGAGCTTGATAATGTGGAAGCGATAAAAAAAATGATCGAAGCTCGGCTGGGAATTTCACTTCTGCCACTGACGGCCGTAGAATTAGAGGCGCAGGCGGGCAGGCTGGTGGCTCTCCCTCTCACAGACGTGCCCGATTCGACGCGCACCATATCGGCGATTCATAGAAAAGATAAGTATCTGGGAAAAGCGCTATCTGTGTTTATCAACATGCTCCGTACACAAACTTTCAACTTCTAAATATTGAGATTGGATTAAATGTTCACGCAGAATGGCCTGAGGTGAAGAAAACGGCATTTTACGCATATCCGCTAGCGTTACCCACCGGCACGACTGTTTTTCCTCTATCACCGTATCCATTAATAGTGAAGAGTCCAGTTGCGCGAAATATCCGTAAAGCGTAATGCGATGGTGCGTTACAGTGTGCTTAATTTTTGCAAGACGCTTTCCAATTTTAGGCTTCACTCCAAGATACTCTTCCACTGCACGAGCCGCGGCTTGTATTTCAGGTTCACCTGGTTCGCAAATCACTCGTGGAAATTCCCATAGCCCTCCCCAAAGTCCGTGTTCTGGCCGCTGAATAATGAGGTAGTGATCATAAACGTTCTTGAGGATGGCCGCGCTGTGTGTCACGTTCACTGCAGGGCGATTAGGGGGATATTCAGGCAGCGCAGAAGGATCGGCGCTGTTTCCGGCGGTGCAATATCTTAGGATAGGGCATTTTTCACACTGCGGTTCATCGATGTTACAAACCGTAGCTCCGAGCTCCATTACTGCCTGATTGAACTCTCCCGGCCGCTCCACTGGTACGAGCTGTTCTGCAAACGACCATAACATTTTCTGATTTTGGGCGGAGCGCGGATCGCCCTTCAATTCAAATACTCTGCAGAGAACTCGAATAACATTCGTATCCACAATGGGACGCTGCTGATTGTAAGCCGCTGAGAGAATTGCACCGGAGGTGTATCTCCCTATGCCGGGGAGCGCTTCCAGCGCTTCTGCGGTATTTGGTACCATACCGCCGTGCTGCTGCATCACCATCTGTGCCGCTCTGTGCAGGTTGCGAGCACGCGCGTAGTATCCAAGTCCAGCCCAATGGCTGAGTACGTCTTCCTGTGGGGCATCCGCCAGCGACTGTAGCGAAGGAAATCGCTTCATAAATCGATCGTAGAAAGGGAGCGCTGTGGCGACCTGAGTCTGCTGCAGCATAATTTCCGATACCCATACCGCGTAGGGTTCTGCTCCTCGCCACGGCAGGGCACGTTTATTCTGATCATACCAAATTAAGAGGTTCTCGGCTATTTGAGCTCGAACTGCAGGATGTATCACCGGAAGCTGAGCAGCTGACATACTGGACATGTTCGTATTATAGCACGAACCCGATTAGTGTTAGTTGCTGCCATTTTTATGTATTTTAAAGTACAAGAGTAAGGTTCACGCCGCATGGAATTGATCTGACTCTTCTGGTGTATGAGTAACACATGTTACGCAGCCAATCAGTCTGGTACGATTATGTGAAAATTATCAAGATTTTGCTGCTTCCATAATAGAAACAATTTCCGATGCAAGTTCAATGATTTTTATACTCCCGGGATGGATTTGCAATTCGATTTCGAAAACGTTCATTTCTGAGAACACTGAAAGGACGAAGTACGGACTCTCACTGCGGCGCCGAAGAAATAAAGTGAAGAATAGTGCTTATATTTTCTTGTCTGGTTATTGTCCGGCACATAAATAATCTGAACGAGTACTTGCTAATGAACTTGCTGCATGATACAATAGAGCACCATTTAAGATAATAAAAATAAGAAAGTGTGTTGCACTGTCTGCAAAGAGGTGGGTGGGGTGCCGATACTTAAACAAACTGAATATGCAGTCAGCAGGCGAACATTCCTTGCACAGTCCGGATTAGCTTTGACGGGCATTGCTCTGGCTGGTTCTGCTCATGCAGTACAGGCTGCTCCCGCCACTATAACCCTTGGAAGTGGGCTCCATTCCTATCATCTTCTTGAGAACTGGGGTATGCTTCCGCCTTCGGTATCGATTGGTATTGGGACTGGAATCGCTGTCGATTCACACGATAATGTCTATATCACAGGTTTTGGCGGTTCTGGAATTATTGTACTGAACAGAGAGGGATATCTTGTCAGAAATATTACAGGAGCGTTTACCGAAGCGGCACACGCAGTCTGTGTAAGCAGAGATAATGGCGATGAGTTTCTCTGTGTAACCCAACCCGATCGAAATTTGGTCACTAAAACTACTTTAGATGGCCGTGCCGTAATGCAGATTGGGAAAAGCAGCGGTGCGATTTACGAGCAGCTGAATCAGCCCACTGCGGCTGCAGTTTCACCGAATGGCGACGTCTTTATATGTGAGGGGTATGGCGGTCAGCGGCTGCTCCGATATGATCGGCATGGAAGGTATATCCATCATATTGGAACGCTGGGCGATAGAAATGGCTGCTTCAATATTTGCCACGGAATTACGATCAATTCCCGAAGTAAAGATACAGAGCTCTATATATCTGATCGTGAAAACAGCCGAATAGAAGTTTTTACTGCAGATTTAATTTATAAACGAAGCATAGATCAGGGAATAAATCTTCCCGCCGCTTGTGTGATAAAACACGATCTCCTGTTTGTAGTTGACCAGCGAAACGGGATAAATATTTTTGATTCGAATGATCAGTTTGTAATGCACATGGAAAATTCGGTCAAACCAATGGATCACAATATTACAAATGCATTTTCGATGCCTCATGATGCAGCAATCGATTCAAAAGGTGACCTATACACTATCGACTGGGTTGAGGGCGGCAGAGTGCGGAAATTTATGCACTATCGTGCGACAAGTTAGTCCGAACGTATTACGTTTAATTAGGAGAGAGTTTTGTATTCAGGAATTATCGAGCGTTACAGGGCATTGCTGTCTGTTGGGTCAGAAACTAAAACTATTTCCCTGTCGGAAGGCAACACTCCGCTCATTGCGCTTCCCACTTTGTCGGCGCACATCAGTCCTCTGCTAACCCTCTATGCTAAATATGAAGGACTTAATCCCACGGGTTCTTTCAAAGATCGAGGGATGACGCTTGCCGTAACGAAAGCATATGAAGAGGGCCAGCATACCGTCATGTGTGCCTCTACAGGAAATACATCCGCTTCCGCAGCAGCCTATGCAGCCCGAGCCGGAATGGGATGTTTCGTGCTGATCCCCCAGGGTAAAATAGCGCTTGGTAAACTATCTCAAGCGCTCATTCACGGCGCTAAAGTTATCGCGATTGAAGGCAACTTCGATGAAGCGCTCTGCCTGGTTCGAGAAATTTGCGGCGCATACCCCATCGCCCTGGTAAATTCGGTAAATCCATTTCGCCTGGAGGGGCAGAAAACCGCAGCTTTCGAGATTGTAGACGACCTGGGTGATGCACCTGATTTCCACGCGCTGCCGGTTGGAAATGCCGGGAATATAACTGCCTACTGGAAAGGATACAAGCAGTATCATCATTCCGGCAAATCTGCAAAACTGCCCAGAATGCTGGGTTTTCAAGCAGAAGGCGCGGCTCCGGTAGTTTCAGGCAAGATTGTTACCAATCCAGAAACAGTTGCGACCGCCATTCGAATTGGGAATCCTGCGAGCTGGCAGGGGGCAAATGAAGCCCTGAAGGAATCGAACGGACATATAGACAGTGTGACTGACAAAGAAATTCTGGCCGCCTATCATCTGATCGCAAAGACGGAAGGACTGTTTGCAGAACCTGCGAGCGTTGCTCCCATAGCGGGATTAATAAAATTAGCTGGACAAGGGTTTTTTAAGACACCTGCTTCGATAGCAGTAACACTCACAGGGCATGGCCTCAAAGATCCTGATATTGCTGTAAGTTCGGCGAATGCGGCACCCATCGCTGCAGCTGCAACGAAAGAGGCTGTACTGAAAGCAATTGGTTTCTAATCGAAATTTTGTACTTTAAGTATAATGCCAGGTTGAAAAATTAATAGGGAGTAGAATATGAATATGCCTGCACCGGTGCGTGGTTACATGCTGAATGCCCTGGATGGCAGCCCCGTCGTAATAGAGAAACTCCTGGAGGGAATTGGCGAGGAAGATATGATATGGGATTCTCGCCCGGACAGAGATAGATTTAACCTGCGAGAGATATTAGCGCATTTGGCGGACTGGAATATAATATTTCTAGATAGATTAAAGCGAACTCTGAACGAAGAGCATCCTACCCTTCCTGATGTGGATGAGGGAGAAATCGCAGTGCAGAACAACTACCTGGCGATTAATCCGCTCACAAGTATCGAAAATTTTCGGAACAGCAGAGCTGCTATGATGCAGTTTTTAGCAACCCTTAATGAATCGGATTGGGCGCGGTCGGCGATGAAAGTCCCGCTCGGAGAGCTGACTATGGAACAGCAGGGCGTGTTGATTTTATCGCATGATGGTTACCATCTGCGTCAAATAGTGCAGTGGCTGCAGTCTGAGGGCAGATAGCAGCTGGTTCGAATCCCTCTCATCTCTTCTTCTGTCTCATTGGAGGGTCTATCGTGGAGCAGCCTGGCTTAACTCAGTTTATGCTGATTCTGCATTCGCTCCCGCAGCTGGGCGAGAAATCACTTATCCGAGTTCTCAGTTTGATGCGGCAGCGGATGATCTCCTCTGAAGCGGTGATCTCTTACTCCGTTCAAGATTGGGTAGACCGATGTGAAATGCCTCTTCCTGCTGCCGAATTTCTGGTACTCAACCGTGAAAATCTGCTGATGAAAAGCAAACGGGAGATGCTTGATATTGGGAAATTACCCCTCCATGTTCTGAACTCAGAAAGTATAACCTATCCTCATCGACTGCAGAAAAATGCGGAAATTCCGCCTCCCATTCTCTACTGCGCAGGCAGCGTCAGCTTACTCGCTGATTCTAAGGACAATGACCGCACTTTTACGTTCACTATTGCCGTCTCAAACGGTGCCAGCGCTGAGATACTATCCAGACAAGATCATATAGCGGAAAATCTAATTTCTCAGGGAGGCGTGGTTGTAACAGGCCATGACAGGCAGGCTTATCAGCGGCTAGCGCTTTCCGCTCAGCGCATGAATAGTCCCGTGATCTATATACTGGATAGAGGGCTGCTGGAGACGCTCGGCCCCAACTACGATCGCATTCCATTTGCCGCCGCAAGAATCCGTGAGTCGCGCCTGAATGTAGACCGAGATGCCGTGCTCTCTTCCTTTCGACTGAGCGATCATGGACTGGGCGCTAATAATCGCAGGAGAGACGCTCTTATATTTGCTCTGTCTGATAAAATCATTGCGCTGGATGTCCGCGATGGGGGAAGTATGGCTGCAGAGTGTATGCGAGCACACAAGCAGAGAGAAGCAGTCGAGGTCTGTGAAGGAGGCCGAGAAGGAAATGTGCGGCTGCTCTCCGCGAGATGTCCGGTTTTCAAAGGTATTAATAGATAATGCAGCAGTGGAAAAAGTGATCGTCCAGGTCAGGTGAACCCTATAGGCTGCCAATGCAACAAAAAGATATCTGAAAACTCGATGGGTAACTTTTTAATTAAATCTAAAAAATGAGGCAGTTTAAGAAAACCAGGTGTTGACAGATCACCGCAAAACTGCTAGAATGCGCAAGTGTGCAGAGAATCTCTCAAATTTTCACTCAATTTTGCAGTCAGACAGCGCTTCACAAATAATTTTAACTACAAAATCTCGGGCAGCTGGCGTGGCAGGTGCGACAGCGAGTGCCGTCGGGGGTATAAATCAGCATGGCGGGTGGAACAGTAGTCGGTCTGGACATAGGTTCCAGTATGATGAAAGTGGTCGAGTTGAAGAAGAGCGGCTCGGGGATTGAAATTGTTGCCCTGGGCATTGCCCCTACGCCGCAAGAGGCTATGGAAAACAGCATTATACTCGACTCTCAAATGCTGGGGCAGGCAGTTAAAACACTGCTGGCACAAACTGGAGTTACTGCGAAAAAAGTAGTAAGCTCCGTTTCCGGCCAGTCTGCGGTAGTAGTCCGAGTTATAGACGTTCCTCAGATGAGTGATGATGAGCTGGCAAACGCCATCAAATGGGAAGTGGAGCGTGTTGTTCCTTTTCCACTTAGCGATGTCATATTAGATTATAAAGTCATTGACAGGCCCGAGGGATATGCCGAAGGCCAGAATGTGGATGTGGTCTTTGCAGTAGCCCAGCAGGATCTCATCGACCTGCATGTACAGGCGCTTCAAACCGCCGGTCTCAGCCCAGAAGCTATAGATGTTGAACCGCTCGCTACCAGCAGAACACTTCTTGAACTCAATTCGAACGCAGCTGCAGGCTACACAGCAGTCATCGTGAATATTGGTGCGAGTGTCACAGATATCGGTGTATTCCGAGATAAAATGCCCACCTTTCTTCGGACACTTCCGCTGGCTGGCAACAATCTTACGCAGGCGGTCGCAGACTATCTGCAGGTGGATTTCGCCACTGCAGAGCGTTATAAAACAGAGTACGGCGAAATCGTTTTCGATCATACTACGCCCTCAGCAGTGCCGTTCGAGTCGGATGGCGGATTTGGCGGCGGTTCCGCATCGTTTATGGATTTTTCTGCGCCGCCTCCCACTCCTCCTGCGTCTGAGCGGCCCTCAGATTCAGGCAGAATGCCCTTCGATTTTTCTACTCCGGGCGAGTCTTCTGCAGCGCCACTCCCGTTTGAATCGACCGAAGCAAACTCGGGAACACTTCCATCGGATGCTTCCTTTAGCGCTGTTCCAGCACCGGAACCCATTTCGCCGCCACCGGCAAATCTGCCGGTAGTGACTACTGCAGACCCGAACCTCGATGCAATGAAAATGCAGGTTTTCTCAGCAATTGCGCCTGTGCTTGCGGAGCTGGTTCAGGAACTGCGACGCTCAATCGATTACTATCGCGGTAAATCTATAGATTCTCAGATACATGAACTGCTGATTGTTGGCGGTACCGCCAGGCTTAAAGGGATCGCTCAGTATCTTGAAATCGAAGTCGGCATTCCTGCCCGTGTATTTGATCCGCTGGCGAGTATGCAGGTGACCTCGAAAAACTTTTCCGGGCAGCATCTGCAGGATATATCCTCGATGTTTCCAATCAGTATTGGTCTTGGTGTGCGCGATCTTATCGCAGGTCCGCCTGCTGCGAATGGTAAGAAATCGAAGCGTAAATAGTGTTTCATCAGCACTGTGCTGATCTGGTCGAGTTTAAATCGGCGGATTACACAGTCTGTGGATATTCCAGAAGGAGACATTCCCGATGCTGCGCATCAACCTACTACCGCCTTATATAGCCGATGGCCAAAAAAAGAAGAAGGTCATAGCTGGCTGGACCGTTGGCGTGATTGCTGTAATCGCAATTCTCATATTCAAGTTTATTTCGGCGAACTCGGCTCTGGCAGCTGCAAAAGCTCAGGAAGATGAGGCGAAAAATTTCCAGTCTCAATTTCAAGCTATTGATGCTTCGATTAAAAAAGAGCAGGAGAAGGTCGCCAAGACAAAAGAGAAACAAGACTTCATCGCGAATTCCCAAAAATACAATGATGCATGGCCAACCATGCTGGAATCAGTGCGTGATGTTACCAGTGACCAGATCCTTTTGAAGAGCCTGACCATCGACGCGGCGATGCATAAGACGATCAATGTTACAGGATTCTCGCAGAATGAGATGAATATTGTACGATGGTGGATGTACCTTCGCGGCCATAAAGATAAATTTGAGACGGTCTTCTTTAACCTTCCTCCGCATGGATATGGTGGTGCGGGTGGCGGAGTTGGCGCTGGGCTTGCCGGTAGATTTGGCGGTGGCGGCGGTGGATTCGGCGGCGGAATGATGGACGGCCCCGGTAAGGGCATGGGCGGTCGTATGGGCGCCATGGCTGGCGGAATGCCTGGAGGAATGCCCGGTATGCCCGGTGGAATGATGGGAAGAGGCATGGGCGGCGGTGCGCCTATGGGTGGAATGGGCGGTCGTGCTTTTGGCGGCGCTGGCGCAGCAGGGGATATCGGCCAGGGAATCATCGAAGGCAAGCAGGGTATAAATTTTACTGCGATGCTCGTACTTAAAGATCCGATGAATGGCGGAGTATCTGCTCCTTCTTGGCCTCCAATGGCAGGCGGAGGCGCTGCAAGCGGTATGGGTATGGGTGGAATGATGGGCGGAATGCCCGGCGGCATGATGGGCGGTATGCCTGGTGGCATGATGGGCGGGCCCCCGATGGGTGGACCACCAATGGGTGCAATGGGCGGCGCTCCTGGCGCTGCTATGCGGCCCGGAGCAGCGTCAAGCGCCGCTCCCGGAGCGGCCCCAGCGAGCGGTGGCCTCAATATCAAAGCGCGAACTGGTAAAGACATGGGAGACGAATAGACTTGAAAGCTACCTCACGTTTAACAGCGCTTCATATACATTTGATTGGTGCAATTACGGCACTGGTCTGTGCTCTGATACTATTTTTTGTGCTCATCAAGCCTAAAATGGATGAAACAAAAGTAGTAACAGACAGCGCAGCAAGCATTGAAGGTTCTGGCGGAACGGCATCCGCTGTAAGCCAGCACAAAAATGACCTTGTTAAAGCGCAGGCAACTGCGGTTGCTACGAACAGAAACTGGCTTATTAATGATATTAAATATATGCCAGGTATTAATTTTAACGGCGATCTGCTCGATACTTATGAGAATAAGTTAATCAGAATTCCTGCACTGTGGGGACAATGGGTAGCAGCCTGGTACGATAGCCAACGAAATCTGGGCATATCGAGATTCCCTGGAGTGGAATTTCCTGTAGAAGCGTTTCCTGCAGATCCTAACTCTATTAGCCAGTTGAGTTCTCTGCGTTTTCCTCGCTCCGGATTCTGGAATGTCGGAGTGGAGGCTAAGAGTTTTGATCAGGCAATGGCACATCTCCGCAGATTCAATAACATGCAAAAACATGGTATGCCGGTCATAGACAATGTGGCATTATCCGGACAGAGCCCCAATCTTTCTATGACGTACACGCTGGCTCTCTATGTAATTCCCTCCGCAGAGCCTCCTGCCGCTGATCCAACTATCAGCGCGCCGACTGGCGGCGCTGGCGCAGGCACGGGTATGATGGGTGGCCGGATGGGGGCCATGATGGGTGGAATGCCAGGCGGAATGCCGGGCGGAGCGATGGGTATGGGCGGCGCTGGCGGCGGTGGAATAATGCCGCGAGGAGCTGGTGCGGTTGGACCCGGACGCCGGGGCAAAGATGACTAGTCGTACAGCATCCGGGATTGCTAGTGTTTTAAACACGCATAAGAGGATAATTCATTTGAAAATAAGAAACCCATATAGATATATTCCGCTGGCGCTGCTTGTAGCCCTGCCGATCGGATGCAAAAAGGCGGAAGATGCGCCCGCTGAAACAACTCCTGTAACTCCAGCTCCAACATCTGGGCCGAGAGTGGGAATGGGAGGTC
Source organism: Chthonomonadales bacterium (assembly GCA_038203935.1). GTDB lineage: Bacteria > Armatimonadota > Chthonomonadetes > Chthonomonadales > Chthonomonadaceae > JANXSG01. The sequence continues at coordinate 27,087 of JBBRDM010000026.1, forward strand.
CGCGTGGTATGGCAGGCTCTGGCGTAGCGCCTTCCACGCCGGGAATGCCGCCACGTGGTATGAACGCTGCCGGCGGACCCGGCATGCAGCGGCCAATGGGCGCACCTGGCATGAGAACTATTGGTGGAACGCCCGCACCCGCAACGGCAGCAGGCGGAGTGGCAGTGCCTGGCGGAACTATCATCAAAGTGGCTGGCCCGAGCATCCGCGTTCCTAAAGATCCTTTCTATCCTTCCTGGCATGTAACACCGATACCTTACATTTTCGACGAAGTCCAGCCGATGCGGCTGGCCAGTGCGAACGTCACACTGCCCCCTAAAAAAGATACCGAGGTGCGCGAAGTGCCGACGCGGAGAGTTTCTGGTATCATGAGCGGCGATGGAATATATGCCATTCTTGAAGGCGGGCCGGATGTCGAAATAGTCAAGCCAGGCAGCGTTACGCAGGATGGCTATAGAGTAGTCTCTATTAATTCGAATTCCGTAAAACTCCAGCGCCGAGAAGGTAACTATTTACTCACGCAGATCGTCCCATTAACCGATATACCTGCCACAGCGCAGGCTAGTTATCAGGGTGGAATGGGCAGGGGAGGTTTCGGCGGTGGTTTCGGTGGGAACGCACGCGGGCCTGGCGGCCGACGCGATGAGGGTGATAAGTAAATTTCCAATAACCTGTTTTGCTAAAGAGTATATTGTATTAGAATATTGATCAGTTTGCGCTATTCCCGAGGAGGAAACTATAATGTTACTACGATCCTACAAAATTGGACTGGGAGTTATCGCTCTAAGCGCTATTAGCTTTGTGGCGGTGCCTGTGAATGCGCGTGCGCAGGATGCCGGCACAGACACCACAGATAACTCCACAGTATCCCAGATACCCAATAAAAAAGTAAGTCTTACGGTCGAAAGCGCGGATCTTTTCTACGCTTTAAAACTGCTGTTTGCACAGATAAACGCGCAGTATGTCCTCGACAGTTCCCTTCGAGGCCAACTCGTGACGGTAACTCTGAAAGATCAGCCGTTCCGAATTGCGCTGGAGACGCTTCTCAAATCGGCTAACCTGCCTTTGACCTACACCTTTGAGAATAATATTTACAGCATTATTCCGAAGATTGAAGATCAACCACAAATAGATCGAGCAGAGCAGCCGGATAACTCCGTTCCTCAGGCGAGTGGACCACCTGTCAAAATTTATAAGGGAAGCGATCTTCCGTTCCTCAGCGCACTCAATATTGTGGAGCTTCTCGGCGGCCGCCAGATCAAAGCGATGGCCGGAATGCTTCAGTATAGTTCCGGCGGTATGGGCGGCGGCGGCGGATTTGGTGGCGGCCAGGGTGGCCGGGGCGGCAGTGGCGGAATAGGCGGCAGCAGTGGCGGTGGATTTGGCGGTGGCCTTGGCGGCAGCAGCGGTGGTGGTGGATTTGGCGGAGGCGGCGGTGGATTTGGTGGAGGCGGCGGTGGTTTTGGCGGCGGCATTGGCGGCGGCCGAGGATACTAAATACCAGCCTGAATTCGAATAGTTTCAAATGCATTGATAAGCTAGTTTTACCTCGCCAATTTAAGGCGTGATTAATAAGATACATGATAGCGTCTTCGATAGAAAAGACGCAGAGGGGGACATCGGATATGGTCTTGAAAAGACAGTTGGGGCGTGCACCCGGATTACTGGTCGCAGCTACACTCAGCGCTTCCCTGGTGGGCTGCCTCGGCTTGCCTGCAAGTGCGAATGATGATTCCACGCTCGGCCTGGAGACCAGTGGCCCGCTCAGTGTCCTGGTGGATGTCGATCTCACGAATTCGACTCTGGCGAAAGCGATTCGAATTATAACGACGACTACGCACCTCAGTAATATTGTCATTAAAGATCCAGGTTATAACTATGAGCCGATCACGCTTTCGCTGAAACGCATGCCAACCCGTGACGTGCTTAAGCTGATCTGCGAATCGGCTGGTGCGGATCTTTGGCAGAAAGATGGCATATTCTGGATTGGGCCGAAAGGCAGCGCCCCTAAAACGGAGCCTGAACGTCCTCTGCTTCCGGAAGTTTCCGAAGCGCCTTCGCTTCCCATTCATTCCTATGAGAAGATAAAACTTATCTACTCTGATCCCAATACTATGCTCGGTATGCTCGGGATCCATAGTGGAGTGCGGAATGACTATATGACTTATTTTAAAGATAATGTCATCAATGCGTTGATCAATCCCCGCAAATCTTCATACCATCTCAATCAGCCTAGTACTCCTGCTATGCAGAATGGCATTTCGACTTACCAGCCACAGGTGAATCCGGTATCCCCGGCCGTTCCCATCGGCGACCAGCTGCAGAACAATCAGCGATCCGCCCCGGCAGGCCAGAATGCACAGCCTTCCAACAACTTCATTCAGGATACGCTGAAAAGCAACTCGCAGGAAGCGCACCGCGATAATAACGAATTTCTGGAAGAGTTCGGCAGAGGCGGGCAGTTCGGTGGTGGATTTGGCGGCGGCGGAGGCGGCATAGGTATTCAGGGTGGCGGCGGATTTGGCGGCGGTGGAGGTATCGGCGGTGGCGGTCAGGGAGGACTTGGAGGCATCGGCGGTGGCGGTCAGGGTGGAATTGGCGGCGGCCAGAACTCTGGTATCGGCGGCGCGGCAGGCCTGCTTCCTGACGGAGTGAATCCGGGAAACATCTCTGCTTTTGATGGAGATAACTCTATCATTGTCCGAGGTTTAAACGGGGAGCAGATTCGTGAACTTAAAAAAGTGATCGAAATGCTCGATGTCAAACCCAGACAGATTATGATCAAAGCCGAGTTTGTAACCGTTTCACAAAACGATGTAAACTCCTTTGGTATTACCTGGAACTTCCAAAAAGTGAACCTGATCGGTGCGGCAAACCTGGGGTTCGAAACGGCTAATACAAGTTTCCTGCAGTATGCTGCTGGAAATGTGCAGACTCAGCTTAGCTGGATCTTAACTAATGGCCGCGGTAAACTGGTTTCAGCGCCGACCGCTTCAACCATAAACAACGTACCGGTAACTTTTGCAACTACCACACAAATACCTTTCTATACAACTTCTCCATTTGTGACTTCTACGGGTCAGGTATTCCTGACTTCGAGTATCTCTACGGCAGAAGCGGATACTCAGTTGAGTGTGCTTCCAAGAATAAATGGTGACGATTCGATTTCCCTGTTTGGTACGGTCACATTCTCAGACATCAACGGATTTGTGACGGGCGCCGATGGAAGTTCCGCTCCGATCGTAGTAGGTCAGAGTGTTCCGATCCAACGTATTATTCGAAATGGGGATACGATGGTGATTGGTGGACTGGTTCGAAAATCCGATAGTTCCAGTACAAACAAAGTTCCGCTTCTTGGTGATCTGCCTCTTATTGGAAATCTATTCCGATCAAGAAAAAATACAACCGATGACTCTGAACTGCTGGTATTTATTACACCGACGATTCTTCCCGAGCGTCAATCGATTATTCCAGTAAGCGGTATCGGAAGCGGATTTGGCGGAGGCCTTGTAGGGCCTGGTACTTCAGGCGGCGGCGCCACTCCCTAATCGTCTAATCGAGAGAGGTCTCTTTGGAACTTTCTCTCTGTCAAATTGATTGATATCAGGCGTTCAGCAGTCCGTAAAAATACAATCAGCATAACAATGCTGAAGTATTTTACAGACTGCTGAACGCTTTGCATTCAGAAAGGTACTAGCACTTGTTTCGCTTCCTTACAGGCGGTGAGTCACACGGACCATCGCTCTCTGCAGTTATCGAAGGTCTCCCTGCAAATCTTATTCTCGATTTTGATGAAATCAACTATCAGTTGAAGCGCCGTCAGGGTGGATTTGGGCGCGGCGCTCGTCAGCAGATAGAAACGGATACCGTCGAAATTCTCTCTGGAATCAGGTTCGGAAAAACGATGGGCGGTCCGGTAACATTGCTCGTCCGAAATCGCGACTGGGAAAACTGGCGCGATAAGATGTCGATAACGCCAGTAGATGATCCGACCCCGCCTATTACTCAGCCTCGGCCAGGTCATGCCGATTTTGCCGGTATGCTGAAATATCATACCGATGATCTGCGGCCAATACTGGATCGGTCGAGCGCGCGGAATACAGCAGCTTTGGTAGCAGTGGGAGCAATTTGCCGCTATCTGCTGAAAGCGGCTGGTATTGAAGTGATGAGCCATGTCGTAATGATAGGAAATGTGTGGGCGAAATTTGATTCCAAAGTCGATTATTGGAAACTTTCCGAACTTGCAGAAATATCAACCGTGCGGTGTGCGGATCCGGAAGCCGAAGCCAGAATGATTGCCGAAATAGAGATATGTATGGCAGAAGGAACTCGCGATACACTGGGCGGCGTGTTTGAAGTGGTGGCGATCGGGTGCCCGCCTGGATTGGGCAGTTTTACCCATTGGGACAGAAAATTGGATTCTCGTCTGGCAGGCGCTGTAATGAGCATCCAGGCAATTAAAGGCGTGGAGATAGGGCTGGGATTTGGAGTGGCGGAGATTCCCGGCTCGAAAGTGCATGATGAGCTTTTCTTCGGTGCGGGAGAAGGGTTTACTAGAGGAACGAACAATGCAGGGGGAATCGAGGGCGGGATGACCAATGGTGAGCCGGTTGTGGTGCGCGCCGCCATGAAACCGCTCTCCACGCTTCCCACTCCTCTTGCGTCGGTAGATATGAAGACAAAGCTGCCAGTAAAAGCGCATTTTGAGAGATCCGATGTATGTGCTGTGCCTGCCGCTGCCACCATAGGAGAAGCGATGGTAGCGATAACTCTTGCCGAGGTTCTTTTGGAAAAATTTGGCGGAGACAGTATGGAAGAGTTCTCCAACAATGTTCAATCCTATATGGAAACAGTTCGGAGCCGCGGCTTCAAACCAATTGTCGAGAGAGCATAAGAGCTGATGTCTCGCAGTAATTTAGCGCTGATCGGTTTTATGGGGGTGGGCAAATCGACCATTGGTCGAATGCTTGCGGACTCGCTGGGGTACAAATTTTGTGATACCGATCTGCTGATTCAACAATTTGATGGCAGATCTATCGCGGCAATATTTTCTGAGGATGGCGAAACTGCTTTTCGAGAGTTAGAAAGAAAAATAGTTGCAGAAGCAGCCACCTGCGATTCTCAGGTAATATCCACCGGAGGCGGCGCAGCGCTGGACCCTGTAAATATTAGCAATCTGCGCCGCAGCAGCGCCATATTTCTGCTGATAGCAAGGCCCCATGAGATACTTCGGCGGATTGGAGATGCAAGGCATAGACCATTGCTTGCTGGCGCTCCAGATCCACGCGCAAAAATTGAAGAGCTGCTGGATCAACGCATGCCTCGATACTGCGCTGCGGCAGACTATATGATAATTACTTCCGGAAAGCATCCGGCGGACGTGTGTTCGGAAATTCTGGATCTTTACCAGCCAGAGAGACTAATTCGGCCGGATGAAAATGAATAAGAGATGACGCATTTAGATACTAGGGAAACGGTGCATGTAGAGCTTGGAGATAGAAGTTATGACATTACAATTCTTCCCGGACTTCTAGGCGAATCGAGTGCTGCCAAACTCATATTGAAGGCGGCTCCCACCACCAAGGTATGCTTCGTCACACATCCGAAATTGATGAAGCAGTACTGCCAGCCGCTCATTGAGCAGTTCCAGAATTGCAATTGTCATACTTCGGTTATAACGATACCAGCAGGGGAAAGTTCGAAAAATCTGCGTCAGGTCGCCAGGCTGTACGATGCATTTCTTTCCAATGCACTCGATCGAAAAAGTGTGGTGATTGCAATAGGCGGCGGTGTTCTAGGCGATCTGGCCGGCTTTGCAGCCGCCAGTTACCTGCGTGGCATACGCTTCATCCAGATTCCAACCACGCTTCTTGCACAGGTGGATGCAAGTGTCGGTGGAAAGACAGGCGTTGATCTTCCCCAGGGGAAGAACCTTGTGGGTGCATTTCATCAGCCATCTGCAGTTCTTATCGATCCTCGCACCTTGAACACACTGCCGATGCGTGAACTGAGAGCAGGGCTTGCTGAGATAGTCAAGTATGGTATAATTTACGACAGAGTCTATTTTAATGAGATCTGCTCAAATGCCGCTGCGCTTCTTAAATGTGACGAAAAGATTTTAGTAAAAATAGTGGCGCGGTCCTGCCAGATAAAGGCTGATGTGGTATCTCGTGATGAGACGGAACAGGGCTTACGTGCCATTTTAAATTTTGGGCATACCATCGGTCATGCTCTGGAAGCCGTTACAAACTATCGAAGATATAAGCATGGTGAGGCAGTAGCCATAGGGATGGTCGCAGAATCTATAATCGGCGAAGAACATGGCATCACACCTCCTGAGGTTACAAAACATCTGAAAGAAGCGCTGAAACTTTGCGGCCTTCCGATAGATTTTCCCAGGGATATTGCTATGGCGGATATCCTTGAAGCGTCTCAGCGTGACAAGAAAACAATCGGCGGCAAACTTCATTTTGTGCTGGCTCAGGAAATAGGCAAAGTGCAAGTTTACGGAGATGTAAGTGAGCAGAGCATTGAAAGAGCGCTTCAGCGGCACCTAGATAATAATTAAAATGAAGCAGACGGAGATAGAAAATCCAAATCAGTTTATCAGCGCTCCAGACGCTATACTCGCATTTTGCTGGTTAGCCTTATTTGGGGGCCGATGGGTACTGGGCAACTTTCTCGTCGGTTTTGGCGTAGTATCTTTAAGTCAGCTCGAAGAGTGGGATAACAGCATTTTGGAAAAATGCTATCTCATCCTTTTTGCGCTCACCGTTATCTCAGTATGTCTTCGCCGGCTTCGGCAGGAAAGCGATAAGCATTGATTAACCAACTGGTCAATCAGCGGTATGATCTGGTAGAAAAACTGGGTGAAAGCCCTCTTTTCTCTGTATATAAGGCGCGTGATCGTACTGCAAATCGCGTGGTAGCGGTGAAGGTAGTTCAGTCATCCTATCGCACAAATCAGAAGTTTATGAAGCAGCTTCTGGATAGCGCTGCAGCCGCGGCCAGCCTCAATCAACCGAATATTGCTCGCATTTTTGATAGCGGTGAAGAAGATGGATATACGTATTTCGCGACGGAGTATGTCCGGGGAATCAACCTAAAAGAACGTATACGCCGCATTGCCCCCTTTACGGTTTCCGTGGCGATAGATTTTGCCTGTGCCATTGGAGAAGCCTTGCAGTATGCACACTCGATGGGCGTGTCTCATGGAGATCTTCGCCCGCAAAATATTATAGTAAGCCCGGAAGGTGCATTAAAAGTAACAGATTTTGGAATTCAGCAGGCCCTGTCTGCCTCTGAGCAGGCCCAGCAGGAGATACTGGAACGGTCAGCTCCTTACCATGCGCCAGAACTATCCACCCGCAGCGCTGGATCCGTGACAGGAGACATCTACGCTTTAGGTGTCATTCTATATGAAATGCTCACAGGCACCACGCCTTTTACTGGGGAATCTGTCGAAGCGATCGCCGATCAGCATGCTTTCACTAAAATTCCCTCTTTGAAATTATTAAACCAGGGAGTTCCGCGCTCGGTCGAAGGCATCGTACTGAAATGTCTGCAAAAACGTGCTGAAGATCGATACCGGACTGCTTCAGAACTTCTAACTGATCTAAAAGCAGTGCGCGATGCACTGCGATTCGGGAAGCCCCTTTCCTGGTCTCCAATTGATCTGGATGCAGAGGAACAGGGAACTGTCCCAAACACTGCAGGGATCCGTAATCCAGCTGCTGCCGCTCCTCGCATTCCACAGCCTGTAGCCGAAGTTGCTGCCTCGAGTACACTTGCCATGCCTTCAAGAAACCGACTGCGCGCACAAAATGAACGTGTTTCTATTTATCTCCGGGCGGCGCTCGTCTTCGTTACCTGTGTGATATTCGCTGCGCTGATCGGCTTTGCCTGGGTTTGGAGTTCTATGTGGAGCCAGCCAGCCTCCATCTCAATTCCTATGTTTGAAGGAAAGCCGATAGAAGAAGTGCGGCATCTCACTGAAGGAATGAAAGTTCGCCTTATCGAGCACGCGGAATATAGTGACAAACCAAAGGATATCGTTTATAAATCCGACCCGAGAGGTGGAGGGCAGACTCGGCAAAATCATGTCATCAATGTATGGTTCAGCAAAGGGCCAGCGTACGTGAATGTTCCAGATGTGGCTAATATGTCGAAAGAAGAGGCTATTCAGAAACTGAAGGATACTGGTCTCACAGTAGGCCAGATTTTAACAGAAGCAAATAATTCCGTTCCATCTAACCATGTGATTCGGCAGGATGTATCCTCTCGAAAACGCGTATTTCATGATACTCCAGTAGGTATTATTGTGAGTGATGGACCTAAGATTGGGGACCTCGTAAATCCTGATATGGCCAGCCAGCCAAATGGGACAGATCCTTCCAAATTGCCGGGCGCTTCTGCACAGCCCGACCCATCGAATCTTTCGGAAGCCGATCAGCAGCCGCATACGTTCGAAAGAAATATCAATATTCCTCGGGATACACTCGGTCGACGTAAAGTCCGCATCGAGTATAAAGATTCCATGGGTACTCCTGTTTCTGTAATAGATGAAGAGCGCAGCGAGGGGGATAAAATACCTGTGAGCTTCACGTATTATGGCAAAATGATAACGCTCACCATCTACTACGATGATAAACCTCAATGGTCTAAAACTTTTGATCCATTATCAACCGCGAATGAGAGGGTGCAGTGAGCAGAGCATCGGATATTATAATATCGCCTTCGCTTCTCGCGTCCGATTTTGGCAGACTTGCTGAAGCAGCGGAGCAGTCGGAAAAGGCAGGCGCCGAGTTTCTTCATTTCGATGTCATGGATGGCAGTTTTGTACCAAATCTCTCTATGGGACCTGCAGCCGTCAAAAGCCTGAGGCCAGTTTCTAAGGCGGTTTTCGATGTGCATCTCATGATTGAAAACCCTGATCAGTTTCTGGAAACCTTTGCAAAATCTGGTGCAGATATCATCACCGTACAGGCAGAAGCCTGCATCCATTTGCAAAGAACTCTTTCCCAGATTCGCAAGCTAGGGGCAAAAGCTGGACTGGCGATTAATCCTGCAACGCCGCTCAATATACTCGACTACATTATGGAGGATGTGGATCTTATTCTGGTAATGACTGTCAATCCTGGATTCGGGGGACAGGAGTTTTTGCCGCAGATGCTCGATAAGATATCAGCCGTCCGTGAGAAAATTGAGGCAGCCAGCCACACAATTCATCTGGAAGTAGACGGTGGAATCGGTAAGGATACGGCGGGAAGCGCTGCAAAGGCGGGTGCAAATGTATTCGTAGCCGGCACTTCAATATTTGGATGCTGGGATGGCGTATCGGCGGGAGTGAACATTGTTCGCGAGGCCGCACAAAACGGAATAAAATAGTGAATGCTCCTCTCGATGGAATAGTATCTGTCAAAGCAAGGAACCTTAGAACTACCGCGAATATTTTTCTCATAATAATTCTCATTATGAGCGTATATGGCGGTCTTGTACTCATGCCTGCTATCAACCAGTTCGTTGCTAAAAACCGAAATCTAATTTCCGCCCCACAATCCTCGACCCTATCAGTACAAAATTCATCCGAACTTGGACACGAGACTAAAATTAAGAAACTGATCTCAGTGCAGCTCCTGCTCGCCTATGCGTACTGGAGTGTCTGCGGCCTGTTTTTGCTTATCTTTTTCCTGGTTGTCTGGCTGTATATGCGGGAGGTTTCCAGAGGATATCTTGATGTACGCAAGCAGATAGTGATGGAAACCATTGGTAAAACAGACTCCGGCGATAATATTATCGATATAGATCGAGAATCCGATGCCTGATCTGGATGAGGATTTGCATTGGATGCGGCGCGCTCTGAAACTTGCTGCAAAGGGATATACTGCTCCCAATCCTATGGTGGGCTGCTGTATCGTTCGAGATGGCAAGCTAGTCGGAGAGGGTTATCATACGTTCGCTGGCCAGCCCCATGCGGAAGCGGCAGCGCTGGCCGCAGCCGGAGCGAATGCCCGATCTGCTTCTGTTTATGTGACGCTGGAACCTTGTTCCCATTGGGGGCGTACACCGCCCTGCGCAGAGGCTCTTATTGCGGCTGGTGTGTCGAAAGTGATACTTGCGGCTCAGGATAGCAACCCCAAAGTTGGCGGAAAAGGCACTCAAAAGCTGCTGGACGCGGGTATAAGCGTCCGTACTGGTCTCCTCGAATCGCAGGCTCGCAAACTGAATGAAGACTTTTTTCATTTTCATGAAACGAAAACACCATTTTTTGTTTTGAAATCCGCTGTTTCGCTGGATGGGAAGACTGCGACCAGAACTGGCGATTCGCGCTGGATAAGTGGTGAAAAATCAAGAGAGTTAGTGCATCAGATGAGGGCGAAATCATCTGCTGTGATGACCGGTGTAGGCACCATTCTGGCAGACGATTCACTTTTGACTGCGCGTTTCAGGAAAGGCACGCCTCCTCGCCAGCCTCTTCGAATAATTCTCGACTCACATCTTCGTACACCTTCTGAATCGAAGGCAGTGAAGGAAGCCTGCCTGCATCCGGATTACTCACCGCTTTTGATTGTAACAACAAAAGACGCTCCAAAAGATGCGGAAAATCAACTGACGAAAGACGGCGTGGAAGTACTCCGCCTCGAAAGTGGAATCGATGGGAAAATTTCTCTGCGAGCGCTGGAAAAAGTTCTGTATGAGAGGCAAGTTGTCAGCGTTCTCGTGGAGGGCGGGGGAAAGCTGAACTCCGCGCTTATTAAGGAAGGCATTGCAGATAAAATAGTGCTGTTTGTGGCTCCTAAACTAATTGGCGGAGAGAGCGCATTGACATTTTTTGAAGGATGTGGCGCCGCAATGATGGCAGATTCCATACCTGTTCATTGGATGTCTTCCCGTAAAGTTGGAGAAGACATTATGATCGAGGCCTATTTGAATAGTCAAACGAAAGAAACAAGAGGGAAGTAGATGTTTACCGGTCTGGTTGAAGAGTGTGGAAGCATCGTGGGTTCGGAGTTTGTGGGAAGTTCCGGCAGGCTGACTGTGCATAGCGAGATAGTCAGCAGGGGGGTTAACCTTGGAGATAGTATTGCAGTGAATGGGTGCTGTCTGACTGCAATTGAAATTAGCGGTAACGAGCTGGTATTCGATGCTGTCCCTGAAACCCTCGCGCGAACGAATCTAGGTTCGCTGAAACCAGGTGATCCTGTTAATCTAGAACGACCACTTGCAGTAGGCGACAGGCTCGGTGGCCATTTTGTGCAGGGTCATATAGACGGGGTTGGAAATTTAATGTCGCTGACA
>JBBRDM010000027.1:0-38075 GCA_038203935.1 Chthonomonadales bacterium
GGTACTATATGCTGGCAGAAATTGAATTTATGCCAGCATATACTATAATTCTTATGATAAATTCGGGAGCATCATAATTATGCCCAATTGGGATACTTTCGAATTTTTTGAGATGTGCTTAATTACTTTTAAAAATGATGATTCTGCTCGAACAAATCTAACATCTAACTCGATTGATGTTGCTTTAAAAGGTTTTTCTCAATATGCTGATCCATTACAGTGGAAAAGTGATTATACAATATTTGTAAATAGAAGAATGGATCTGGAGTATTCAGAGGAAAAGCTTGAATGGTATGAAGAATGTAAAACATGCATTTCGTTATTTGCATCCTATGTATTCGGGGTATTAATTGCCTATTATCATATCGAGAAAATAAGTGAAACAGATATGCTTCTTGCTGAAGTGCATTTGCCGGGATTTATTTTAAATGAAAATGAAAGAATATGTGATGAATAATATTATATTTGTACTCTCTGAATCTAAATAATTAAATTGACTAAAAAAAAACGCCTCACTGGGAGGCGTTTTTCGAAATACATAGTTGGTGCAATCTATATCTCATACTCGGGAGTATGAAGGCCGCATTCCAGTTTTGCGATATCCTTCCAACGGCCTGCACGGTCGTCATCACCCTCGGCGACTTTATGCGTGCACGGCCAGCAGCCGATGCTCGGATAGCCCTGATCGTGCAGCGGGTTATACGGGACTTCATTAATCGTTATATAAGCCCAGATATCACGCTTCGTCCAGTTTGCCAGCGGATTTATTTTCACCAGTCCGAACTTCTTATCCCACTCCACAATTCCCGCATTCGCGCGCGCAGCCGTTTGATCACGGCGAATCGCGCTTATCCATGCCTTGCTCCCCGTCACCCGCTGCCGCAGAGGAACCACTTTTCTAATTCGGCAGCACTCATCCGGGTTCGAGTAGTAGATCGGACCGCCAAAACGCTGCTCCATACTCGCGACCGATTCAGCAGCCTCCACATACTCCACCTTAATTCCATAATGCTCATGGATTCGCTCGCGCGTCTCCAGGGTCTCCTTAAACTGGTAGCCGGTATCCAGATTAAATATCGAGACATTCTTGCCGTTCGGCGCTATCTGCGCCAGCATAGCCATCAAAACACAGCCCTCCGCCCCGAAAGCGGTTGCCATCGTAAGGTGCGGATAATACTTCTCCACCGCCCACTCCAGGATGTCTTCTGGTGACGAGCGTTCAAATTTATCACTGTAAGCTTTCAGCTCCTCAGCGCTTGGGGTTTCATTACGGATCTCGGTGATCATGGTTTTTCCTGAAGTTTGAATTAATCTTGACTTAATTAATTAGATTATAGTACAATAACCCTATTCCTGTCAATACTTGCAATCAGAAGCAAAACGTTCCCATACAAACACCCCGTACGAATGTTTGTTTTAAGAACAGCCAGCTATCCACCGAGCCAATTCATAACGGTGTTGGGATATAATATTAAGTCAGCAAAAAATATCGAAATAATTAGAGGAGATGCTATTTCATGGGCGCGCACAAAGGTTGTATTTTATGGTTTACCGGGCTTTCAGGAGCAGGCAAATCGACACTGGCCGAGTATCTGGTAGCAGAATTCAAAAAGCGGAACTATAATGTGGAGCTTCTCGACGGCGACGAGATTCGAACCCATCTATCCAAAGGGCTTGGCTTTTCCAAGGAAGACCGCGATACGAACGTCCGCCGAATCGGCTGGGTGGCACGCGTGCTTGCCAGAAATAATGTCATCGCTATTACCGCTGCAATCTCGCCCTACTCGGAAATCCGCAACGAAATTCGCGCCGATACCGAAGCAGAAGGCCGAACCACCTTCGTGGAAGTCTATGCATATGCCCCGCTGGACGCTCTCGTGGAGCGCGACGTCAAAGGCCTCTACAAGAAAGCAATCGCTGGCGAGATCAAAAACTTTACGGGCGTCTCAGATCCCTACGAAGCCCCTGAAAAGCCGGAAGTAACCGCGTTCACCAGCACCGAAACAGTCGAAGAATCTGCTGCCCGCATCCTCAAATATCTGGCGGACAAAGGCATCATCGAAGCGGCATAAGCGAAATATTGCCCTTGCCAGCAATGCTTTTGAAACGTTACTTTATTACTGCAAAAAACGCAAATTGCATAGAATACGATCGTTTCATAAAACTGAAATTGATCTTATCAAAAAGATTAGTTCTCTGAAAGAGAGCGATCTGGCGGAACACTTTCTATCGTATGTTTGCGTTTTTTGTGCATGTTGGCGATTAAACTGCATCCTGAAAAGTTATTTTGTTAGATTTACAGCTTATGGATAACACTCTGAGAACCATCGATCTCCATACCCACACCACCGCCTCCGATGGCGATCAGTCTCCCATAGACCTGGTCACATTAGCCTCCAACGGTGGGCTTACCGCGATAGCCATCACAGATCACGATACCACCGCGGGCATCTCTCCTGATGCGGTTGCGCTGGGCGGGCAGCTTGGAGTCGAAGTGATTGCAGGTATTGAACTCAGTGTTGAGTTCTCAGGCGGTCAGCTGCATTTGCTCGGATATTTCATTGATCCCAGCTCCCCAATATTGCTCACGAGGCTTACTCTGCTTCAGGATAACCGAATTCGAAGGAACGAGCGCATAGTCGAAAAACTTCGGGATTTAGGTATCGATATCACCCTGAATGAAATCAGGGCGGCAGCAGGCGGAGATGTGGTGGGGAGACCGCACTTTGCAAAAGTCTTGATTCAAAAAGGAGTTGTATCTACCATGCAGGAGGCGTTCGATAAGTATATTGCCGACGGCGCCCTCGCGCATGTACCAAAAGATAAGCTGACACCCACAGAAGCTATTAACCTTATTCACGCGGCAGGCGGCAAAGCAGTGCTTGCGCATCCCAATAATTTGAAACGTTCCCCAGCGGAAACGGAACAAGAGATATTGCGGCTCAAAGAGTATGGCCTCGATGGAATCGAAGCACGCTACTCCCGCCATACCCCGGAAGACACGTCCCGCTATCTGGACATGGCCGCACGGCTTGCACTATTAACCTCAGGCGGGTCTGATTTTCATGGCCCCACCGTTAAACCCACTGTATTCCTCGGCCATGTCGAAAATGACCGTCCTGCCCCGACAAACCTTTTAGATGCTCTGAGAGCTTAGCTCAAGGTTCATTTCATCGCTGTAATTTGCCCTCCTATAAATTTATTTCCTTTAATTTTATCTATTTTTAAGACTCTGCTTGCAAAAGCATTGCAATTTCTGCAAATGTGCTGTATATTTACAGTATTCTTTTTGTGCTCTTTCTGCAGTCTTTTAAGAGCACAGGCCGAGGTATATTTTTGGCTACACGCAGCGAAGTAGATAGACGCAGAACAGAACTGATAAGCTTTCTGAGAAGCCTGGGTCAGAATCGCGGGTTATCAACGCGAACCCTCGTCCCCTCAGTAAGAGAGTTGGCGGACAGATTTGGCCTCTCCATTAAAGTCGTGCGGCAGACTGTGCAGAGCCTCGTTGATGATGGAATACTTTATACTATCTCGCGGGTGGGCACTTTTGTTGGCCAGCGTGTTCCTTCCGATGCGGGATACTATCTTTTCCTGCTATCCAGCCTGCCTGCAGGGCATGATCCAGATAATCCTTACCATAAAGAGTTTCCTGCAGAATCCGAACAGGGATATCGTGCGCAAATTGGATTTGAAGAGCGCATTGCCAGATATGGCGGCGCGAGCTTCACTATGATTAATGAAGAGGTAACTCTCCGACAAAGTATGCACCAGATGCCCGCGCTTGCCGGTGTATTCGATTTCGGCGGAGATTCCGAACTGCTTTTCAATAAGCAGAAAGATCCCGATCTTCCCATTGTAGTCGTAGCGGATACTCCGCATACCATACAGGATGCTGATGAAGTCTCTTTCAATAATGTGGATGGTGGATTTCAGGCTGCAAAATACCTGCTGGGACTCGGACATAAAAATATCGCCTATCTTGCAATGCACACAGAATCTCCTAAAAACACGAATTACATATGGTCAGCGGAAAGAGAATCCGGATGGCGGCAGGCAATGAGCGAAGCCGGTCAATCGACTGCGGGCCTGGCGTTTCATCACAATCATAGTTCACCGCAAAATACGCAGGATCAGTGCGAGGCAGCCAAGCTGGGCGCGCTTCCACTCACTGCCAGACACGATATTACTGCGGTAGTAACCGCAAATGATAATGCAGCGTTGGGACTTTTTACCGCGCTGAAAGAAGCGGAAATTCCAGCGTATCGCTGGCCCGTGGTAGTCAGCTTCGACAATTTAATCCATGCGAGCAAATATCTGCTCACTTCGTTTAACCTGCCCTGGGAAGAGATTGGAAGAGCTGCTGCTGATCTGCTCTGGGAACGCAAAAACGGTCAGTTGTCCGGCCCCCCACAGCATCGGCTAATTCCTATGCGCCTAATCCGAAGGCTGACCTCTCAAGCCGGATGGTCTGTATCCTCTTTATCTCACGCACAAAACAGCCTGGATTCAGAAGTAACTGCAGGGTTGGCGGCAGCAAATGAACAGGCTGTATTTCCGTAAAGGCAAAGTTAATTTGCCTTAAACACACCACTATGAAAAGAGGAGGTGAGATTAATTCGTAGTTTGTGAAAGAAATTCTGACTGCTATATCATCATGACTGTTTATTAATTTTTAGCACACGGGGAAGCTTCTTCCGCACAGCTTTTCCACTCTCATTCAGCAAAAATTCAGGATAAACTCAATTTACCAACGATGGAGGAACTTAGAATGCACTCGGTTTCATCTCGCTTGAAAACAGGTTTCACACTGATCGAATTGCTCGTAGTCATTGCTATCATCGCCATACTGGCTGCGATACTTTTCCCTGTCTTTGCTCAGGCGCGTGAAAAAGCGCGCAGCATCACCTGCATCAGCAACTGCAAGCAGTTCGGGCTTGCCAGCGCTATGTATACTCAGGATTTTGACGACACGCTTGTCCCAGCGCACATCAATAGCTGCGATGGTTCCGGAAGAGGAACCTGGATGTCTCTTCTTAATCCCTACATGAAAGATATTACCGGCATTGGCCAGGGCGGCAATGGAGGAACTATCATTGTCTGCCCATCAAGCAGTTATGGTGTTCCTACCGACTACGCCGTGAACGCCACCATTACAGGCTTTATCGAGCCTGGTTCAGACTGTGCAAACCCCGGACCTATTACCCCGTCACACGGCCTCGCTTCAATAGACAGCCCATCCAGTATGTTTTTTGCCGGCGACTCCAATAAGTACCATGTCCCAGCATGGGGTGTTGGTTTCCAGAGCGCTGGAGAAGACCTGCTCCGGGAATCGGATGTTCCCTGTCCGGTAGGCTCGGATGCATGCATCACCGCCTATAAAAACTGGATTCAGAATGAAGACTATACAGATGGATACGATCCTACAACAGACGGCTGGGCAGCTAAATATCCGGCATTCCGCCACACTCGAAATGGAAAACAGAGCGGATTCGCCAACTTCTCCTACGTAGACGGGCACGCTAAATCAGTACGTTATGGAGCTTCCAAAGCGGTCAACTGGTTCCCCTCCCCCTCTCAGGATCAAATCAGCTCCTGGCAGTAGATTCTCAGTTCACCTTCGAGCACAAATCGTGTTCGAAGGTGAACTGCAGGAAGGGCAGTCGCGATGAAGCTCCTCTTGAATTCACCTATCCTATCAAACCTGTTACGGCGGCAAAAGCACCATGCGCTGCTTTTTACGATTCTTGCAGCGCTTATTCTTACTGCTGCCTATCGAGGAGTGGTATCTCATCGGTCGGCCCCAAATCTGCAGTCCGCATCTCTGCAGGCACTTCAAGAAATTACGCTTAAAGAGCCGTATAATCGACAGGCATTTTATCAGCTTGGACTTCGCTGGAAATTGCTGGGAGACAGTGTTCAGGCAAATTCTGCACTGACTAGAGCGGCTACACTCGATACAGATGATGAAGAGGCATGGCTTGCGTGGGCTGAACTAAAATCCAGTTTTCATGAAGACGATGAAGCCATTCATATTCTCTCTTCCTACCTCAAACTTCATCCGGACAGTGCAAAAGCGCATCTTAATTTAGCAATAATTCACAGTCAACGGCAGAACTACAAAGACGCCATTCGTGAATCTGAGAATGCGGTTCACATCCAGCCCGGTTTGATAGAATCGTGGCGTATATTGGCCGCTTCTGCAGAGTCTGTTTCAGATCTGGCCAAAGCCGAAAACGCGCTCCACCAGGTGATAAATTATGCTCCCAATGAGGCGGAAGGTTTTTATAATCTTGGCCGTTTTTTAACACGCCATGAAAGATATGCAGATTCAGCCGTCTTCTTTCGATCTGCGGATTCGCTGCTGCCACATCAACCGGTTATTCTGCTGGCACTCGGACAGTCACTTTTAAAAACGGCGGCTTCATCGGCAGAGATCGAAACGGCTCGCAGCGTTTTATTGATGAGTGCAAAAATTCGCCCTGCACACGCGCCGACATGTCTCGCCATTTGTGAATCTTACACTCGTCAGCAGCGCTGGAAAGAGGCTTTGTATGCACTTAGCCCTCTGGACAATTCTTCGATAGACGGATTGCAAAACCGACTTCAAGATTCTTTTCTGCGATCACAGATAGATGCCAGATTGGGTAATTCCGGCGCAGCAACCCAGCAGCGGGAGCGCCATCGCAAGCTGTTGGCGATACTGGATGAAAACGGCAGAGATACCATGAACATAGCGCGACATCCGGAAGATCCTGCCCCCCGGATTCAGCTGGCCCGTCTCTGCGTAAAATGCGGTGATTATGAAGAAGCAAATGCTGTCTACCGAAAGCTGCTCGAATATTCGCCACAGAATGCCGCTGCCAGACAAGAGTTATCCATACTGGAAAAAGAGCATCCACTATCCGGGCGTGTATTTAATCAAGAGCAGCCGATTGTATCCTTCTCCAAAATTGTGGTCTCTCCTACGGTTCTTATTGCAGATGGAGACAGAATGCTGCAGCAAAAAAACTATCCGGCAGCACAATCAGCCTATATGAAAGCGCTGGCTCTCGATAGTAAATCTGCTCTGGCTTGCCAGGGTGCAGGTTTGGCTTTGGAAGCAGAAGGCAATATCGAAACGGCTTTCTCTTATCTGCAGCAGGCGGTGCATCTCGATCCAAACCTGACTTCTGCGCAGCGCACACTTGCAAAGCTCTATATGCAGGCTGGTTTTCCGAATGAGGCTAAGAGGCGACTGCTGCAAGTTGTACAGCATGCTCCCGGGGAGGCTTCTGGATGGCACGATTTGGGTCTGGTATACATTGCGGATGGCGCTGATGCAGACAGAGCATCCGAGGCTTTTAAGCGAGCGGTGTCTATCGCTCCAGACAATCCTACTTATCTGTTGGAACTGGCGGACGCTCTGGCAGACCATACGAAAACGAGCACGGAAGAAAATACGCGAAGAATGCAGGCAGCAGAGAACGCTTATCGCCGATCCCTATTAGCTGCACCTGAAAATGCACCCGCCATGTCTCGGTTGGGAGCATTCTTAATCGATAACCAGCCTAATTCGGAAAGGCTTCACGAAGCAGAGAAGCTGCTGAAGCATGCGGATGATCTTGAACCGAATAATACTTACACTCTCTATAATCGAGGCAAACTGGCGCTTATTAATCATCAGGATCAGATTGCAGTTTCTTTTCTGAGAGCCGCAGTTGGCAGGAACCCGGCAATGCTTTCTGGCTGGTATTCCCTGGCGCAGGCATACAAACACACAGGACAGCAGTCCGAATCGACCGCTGCGCTTGCCCAATCGCGCCGGCTTCAGGAGTCGTTTGCGAACTATCAGAAGACGATTGACCAGGTTGCGAACTCGCCGAAGCAGGCCAATCTTCGTCTGCAGCTCGCTCGGCAATATGCTGTGCAGGGGCAGAATGCGCACGCTATCAATCAGTACCAAGTCTGTCTGCAGCTTGATCCACAAAACGAAGCAGCAAAATCAGAGATGCAGCTGCTAAAGACCCGATTGGAATCAGAAAGCAAAATGCCCAATATGTCGTTCTACAATGCGATGGTAAACAGCTTTACAAAGAAAAAAAAGCCGGAGGCTGCTCAGCACGAAGCCTCTGCTTATGCTCGCTGAAAGGAGTGAATATAAAAATGACCGTAAACCATAAGAAAAGCCCTGCAGTACGAATCCCGCCAGTGCCCATGATGATCGCGGCAGTATCCGTACTGATACTGTTCCTGGGGTGGCAGTTCTACACCTACTTTGTCCCGCATTCTCCTCCCGCAGAATCGAAGCCGATGCGCCCGGAGTTCAAAGAAGTAAACGACTGGATTACTCAAAAAGCTAAAGAGAGTCAGGGAGATATCAACAGGCTGAGCAAACAGGATCAGCAGATGCTTTCTGATAAAACCCGGGGCAATGGAGCAATGGTTTTAAAGAATATCTATGATATGTCGCAACATTGATACAACCAATTCGAGTTTCGGAAACTTCGACCGGCGCGCACGGGCGGGAGAAAGGCTGAACGTCGTTTTCTTTGGAGGTTCGCTTACGTGGGGAGCAAACGCGACTGATCCACAGCTAACCTCCTATCGCGCGCTGGTGTCCCAAAAACTGGAAGATTGCTACCCTAAAGCACACTTTAAATTCTGGGATGCGGCGGTTGGTGGAACCGACTCGAGGCTTGGTGTCTTTCGACTGGATCGAGATGTGCTCAGGCATAAACCGGATCTTGTATTTTTGGAATTTTCTGCGAATGATAATATTCACTCGGAGGACGGTGATATTCTTGCGGCTTATGAATCTATTGTAAGGCGCATTATTCAGAATACAGAGGCACAAATCGTTCAGGTTATTCTGCCTTTTCGATATGATGTCGAATCAGGTAATACTTCTCAGATGAGGCTTCGCATCGCACATCATAAAATCTCCGAAGCCTATAACACCGCGATCGCTGACGCCGTGGAAATGGCTTTGGAGCGTACTTCCCGTGGCGAGACCTCTCTTGAAAAAATCTGGTCTCACGATGGGGCTCACCCGGGCGATGCTGGATATGCACTTTTCGCGGATGCGGTATGGGAAAGCTTTCAGAATGCAGTTCTGAGCGATCTGAACTGCTGTGCACCGCCGAAAATGCTTCATTCTGATACCTATATGCAATACAATCGCATCTTGATCTCTTCTCTCTTTCCGTCCTCCTGTCTGCCGCGTGGATGGTATGCAGGAAAGCCGAATCGAATATCGGCTTACTACGATATGCTGATGTCCCGCTGGATTGATGAGGTTATGATAGCTTCGATCGGTGGATGTTCTTGTTCAGTATCCGGCATTACCTTCCAGTTTTCAGGTTCGTCAGTACTTCTATTCGGTGAATCGACCCTCACCTCCGGCAGCTATCGCCTAACCGTTAATGGGGAATCTACAGATTATGATGCTTCGAAACTTGCCCGGCATGCGAATGGCAACACACATCTTGTTCATCATCTGGCAGCTAACCTGGATCCAAACGCAGTCCACTCACTTACAATAATGCCGCGCTTATGCAGTAAATTTCACGAGCTGCGCCTGGAAAGTCTTTGTATCGCAGGTGGTGAGGCCTGTGTAATCCATGCCCATGAGGAGATATCCCAATGAAACACCATCTTTCTATTCCTGCCATTTTGCTGGGAGTGATTTTTCTCCTGGGAACGGAATATGCAGCTTATGCCACTCAGACCGATAACCATGGACTGCATGCTGTTCCCGCACCAGGAAAAATCACGATCGATGGCA
Organism: Chthonomonadales bacterium; assembly: GCA_038203935.1. Classification (GTDB taxonomy): domain Bacteria; phylum Armatimonadota; class Chthonomonadetes; order Chthonomonadales; family Chthonomonadaceae; genus JANXSG01. The sequence goes on from JBBRDM010000027.1 coordinate 9,767, forward strand.
GGCTGGATGATTGGGACCTCTCCGGGCAGACTTTGATGTGTTATGATATTGAAACTCTGAAAGATGTCTATTCTGCCAATGTCGCCATGATGTACGATGCAGCAAATCTCTATGTTTCGCTGCATTGGAAGGCCTCACGCCCAATGAGCAACAGTCACGACCCGCACTATCAGGCATCGAGAGGCTGGGCCGGAGACTGCGTGCAGCTACGCATCAAGACAGACCGTATCGCGCATGTCTCGGCCTGGTACTATGCCGCGCGCAAAGAGCCTACCATTCAGATCGAATATGGCAAGAGTGCCTCCGATGCATTTGGGGCGGGCACAGTCTCGCTCTATCAAACTGCCGGGTGGAAATTGACTGAAGGGGCCGAGATGGGGTTCCTGCAGGATCCCGACGGAAAAGGATATGTTCAGGAAATTAAGCTGCCCTGGAAACTGATAACGTCCACGAAGAAATATAACCCAGGAGATCAGTTCAACTGCGGCGTTGAGACGTTGTGGGGTTCGGTCGACTGGCCAGTAATGCGTTACGCTGACAATCTGATGCCCGGTAAATCGAGCCGCGAATTTTTCTTTACTTCTGTCGATTCCTGGGGGCCGGTTACCTTAGAGCCCAAAGGCATGCTGCACCTGCCGACGCCAGATTATATCACTCGTGCGCTTCACCCCGAAACGGAAACTCCAGGAGCGGCTGCTCTCTCGTACAATCTCGCCAAGGCAGGCCGAGTGACATTGGTAATTGAGGATGAGAATGGAAAGAGGATTCGAAATTTAATTCCAGCGCTTCCTCGGTCTGCGGGTAAAAATATCGCTTACTGGGATGGCCTGGACGATAATGGCCAGGCAGCGCCGCCAGGAAAATATCGATTCCGAGGTATGGTTCATGACAGCATCCATCTGAACTGGGCACTCTCTTTCGCAAATCCTGGACATCCGGCATGGTCCACACCAGATGGCAGAGGTGCATTCTATGCAGACCATACCAATCCGCACGCGGTGGCTGCAGCAGGAAACTATGTCTGTCTTGCCTGCCCAATGGGCGAAGGGGGCAATCCATTGATCTGCTGCGATCTGAATGGACAGCGCCTCTGGGGACAGGCAAACCGGCAGTCGTTTGCTGGTGGCATTCAGTCCGTTGCTGCGGACGGAAAAACACTCTGGGTTGCTGCTGAAGATATTCATTCCTACATCTATCGAACCGACATGGCAACAGGACAGTATTCCCCCTGGAATCATGAAGCAGTAGATGAGCATGGCACAAAATATCGTGTGCTGGATTTCCCCGTTTCCGACCTCCCAGGATCCGGCGCTGAGTCACATCCTGCGCTTAATCTTACTTCGATAGCATATCGCAGTGGTACACTTGCCGTCTGTCTGGCAAGAGAGAACAGCATCAAACTTCTAGACTCTGACACTGGAGCTCTTCAGCGCGTGATTTCTGTTGAAAAACCGCAGAGTGTGGTTCTTGATAGTGATGGAAGTGTCATTGCGCTTTCCGAAGGCCGGCTGCTCCGTTTTTCACAGGATGGCTCGCATCGCTCCTTCTCGGAAGAACTATTTTCGGCGGGAGTCGGCCTTGCTATCGATGGCCAGCGAAATGTCTACCTTTCAGTCCGGGGAACGGATCAGAACGTGAAGGTGTTCTCGCCGGAAGGTAAATTGGTTCACGAAATTGGAAAACGAGGCGGGCGCCCGCTCCATGGTGTCTACTTGCCAGAGGGTATGCTGAACCCGGCAGGCATTGCAGTCGATTCGCATAATCATCTCTGGGTTACCGAAGAAAACGACAATCCGAAGCGTACGAGCGTCTGGGATATGGATGGCAAACTGGTCAAAGATCTAGCGGGAACCAACCACTACTCCGCTGCCGGTTCCATTGATCCATTTGATTCATCGTACGGTTATTCTGACGATACTGTATATAAACTGGACTGGAAACAGGGTTTGTATCAGCCCATCTACTCCATGCACGCAAGCAGTTCGCCGGATGCAATTTTTGCTCCGCACGTCCACAATATAACCAGCAGTATCATCCAGCACAACGCTGATCGGCTGTTCTATTCTCCGGATGAATTTGGCAGCGCTGTCTCGTGTACAATCGGGCATGATGGCGGGTATCGACCGGCGGCGCGGGTTGGCACCGTTCAAAACTACGAAGAACTGAATCACAACCAGTACGCATCCGGTGAGTTAAGAGCTCGCTATGCACATCCAGTTTTTAAAGGTCATATCGGAGAGTGCTACTCCTGGGCGGATAAGAATGGCGATGGTCTTGTTCAGCCAGAAGAAATCACTTTCTCGAAGATCAATCACGATGGCAATTCCATAAAACTCCAGTCATTTGGATGGGGAACTCTTCCCGGCCCGGATGGCACCATCACCTATATCAGCCTAGAAACTCAAAGTCTGGTGCAGTTCCCCATCAGCGGATATACCGAATCTGGCGCGCCGATTTACGATATTTCACACCCACGATTTCTACCGGTAGATTTGAAGGTTCTGGGTGAAGGCAACGGCGAAGGCATGATTCGAGGGGGAACTGACGGCATAGTCTATCTCAACCAGGACCCGATCATTGCGGTGGATCGGAATGGCCATGTCTTATTCACCTATCCGAGTCATTTCACATCGGTTCACGGTTCGCATGATGCAGCATCCGCAAAACCGGGCTATATCATCGGTCCATCTTCTATCCTGGGGACTGCCAACGTCGGCGGCGAGGCTGGTGAAGTCTTTGATATGAATGGCAATCTCGGCGAGCATTTTCTGTTTACGAGTGACGGCCTGTTTGTTCAGTCACTTTTCAAAGATGTCCGTGGCGGTTTTGAAACGCCTGAACAGGCAGTTCCCGGAATCTCTTTCGATGCTAATACCGGCGGCGGAGAGAGCTTTGGCGGCAATTTCATGCGCTCACCAGATGGTAAAGTCTATCTCACGATAGGCGGTTCCGACGCCACGGTACTAGAAGTAACCGGACTCGACACCATTAAGCGGCTGCCCGCTGTTAATCTTATATATACCACTGCTCAATATGACACCGCCTTAAAACAAGCGCGATTGAAATCGCAAAAATCCACAGAGCCAAAAGTCTATACCATCACCCGGGTACCGTCTCCCCCCGCTATGGAAGGAAAGGAATCGGACTGGCCCGAACTTCGCGACGACACCAAACAACTCATCGAAATTCAGGACAGCCCCAGCCAGCGATTCGCCCGAGTGCAGGCGCATTACGACTCCGATAATCTGTATCTTGCTTATCGAGTTTTTGCCCATTCCAATCACATGCGAAACTCCGGCCAGGATGAACGCCTGCTCTTTAAGACCGGTGATGCGGTGGATATCATGTTCGCACCAGATAATGCCGGAAGTAATGCCGGAGGCGCACGCTTACTGATGACCTATAGAGGAGATAAGCCTGCCGCAATACTTTATGAAAAAACTGTTTCCGGAACTCCAGCAGGCAGTCGCGTGCCGTTTGCTTCGCCCGCACGAGTTCTCTACTTCGACAGAGTCCAGAGTGTAAAATCCGTGCAGCTTGCTGCTGGCCAAATCGATGGCGGCTATCTTGTCGAAGCAAAAATTCCCTGGGCATTACTGGGTATTAAGGCAGTGCCTGGCTTGAAACTACGCGCAGATATTGGAGTTCTGTCCGCTGATAACGGCGGCACCTTCACCGTTTCCAGGCAGTATTGGAGCAATAAAGCGACCGGCCTGGTAAACGACATTCCCGGCGAGGCGGAACTCACTCCCTCTCTATGGGGTACGATAGAACTGAAATAGTTTGTCCTGCTCTTCATTCAGGCCCTCCCCATATGCTTCAGGCGAGGGCCCTGATAGAATTAAGTTATAGTCACAATCCTTCATCGATATTCTGGGTTTATTATCCGCAGAACCCTTTAACTCGTCGTCAATATCCTTTTCCCCAATGTGAATTGCTTCGAGGGCTGCGCGTTGGAAGAAATGATCTCCCCGTCGAAATTTAAACCTCTCTTAACATTGATTTAATCTTTACATGCCACCATTACACTAGTGAAAATCATTTCTAGTGCATATGCGAATGCCTGCTCGTAAAATATGTGTTGACAATTCGCTCAATCAGTCTTATACTACAATTAATTAACCCATTACACTAAGGTTTAAGAATGCATACTCCACGCTGGAAAGAGATCGCAAACTCCATAAGCGCTGAAATCGATTCAGGGCGGCTCGCATCCGGTGATCCTTTACCTTCGGAAGTCGATCTTGCCATGCTCTGGCAGGTTTCAAGAGTGACTGCCCATCGCGCAATGCACGAACTTCAGCAGCAGGGAATAGTGGTCAGGCGGCGGCGAATCGGATCGGTAGTGGCCTCTCAGAATCGCAAGAAAACCGGGAACGTAGCCGTTTTCCTGAATACCCGCGATTTTTTGGAGCAGCAGTATCTGTCGGGTATTCGAACCGGCCTCCCGGATGAATATCATCTTATGTTCTGTGATATTCGGAACGACGTGGAGCGCGAAGCCCAGTATTTAGAGCGGATGGCGCTCGAAGCGGATGGAATCCTCTGCATTCCCACCTGTGATCCTCAGAATAACGAAGTTCTTATGCGCGTCACGAAGAGCGGCTGCCACATTGTGTGCCTCGACTGCATACCGGAAGACATTGAAATGGATGCAATTATCACAGATAACTACGGCGCAACACTCCAGGCTCTTCGCCATCTGACTGCAAAAGGGCACCGAAATATCGCGCATTTCACCATTGGCCGCAACACCCTTTCCTCGGTTCGTGAACGATTTACCGCATACCAGGACGCCATGATGGAGGTGGGCAACACCGATTATGAGCGGCTGGTACGCGAGTTCCCATTTGATTTTTCCATCAGCCAGACCACACATGCGCAGGCGGTTCAGGATGCGCTTTTCACCCTGCTTCATCGCCCGGAACCGCCAACTGCTATTTTCTGTGTACACGACTATGTACTCTCTGCAGTGCTGCATTCGTGCCGGGAAATGGGCCTCGTCATTCCGGACGACCTTGAAATTGTAAGCTATAATGACTGCCCTCCGCTGGAGCCATTTATGCCGAATAATATTTCGCGCATAGTGCAGCAGGCACATGAGATGGGACAGTTGGCTGCAGAAAAATTGTGCCGTAAAATGCAGGGGGAGGTGATGGCGCCCGAGGTATTTAGAGTGTCTCCGGTATTCTGTGCCAGTTGAGCAGAATTTATTAAAATTTTTCACGTTGTTCGTATAAACGCCCATGAAGCCCGAATTTCAATGCCGAAGCTGGGCAATTCGTGCAGCCTCCGCTGCACCCAATTGGAAAGGTAACTATCGATGTCACTGTCTAAAAAAGGTTTTACACTTATTGAACTGCTAGTCGTCATCGCCATAATTGCGATATTGGCAGCCATTCTCTTCCCCGTATTCGCCCAGGCACGCGAGAAAGCCCGCGCGGTATCCTGCCTATCAAACACGAAGCAGATCGGGCTGGCGCACTTGATGTATGCCCAGGACTATGACGAAAGCTTCGCCTCATCCTGGTGCTATGGTTTTCCTGGAGAGTTTAGCTGGGCCGTTCAGCCCTATATGAAAAGCCTGAAGATTCTGCTTTGCCCGGACCGAACCGTAAGTTCCAGCGCAATGGCCGCAGCATGCGGAGCTGATAATGCAGCCGGTGGAGTGAATAATCCAACAGGTGAGCCCTATCTCTGGGGATACGGCTTCAACACCGGTTATCTCTGGAACAACAACACGGGATTGACCACACGAGTTCCTACCAATATTCCTGATGGCACATTGACTACAATCAATATCAACGGAGTATCGACGACCGTTGGTCTACGAGGAACTCAAATCGTAGGCAAAGCGATAGCTGCAGTCAGCGCCCCGGCGAACTGTATACTAATTGGCGATACCGCGGACTATACTGTCGCAGGACTCGGACTCACCGATCTTCAGGATATCAGCCTGGACGGCGCTGCCCCAGATGCATGTACCTCAACGCGAAAACAGAACTGGCCGCGACATACCGGCGGTAATAACAACGTGTATTCAGATGGCCATTCGAAATACTATCGCTTCAATAAGACTCTAGTCCAGTATACGGATCAATTCGCTGGCAGCGGTACCACCAGCCAGGTGGTTCCGGATGTATGTTCTTATGTCGCAGCGGACGATGGAAATAACACGAACAACTGCAAATTCATCAATGCTGGCGGACTCGTAAACTAGTTGATATTCTCTCCTCAACATGAGAAAGATTCAATGGATATGAAACTCTATCGAAAAGGGGCTCTGATACTATCCGGTGCGATAGTTTTAGCATCATCTCTGCTGATGGGATGTGGAAAAAGCGCTGATGTGGAAACGAAACCCTCTGCGAACACTCCACCTCCAGGCGGCAAAGTGGACTACGACCATCACGGCGCACAGTCTGGCCAGGCAAAATAGAGTTCCATTTGACTAAAATCAACCTAAATCGCTCTCTCTTCGTTTTCGAAGAGAGGGCGATTTTGCGTCGAAGTGAAGTAAGGAGTCACCAGTACCTATAACAGCTCTAACCAGAATACTACCAATACCTACGATGGGAATGGGAATCCAACAACCTATTCCGGCACATCGATGACTTACGATGCCGAGAACCATCTCACCGCAGTCGGTTCCTTGATGACGGCTGGCTATACCTCCGGTGGCCAGCGAGCATGGAAACAGAATAGTTCTGGCAAAACTTACTTTATTTACGATGGACTCACGCCGGTCTCTGAACTCGCGCCAAATGGAACTGTATTGGCAACGAATACATTTGGCGTTTCTGGTTTAACTGTAAAAAATACTAGCCTTGCAAATTGCTTTTATTTATTCGATCTACAGGGAAATGTAGTTCAAAGAATGTATGCCCTTGGAGGACAGTGGTCCGTCCACATGTTCAGCGCGTTCGGAACCTCAACCAGTACCATCAGCACAACCTTCGATCCCTACTCTGGTTTTGGCGGGCAGGCCGGGTACTATACCGATTGGGAGATAGGATTACAACTCTGCGGAAGCCGTTACTACGATGCCGCAGCCGGTCGCTTCATAACACGTGATCCGATTGAATACGACGGGGGAATAAATCTTTATAATTACACGGCTAATAATTCAATCAATCGTCTTGATCCTACCGGCTTAGACTATTGTGATGATCTAAAAAAAGAGATAGAGAGAACTCGTGGTAAAATTATCGGTAGGTATATGGATATGAGAGACGATAAATATAAATTGTATCCAATTAATCCTCAAAAAATTCCCGGAGTGGGTTCCTGGAAGGGTCATGGGGACCAATTAAATGGATGGAAAACAAGACTTAGAAATCTATTGACAGAGTATGGAAAGAAATGTGGTGATGTAAACGATCTTAATAAAGGACTAGACAACGATTGTTGGCATTGGGCAACAGTACCTACGCCTTCAAAGCCAGCTCCAAAAAATTTTTCTGATCCAGGTCTAAGCGATGAAACATGGAAAATTATACCGTTTTTCATCAAGGTTCCACCAATAAGCGGTTTCCCAAAAGCGTTAGTTCCTGCCGTAACAATTTTGAAAAAAGCAGCGTAAGGTAACAGCATATATGCTTTGGTGGGAATATGAATAAATCATATTCCCACCAAAGCGTATCACTTATTATTTCTTTTGCTCAATTCATTAGATCGTATAATCAAATGAAAGGTGCCAAATCACATGAAAGCGATGATTACAGTTGATATTATTGGTATGAAGAGCAACCTATCTGAAGTAGAAATCTATATAACTCTTGATAGGGAATTCGATCTGCCTTTCATTCCTTTTCCAGAAATGAAACTCATTTTCGATGTTATTAAGAGCAATGATCCGAATGCCGAAGAACACAGCAGGTCGATAACTAATTCTGTTTTGGTGACAGGGATATTCGAAATCATTGATGTTTTTTATAATATTGGATCTGAACAAATTGAAGTTCGCGCTACTGAATGTTATGAGACTGAGCCAGAAGCAAGAGCTGCTGCGAATCAATATATCACTGGTTACAAATTTCGAGAATTCTGAAAATTCTTTCGTCATGTATATATCACTAAGTAAATTTTTTATAAACTTTGAATCGCCTTTAGTTATACTTACTAATTATTTTCAGCTCGTTTAAATTAGAATAAGGGATTTCCATTATTTTTTAATATAGTTCTCTCTGCCAATACTTACGACAATAACGGCAACCCGACTACCTATTCCGGTACATCGATGACCTATGACGCCGAGAATCCTATAGTGCATAACGTGGAAGAAAAAAGCGGTAATGCAGCAACTGACTGCGATCTCAACTTCCTCATGATAGTGAACTGACTGATTTTTCGAGAATATCGAAGGAGATCAGATCAGTCGATATTCTTACTCAGAAATCTACATAGTATAAATACCGGCTGCTGGCATGCTATACTCTAAACTTGTATAAAAGCAATGGATAGTGGTTGGGGAGCTGGGAGTTGTCTCAAGCCGTCAGTGCGCTAAATTTAGAAATCCCAATTAGAAAAAGCAGAATCAGGATGCTATTTCTGGATGGTATACGAGGGCTGGCAGCTCTGGAAGTGGTGATCTCGCATGCCACCAACTTCGCCATCGGGAAGCAGGTATCACCCCTCATAAGGCTGGTAATAGTAATTGGGAGTTATGGGCACTACGCGGTCGTAGTATTCATAGTCCTTTCCGGATACTGCCTCATGATGCCTGTCATGAACAGCCCCGATAAATCGATAGGGAATTTCACTGCCTACATCAAGCGCCGTGCCAGAAGAATCATTCCGCCCTACTACGTGTCCCTTGCGCTCTCTATCCTCTATCTGACTATTGCAAACTCCTACAGAGGAATCCCCATGAGTGATGCCCACGACCTGTGGACCACTGGAAACATCATTTCGCATCTGCTGCTTGTACACAACTTTAGCAGCAGCTGGGTATATCGCATTAATCCGCCTATGTGGAGCGTAGCCACAGAATGGCAGATATACTTCCTATTTCCAATATTGCTGCTGCCCGTTTGGAAACGATTCGGAAATATTGCAGCCATTGCTGTTGGGCTCACAATCGGATTGATTCCTTTCTATTTTCTGCCGGGCAGAATCAATTTGTCCTGGGCGAGTCCCTGGTTTCCCGGCCTATTCGCAATGGGTATGGCAGCCGCAGCGCTCACATTGGGATATGAAAGTACTGAGCCTCACTGGCGAAAAATATGGACATCGGCTTATACCCCCATCATTTTATTTATCATGGCCCTGGTTCTTCAAAAACGACATATTCCTATCCCAGTTTGGGCCGCGGATGCGCTCACTGGGGCGATGTGCGCCAGTTTTATCTGTTGGTGCGCTAAATTTACGGCACCAAGTATCATTTCTGGCCAGCGCCCGTTTATTGTACGGATGTTGGAGTCGGTCTGGGCACTTCGGCTTGGCAGCATATCCTACAGTCTGTATCTCACCCATAGTCTTGTGCTTAGCGGGCTGCTGAGCGTCATCCAGTCTAAATATAGTTCGCCAGACAAGATTATCCTATGTGAGCTGCTGGTGAGCTTACCGATTCTTCTACTATTCGCTGCCGGATTTCACTATCTTTTCGAGCGTCCCTTTTTGAACACTGTTCACGAAAGTAGGCGTGCTCCACGGAAAACCATGATTTAATCGAATCGAGCAGGGCAGCGGCTCCGTCCCCTTCCGATAGCTTAAAAGGTTTAAAAACCAGGAATGGGGCTCTTCCCACTCCCGATAGCCTAACTATGTTGACAAATGCTCTCCGAAACATTAAGATATTACTATGAAAATAAAAAACCTGCTAAGAGCTCTGTTGTTCATTACGACTGCATGTCTTGTTTTAAAGCCGTCTTCAATTTCCGCGTCTTCCCGTCCTGAACTTCGCGCCTTCTGGGCAGACGGCTTCAATCCCGCTTTCAAAACTCCGGAACAGATCGATATTCTGCTCAAACGGCTGCACAATGCGCACTGCAATGCCGTGTTTGCCCAGGTACGCAAGCGAGGAGATGCCTACTATCTTTCCCGCTACGAGCCGTGGGCTTCAGACGATACTGGCCGCTTCGATGCACTGGCCTCGCTCATCCGTAAAGCGCACGCCATGAATCCGCCAATAGCAGTGCATGCCTGGATCAATACCTGTGCTGTGGGCGGAGGCGCGGGCAACTCCTTCAACATAGTCCATCTTCACCCGGACTGGCTGTCGCTCAACCCCAAGCAGGAAAATTTCGATCAGGAGGCCACCAAGATCGATCCGGGAAATCCGGATGCCGCCGACTGGACTTTCCGGGTGTATCTCGATGTGGCGCGCCACTACAATGTCGATGGAATTCATTTCGATTTTGTGCGATACGGAGGCCGTGAGTGGGGCTATAACCCGGTCAGCGTGGAGCGTTTCGAAAAACAGGTCGGCAGCAAGCATCAGGTTCAGAGGCTCGAGGGCGGCCTTCCTGCCCCGACCGATCCGCTCTGGAAACAGTGGCGTCGGGATCAGGTCTCGGGGCTTGTCCGAAAGGTCTATGCGCACGCCGCAAAAGTGAATCCAAAGCTTGTAGTTTCGGCTGCGGTCATCACCTGGCAGGATGGGCCTCAGAGCGAAGAGGAGTGGTATTCGAAATCGGCAGCCATGAACCGGGTTTATCAGGATTGGCGCGGGTGGCTGGAGGAGGGAATACTCGACCTCGCCTGCCCGATGACCTATTTCCAGGCCGATCCGAATATCCGCTATCAAAAACACTGGAGCGAATTCATAAAGAATCACCAGTATCATCGAGCAGCCACCGTAGGGGTCGGAAACTGGTTCAATACCGTGCCCGACACGCTGGAGCTCATGAAGATATCACGCGAGAAGAGCGCCGAGGGACATCTGCCTTTCGGAGTGATGCTCTACTCCTATGGAGGCACCAATCTTTCCGATAATAAAGGAGCTAAGGGCAAACGCGCAGAGATGCAGTATCAGCCGGCTTTCTACGAGGCTCTCTCCAATCCTTCTAAATATTCCCAAAAGCCTCCTTTCCCAGATTCAGCGCAAATTCCTGAAATGAAATGGAAGTCCCAGCCGGAGAAAGGCATCATCAAAGGTTTTGTTCTGGATGGAAAATACGCTCCCATCGATGGCGCTGAGGTGAGCATTCAGCAGGGGGATACCAGGGTCACACACTCTACGGACGGCACGGGATTCTATGCCTTTATTGATGTCAACCCCGGCTCCAAAACTGTTCATGTGATCACTCCATCGGATGAAAAAGCTCAAGTCAAGGCAAATGTGGAGGCTGGCACGGTAGCTACGGAGAACATCCGAATTGGCAAAACGGAATTTAAACTGTTGAAAGATCTTCCATCACTCCTGGAAAACAAACCTGACCTACATGAGGGAAACGAAGTCTGCCTTGAGAACATGATCGTGCTGCGCGGAAGCGACGTCTGTCCAAAAACGCTCTTCGTCATGGATAGGAAGAGCAACGGAATTGCGGTAAATCTAGCGGAATCTCCAAGTATGCCATTTCAGGCGGGCGATGTGGTATCTCTGACTGGCAAGTTCGAGCAGCAGAATGGAGAGTGGATACTGGGCGAATCGTCCGCCCGCCTTACTGATATACTCCCCCTGTCAGCGCTGGAAGCAGCAGCGCCGCTCAATTCGGAAACGATTAAAACAGTATCTGAAGTAACGGGAAGAATATCCGAAATCACCAAGGACGGATTTATGCTGGAAGGCAAAGTTAAGGTAAATGTACTGCTTACCGGCTTAAAGGATCCGGATGTCGAATACACTTCCCTCTCGATGCGCACTCCCAAAATCGGCGATGAGATGATTGTCACGGGATGCCTGAGCAAAACTTTCAATTCCGAGGGTAGTACGGGGGTTCTGCTTCGCCCATTTGGCGCGGAAGATATTCGCAGTGTTGGGTACACATCATCACGTTTTGGTTCGGCAGCGCAGCGAGGGGCGCTTGCCATCTTTCGTCGTCGTCCTGCTGCTATTAAAACTCCGAAGCCGAAAGTCCGGCATAAAATCACGAAAGCGGTAAAAACCAGGAAATCAACCACGAAAAAGAAGCGGATTCATAAGCAGTCCGAGTAATTGCGATCAGGATTGTTGTATTTGACGGAGGTTGAAACGATCCGGAGGTTGAAAACCCCCGTCTGGAAAAAGTGGTCGTCTTTCAGACGGATCGAACGAGCTAGTTTATTGGTTGATTCTCTGTAACATTTGCCGGAGGTTGAAAACCCCCGTCTGGAAAAAGCGGTCGTCTTTCAGACGGAATGCCCGTTCCGAGGAACAGAATCCGATGAATCGTGCCCTCATCCCCTGTCCCCTTCTCCCAAAAACAGGAGAAGGGGGGAAATTAAACCTCACCCCGGCCCTCTCCCAGATGCTCGTTCCTCGCGGGAGAGGGAGTGGATTCACCCTGCCAGAACTCTCTTCCAAAAACAGGAAAAGGGAGAAATTACATTTAAGAATCTCAGCCCATGCAGGGAGCTTGCGACCGGAGATGGGCTTCGCAATTCCAGACCTGGGTTTCAACCCAGTGTGTAAGCGTCTGGAAAAAGCGGTCGTCTTTCAGACAGAATATCAGTCCGAAGGACAGTTGGACAGAGGCCTCACAGACAGAGCGTTCACGGCCCGGAGGTTGAAAACCGCCGTCTGGAAAAGTCTGCTGTCTCTGCCAGTACGAAGGAAGCGGTAGTTTGACTTCAACCGCTATTTGAACTCATCGAACACCGCATCTAATGCCGGAACCAACTGTTTCTTGCGAGAGACAATCTCTTCCAGATCGTATTCTCCCACTTCGAGCCGGTTGTATGGCAGCGCTGCCAGAATCCACTTTTCACCATGGCAAAGCAGATGGCTTTGGCCGCTTACAACATCAGTTATCATCAGGGCAATAAGAGCCAGCCCTTCCTGCTGCCGCCTGCTCTTAAGCTCTGCGAGCAGTTCCGCTCTGCGAGTCGGAATTCCCTGCAGGCCGGTCACCTCGACCTGAGCGATACTCACAGCGCTTCCACTCATCTGATAGCTTTTCCTGTCACTATCGATTATCTCACCTGCAGAGCGCATATCCAGGCCGGGCGCAGCGCTAAGAAGCTCCGCGCCATAAACTTCAAAATCGACATTCGCAAGATGGGCAATCCAGTCGACTACGGTTCGATCTCTATCGGTAGTGGTAGGGGACCTGAAGACAAGCGTATCGGAAAGAACTCCGCTGAGAAGCATTCCGGCAAGCTCTGGCGGCGGGGTTAGTCCCTGCTCCAAACAGTGTTCGGCCACCAGGGTTGAAGTGCTCCCCACGGTATCGACCAGAAAAGGAATAGGTAGAGCAGTGGATGGATTTCCCAGCCTATGATGATCCAGAACCCCCACGATCTCCGCTTCATCTGCTCCGGCTACAGCTTGTGAGAGCTCATTATGGTCCACTAAAATGAGCTTGGCACGCGGCGGCTGCAGAATAATGCGCCGTGTGGCTACGCCTACATATAATCCCATCTCGGTAACAACCAGAAAATCGTCGGTTTCACTTCGTATCAAAGATCCTCGATGGTCACTGATACGGTCTCTTTCGAAGAAAGTCAAAGCAGTCTCGGAAATGCTGCTGCACGGCTGCGCCAGCATGGCAGTTACGTTCATAGGTGCAGTATAGGCGCGAGCAAGCGCCAGTGAGTTCACCATTCCAATGGCATTTCCCTCAGTATCCACCACAGGAACTACCCGCTCGCCTGCTGCCACTCTCGCCATCGCTGCAGGTATGAAATCAGTTGGGAGCACCGCCTGCTGCCTGATCGCAGCATGGCCAAACGTCGGTGCTACGCCTGTTAGCAGCCGGGGCGCTGACATTCCAAATTTTTTAAGTGCGAAAAGCGCCTGTTCGCCAGGCTGACCAGCACGGGCAGCAAGTATGTTTTTTTGACCAATATTGGTCAGGTACCATGCGTATCCTAAAGCAGCAGCAATGGAATCGGTATCTGGGCGTTGGTGTCCAATGACATACGTCATTTCCGGATTCCAGCGATCATACTTATCGGGGGATTTAAGCATCAAATTCTGCTTTCTGAGATATCCGAACTGTCCGCCAGCCATTCTTACCAAAATCTTCACGGGATTGGAGAAGGCCATTCATCACTGAGGGTGGCTAACTGATAACTCGCATTTTTCGCCGGAAATAGTATCGTTCCAGCAATTCATCTATAGTTTACCTGCTAATCCGCCCTGTTCCTGCGACTGTGCGCAGATGCGCTAAACATTCTTATTTCAAAACTTGGCAGACAGGCAATCCTCAGTTCTAATATCAGTCCGCCGATTCAAAAAACTTCATACTAATGAACTTTCACCATTTTTCAATCGTCTCCTGCTAAGCAGTAACTATGATTGGACTTAAGATTATAGAGCTTGACTCCACTCAATCTGGAGCTGATTCAAATACTGCAGCCAACGATTTAACCTGTTTTGGAGCAATAAACTATGTGGCTGGTCCGATTGGCATTGAGCCGTCCGCGTATGATTGCAGTAGGAGTAATTCTCATTCTGCTGCTTGGAATGCTGAATATTTCAAGAGTGCAGAAGGATATATTTCCGCCGATTAATCTCCCCGTTATCAGCATAATCTAGTCCTATGGCGGCCTCGCTCCCCAGGAGCCGGATAGCTCCATCCCTATGCAGCCTGTTAAAATTGGGCGAGACTACGGAACCAACGTAGAAATAGTGGATGGTTTGAAAGGCAACGAATAGTTAGTAAATAATCCCTCAGATACTATTCAAGAGGGAAATAAGGTACAAATTGTTACACCCGCACCTGCCGGCGGGAAAAAACGGCGGTGAGCATTTCAGCCAAACGCCACGTAGTAATTCAGCTAAAGGATGGATTTATGAATTTTGTGCTTCCTGTGAAAGATCCTATATTAAGATTCTTTCTACTTTTGAGCCTGGGATGTGTCTGCCCGAGCCTCGGCGCTCAGTAAGCCCCCAACCCTGTACTCTCGAACATCGTGAATACTCCTGTTCCGCCGCCGGTGACACTACCCTCGCCTCCGGCGCCTACCCCCGGAGTGCCCAATCGGCCCTTGACTGCCGATGAAGCGGCCAGCATTTCCCTGCGCCTCCAGCCAAATATCACGGCTGCAAGAGGTAATATTCTCTCGGCACAGGGCGTCACCCAGCAGGCTCGATCTGCCCTGTTTCCAAATATTGGCATAGGGCTTGGTTATACTAATGTGCAAAATCTGGCTGGTGGAGGTAATTTGGTTTCAGGCAGCGGCTCCTCATCCGGTATAAGCGGCAATGTCAGTCTGCAGCAGTTGATCTTCGATTTTGATCATACTCGAAATATTGTACGCCAGTATCAAGCCCTGGAAAGAGCCGCTTCACAAAATCTTTCGGCAGTACAGCAGGAGACAGTATTTCAGGTAAAGCAGGCATTCTACCAGTATGTTGAAAACCTGCGTCTGATCACAGTGAACGAAGACAACGTAAAAAATCGACAGGGTCAGCTCGATATCGCCACTGCGAGGCTAACTGCCGGCCTTGGATTGGCTTCGGATGTAGTAACAGCGCAAACATCTGTGTCCTCGAGTATCCAGAGCCTGATTGTGGCGCGCAATAATTCAGACCAATCTCGAATCAATCTGGCGCTGCTCATGGGGATCGACCCACGCACCCCTATTCAGCCTGCTTCCAGCGCAGAGCCGCAGCTTACTTCCATCGATGTGAACAGCTATGTGCAGTCAGCGCTCAGGCAGCGTCCAGAAATTTTGCAGGCACAGGCTACGGTTCAGGCAAATCAGTATGGAGTGAGCGCTGCCAGGACAACCAATGCACCAGTTATTTCCGGCACCCTTGGACTGGCTACGCATGGAGACCGTTTTTTTCCACAGAACGACAGTCTGGCGATTGGAATTGGACTTTCGTTTCCCTTCTTTGATGGCGGGTTTACTGCGGGGAGAGTAAAGGAGGCGAGGGGCGCTCTGCTGAGCGCACAGGCACAGTTGCGAAGCGCTCAGCTCAATGTTACATCGGATGTCTCGCAGGCCTATCTGAATCTGAGAACTGCGGAACAGCGAGTTTCCGAAGCCGCGAGCGAAGTCGCCAATGCACAGGAAGGTATTCGAATAGCAACAGGGCGTTACAGCGCCGGCCTGGGTCAATTTTTAGATATTCTTAACGCCCAGCAGTTCCTCTATTCGGCACAGTCCGATCAGGCAGCAGCAGATTTTGCAGTGCAGCAGGCCAGGGTTGCTCTATCAAGAGCTATCGGAGCGCCCGTCGCGAGCCGATAGAATAATTTCGAAATCTTACAATTCATAACAGTACTGATTTTTTGCGACGATATAAATTTCGTCGCAAAAAATCTGTTCCTGATCAGAAAGAAACCGTTCCTGATTGAATTGAACCGAGCGGGGTGTGCCAGCATCTAATTTCTTGACTGCTTCCGAAACTGCTGCCAGGGTTCTTCAGCAATATTGATGGGATGGTAGAGATCGTCGTTAAATTGTTCCAGTTCATCACTATCATCGGGAAGCATTCGCTTCGATTCTAATTCATTTACCATGGCTGTGAGAAGCCTGTTCTCTTCCGAAAGCCTCTGACGGGTGCTGGTCATTTCAAGCAATCGCTGCTTCGCCAGATTGGGCATCTGAGCAACAAAAGCGACACAGTTACTGAGCTGGGCCGGATCCTCCGGAAGCTCTAATATCGGCAGCGGCTCATTGACGCATTCTGCCAGCAAAGCAATATACTGCTGAAACAACCGCGAAACTACTCTGGATAACGGCTTGATACCTTTTTCCGAAGTATCGTCATCACTTATGGTTTCCACTTTTCCGATAAGGTAAGGCAGATCAGCTTCCATGGTATCCAGGATTCGAAATCTCTCCGTGCATGAGGCAAGAATATGCATCCTGCCGTCTTCTAGTTTTTTGGCAGCAACCACTCGTGCCATACATCCAACGCTATGCGGTTCTGCAGGAGAGCCGACTTCACTTCCCTCCCGAATCAGCACCACGCCAAAGGGAGCGTCCTGAGCTATACACTCTCCTATCATCGTTTTATATCGCTCTTCAAAAATATGAAGCTGTACCTGAAAATTGGGAAACAGGACCTGATGCAGCGGAAAAAGCGGGAGCGAAATAAGCCGGATTGGTGGTTCGACAGACATATCATATCCTTGGACCTCAGTGCGAGGTTAAAATGCTACCATTTACATCCGTTTTAAACAGGCGCCAAAGAAACCATCCATACGATGCCGGTGCGGCCAGGAACGCAGATAGGGACCAGAAGCCAGGCTTGAAAAATCCGGGATATTTTTATCTGAATCTGTGGATTGATCTGCTTCCCAGGTTGCGCGGGAACGCTGCTTGGCTGATCTAGCAGATCGGGCTGCCATCGACTTCGCTCTCCTATAGCCAGACGTCAGCCTCTCTACAAAAGTGTCGACGTGATACTGGGCTCCAATCTCCGTCTTCAGGAACTTCTCAACGATTTCTTCATTCTGGGCGCGTTCCAGCGCGCAGGTTATATAGATAAGACATCCGCTGGGAGCAGTATACATGGCTCCACGCACCAGCAGTTCCAGCTGCAGAGCCTCCAAAGATCTATATTCTACTTCTCGCCACTTGAGATCAGGGCTGCGCCGAACGGTGCCGCTGCCAGTACAGGGAACATCCACCAGCACCACGTCCGCTTTACTGCGCAAACGCTCCAATGTCTGCGTTACCAATCCCATCGATGTCCAGTTACCTGCAATATCTTCTGATACCTTGCAGGGCGTGATACAGCTTACTCCAGATCGAGTCGCTCGTTTTTTTAGCTCTTCCATCCTCTGCGTAGAGGTGTCGATGGCAGCGATTACTCCCTCATTCTCCATGAGCGCAGCCATCGCAATCGACTTTCCACCTGCCCCGGAACCAACTTCCACTACCGTCTGACCTGGCAAAACGTTCGTAAGGAGCGCGACTAGCTGGCTTGCTTCATCCTGGACTTCGAACCATCCACCTCGATAACCCGGCATGTTGTAGATATTTACCCGATGCGATAGCTCCAATGCCCATGGGGAGAATTTCGTTGTGGATCCTTGTGGAATCGCCGTTTGAACTCCCGCCATACTCGCTTTCAAGGGGTTAATCCGCAGCGTCAGCGGAGCGGAATTATTCAGTGCAGCAGCTGCCGAAACGGCGTCATCTCCGAAAAAATGTTCCAGTTCAGAGGCAATCACATCCGGAAATGAGAGTGCAGTTCTTATGTAATCTGCCGGATCCTCACGATCCGGCAGAAGTGACAGCGCTTTTTCCAAAGCCTCAGGCGAGAGCAAATCGTTCGGCATTGTAAATGCAGCATCTTCGGGCACCTGATAGTCTTCCGGCTGCCCTCCGGGAGAGGCCCACAATCGGATGAGATTTTCATTTGTATCTGGCAGACCCATCGCTTCCAGCAGAAACTGCTGGTGAGTGAGATTCCGTACGGTGCTAAAAACGGCTTCGGATATCCATCTGCGCTCGCGCGAATTAAGTGATTTTCTCGATCTGAATTCTGCCGAAACAACATGGTCCAGAGGTCCGGCGTCCCGTTCCTGCTGCCAGTGTGTTAGAATTTCGGCGCCTACAGATATTGTTCCCACTGGCAGGCTGCGCGGCGAATTAATCAAGCTCTCTTGTGTCGATATTATAATAACTTCCTATCTTTCAAAATATCACTAACCAATACTGCCTTTATCTTCGAACCAGAAGGCATGAGAAAAGCGCTCGTCTACTTCATTCTTTTATGCGAGAGCAGCCAGTCGTACAGCTTCTCCTCACGATAAGCTTTATCCCAGGAGTTGTGATCTACGCCGGGATATAGGGTTAGCTTCACATCACCGCCGGCGTCTTTAAGTGCGCGAACCATCGTTTCACTATGAGCGGGCAAAACGGTGGTATCTGCTGCGCCGTGAAATGCCCATACTGGCACCGATTTAAGCGCTTTAACTTTTTCCGTATCGCCGCCGCCGCATATAGGCACTATTGCTGCGAATAGATCGGGATGTTTCGCCCCGATGGCCCAGGTTCCATATCCCCCCTGAGACAGCCCGGTAAGATAGAGCCTGTCGTCATCCACTTTATAGTCGGACTGAACGGCTTTGAGCTCTGCCATCACGAGATCATCGTCTTCCAGCCATGTTTCCTGAATGCTGGGTTTTTGAGGGAATATTATAAGGAATGGCCAGTGTTCCGTGTCGAACATGACTGCCGTTCCAATTCCCTGCGCCACCTGTTTGAAACCATCCGTGCCGCACTCGCCCGCACCGTTTAGAAAAATGATAGTCGGATAGGCTTTCTGAGGATCGTAATCGGCTGGAACATAGACCGCATAGCGATACGGCTTGCCGTCTCGCTGAACTGTTTTCAGTATAAAACCTTTGGGCGTCTCTATATTATCTGCTTTTTTCGCGATTTTTTCAGTTCCCGCAGCGAAAGCATTTCCACTGAAAGGAATTTGAAAAAAGAGTGCTAAAAAACACAGAAGTACGATTGAAATTTTAAACCTTTGCATATATTTCTCCTCATTTCGGGCAGAAATGCTGTGACGCGTGCGCTAATGCATGCCGCCTTTGCTCGCAAGCGCTGCGAAGATTGCCACTCCCCCTACTACGGCGAGCATTCCCACCAGAACACCCACTATTATATTCGTAATAATGATTGTTCCCACCGCTGCACCTGTAGATGTACGCTGAATAGTCGATAAACCGATCACAAGAAGAATAAAACTCCATATCGCGCCAATTGCAAAGAGCAGAATTCCAACGGCTCCCCCTTCCATCATGCCTTGCATAGCAGGGTTGCTGAATGGATTGGCCTGTGCATTGGGCATCCCTGAAGAGCCAGGCATACCAGGAATATTCTGCTGGTCTGTGGGTGGAAAAGGCATACTATTCACGCCGCCACGCCGGCCGTTTGGAGGTGTTACGGAATTATCCTGGCCGTCGTTTGTACTTTGCGCTAGAATAATTCGAGGAGTTTCATATCTTGAAGTTGACTGAGGCATACCGGAAAATGGATTGGCTCCTGTATCTGATGGCGGCGGAGTCATAATAGGTATTAATAGCGCCGTAATCAAACCTATGAGATAGGATGGACTCTGAGCGTAGGTGTACGCCCGAAAACTTCCGGAATAGGCAGAGGAGTTGCCAAACATCTTACCGACGCCATGAAAAATGAGGGCCAATACAAGCCCTGAAATAATCGCGAAGGGCAGCAGCACCAGGTGCGTAATCAGCGGTGTGCCTATTCCGTGCTTACCAATGAGATTACCCAAAATGGTAAATGGAAGAGTTACGAGCCAGAATAGTACCAGCATCGCCATCGGTGCTTTCAGACCTTCACGATCGACCTGCTCTTCGAAGAAGCGGGTGGGCGACTTCAAAACAGCTATCCAGTCCAAAGCGGCCTGTTTCAGTGAAAAGGCGTCTTCGTACAGGATTTTCATATCGAAACTGTTATTTGCGGGTGGATACGGCGAATTACCGTATGCGTTGGCACCTGGCATGCCTCCCATCGGTGGCTGAAATGCCTGGGTGGGCTGCTGCGTTCCCGGAAGCGACTGCTGCGAGCCACTTAGCGGAGGCTGCGCACCATATTGAGGAGGAGCGCCGTAGTTCGGCTGCGATGACTCTCCACCAGACTGATAGGAACCAAGTCCGCCCGGCTGTGGAGAAGCCTGCGGGGCTTGAAGCGGCGCAGGATTCGGAGGTGTGGAAATCTGCTGCGTAGCTCCCTGAAGCCGAGCCAGCGCCTCGGTTGCTTTCGGATAGTCCGGCTGAAGCACGAGAGCCTGCTGGAAAACAGTAATAGCTTCATTCGGCCAGCCGGCATGTTCGAGAGCAATTCCCAGATTGAACCGAGCGGCTGCGCTGCTTGGGTCGATCTGTACAGCGCGCGTGATTGAATTTACTGCTTCATCGTGCCGATTCGCCTGCCCGTAAGCCGCTCCTAGATAGAGCTGAGTCATAAAATCATTTGGTTCTAAGAGCGCAGCCTGCTCCAGGAGGGAAATTGCAAGGGCGGTATCCCCTCTTTGAAGGGCTTCGTAACCATTATCGCGTTCTGTGGACATATCTTACCTCCTAAGTTATCGCAGCAGGACTACTTGTGAATCGGTGCGCAGGTCGCGCTGTTTAAGCAGATCGTGTATGGTAGCGCATAGCCACCGGTTTTCATCAATTGTGAAATCTATTCGAAGCCGGGCCTGCTGACCAGAGCCGGGCGGAGCCAGTTTAAGCGCATCTCCCTCGTTAAGAGTTACTACGCACTCGCCCTCTTCCTGGCCGTTTGGAATCCAGTACTCATTTCCGTTCATGCGCCTGTTCCACGGCAAGGATAGCCGCCCGCCATAGCCTACTTCGCAGATGGGAAGGCGGAAAAGCTGCTGCCCTTCAGTCACAGCATAATACCGCGTAACGAAGGGGTTGGGAGTAGGATAGCTGGTTCCGCGCTTTACGAGGCGTTCGTATTCAGGCCGCTGCTGCGTATCATTGTAAACCCTGATAGCGTAGTCATGATGTACAATCTGATCGACACTGAAACCAGCTCCAAATACGGCCGCTCCCTTGACAACTGCTTCGAATGGCTCCCAGTAGTGTACTCTTTGCGGGCCGAATATTCTTTCGAACAGTTCCCGAACCCCAGGCAGCAGGGTCGATCCGCCAACCAGCAGAACCGCATCGAGCTCCGTTTCGTGAATTTCATGTTTGCAGTCATCCAGAGTGGCATCGGAAAGAGTCTCCAGAGATTTGTATAGTCCCCGGTCCTCCAGCATCGCGAGAAATTCGGATCGCGCCACCTCGATGCGGCTTCCGCCCTGCAGCAGAAAATAGCTGCTGTCAGCCACATTCGCCTTATTGCTCAGGTCCTTCTTAATCGTCTCCGCCTGAGCCAGGAGAACTGGCCTCAGTGTGTGCTGATGCGCCTGGAGTTTTTCGCAGCCCAGGTCAGCAATCCAGCCATCCACTGTTTCTCCGCCCAGGTTCATTCCGCGCGCTGCCAGCAGAGTGGCCCGGTGCTGCCCGGGGCTGCCATCTCTTCCGCCGGTATTGGGAGGATGCGTGCGAACCACCGCCAGATCGAGTGTCCCACCGCCGAAATCGACCACCATGATGTGCTTTTCTTCGGTGAGATCGACGCCATAGCCGAGCGCTGCCGCAACGGGCTCATCCAGCACCCTGAATCGCGATACACCGAGCTTTTTAGCAATCTGAGATAGTTCCGCTCGATACGGCTCGTAACTCTCTACGGGGACGGTCATGGTCAGATCGGTAACCTGCCCCTCTTTTCGCCACCAGCGCAGAGCAGCGGCCAGCCGTTTGATAGCGCTGCGATTCGGCACAGAGCGCTGCCGTTCATACTCTCCGGTGGCTTCCAGCAGTTCCCGAAGAAACATCGTGGCGCACTGGCGCGCAGAGATAGTCTCCGACCCAAGCTGTGCTACAGCCTGCTGGCTCGATCTGGCCAGCGTCTTTTTAAAGGAACGTGCCAGCGGACCCAGTGACTGCAGATCGCTTGGATGTATTATTTCACGGGCAGCAAGCGCCGGCCTTCCAATAATCGCGCGCTGAGTATCCTGAAAATATATTGCTGAGGGAACTAACGGAGTCTGCCATGCCGGTTCGAAATCGGCAAGTTCCTCAAGAGCGATAGTTGCTGCGTGTGTACCAACCCATCTGGCGATGAGCGTATTGGTTGTCCCCAGATCGATGGCCCAGTGCGTCTCCATATGATATTTGAAGTTACCCCTTAATGCAAATCGTTCCAATAGCTATAAAGTTCGTCTTTATGATAATTCATTCCTGCTTTGTAATGACAACGCCAGTACTTGCGACTATGCACGAGGGTGCGATGCTTTATATACGTTCCGGAGTTGCTCATTCGTAACATGCGTGTAAATCTCGGTAGTAGTGACCTTTTTATGTCCAAGAAGCTCTTGAATCACTCTTAAATCAGCCCCATTTGCGAGCAGATGCGAGGCAAATGAGTGCCGCAGGACATGCGGCGAGATATTATCCGAAAGATTTGCGTTTTTTGCGCAGCTTTTTAACAGCAGACGTGCCTGCTGCCTGGTCATCTGATCCCCATTCGAAGCTGGAAACAGATACTTACTGCCTGCTTCAGCCAGCGTAAGGCTGACCCGTTTACTAATTCGTGGTTTTCGCCCTGGCACAATCATTAATATAGACTGGACAAACTTAGCTCTTTGTGCCAGATACATTCCAATGAGTGCGCAGGTTGAAGCGGCGACGGGTACAATTCTCTCTTTTCGGCCTTTACCAAAGCATTTGAGGGATGCGGCTTTGAGATCGAGATCATCTATCCGCAGCGAAGTTAACTCACTCACGCGAAGTCCAGTAGCGTAGAGCATCTCACAAAGCGCTTTATCACGAAACCCGTGCGGGCCATTCTGACCAATCGAATCGAGTAATCGCCGAACTTTAGAGGAGGATAAGGTATGCGGCAGATTGCGAGGGCGTTTACGGCCTTCAATGCCGTACATAAAATCGTCTGTGCGAGTCTCATCCATCACCAGATATTTTGCGAACGATCGCAAAGCAGTGACCTTTCGGGCAATGGTGTTATCGGCGGCTTTTTCATTCTGGAGTCGAGCTATCCAGGAGTAGGCAAGTGTCTCACTCAGCTCTTCGGCAGTCCGCGCACCTCGCTGCAAAGCAAGCATAGCAAACTGCTCTAAATCAATTCGGTAAGCAGAGATGGTATGCGGTGACACCCCCCGTTCTGCCTGCAAATAACTGAGAAAACTTTCAAGATGTTCCTGGATTTCTGCCATAGAGGCTTATTCCCCCAGTTAATTCGCAGTTCCTGCCCGGCAGCGCTATGATATTTCAATTTTTCCAGGTTTTGGAACCAACGCTTCGGAGAAAACAGACGGCATTCAATCGAAGCTCACGCATGGAAAATGGCTGACTTCAATCTGTGGTGAAAGCTGCTCAGGCTGCTAATAACGTGTTTAGACATGGAAATAACAAACTTTAATCCAGCTAAAATCCTCCGCTAAGGGAGAAATAGAGAGAGCGCCGTTGTAAGGCAACCTGGGGCGTAGTAGATGGATCGGTGGTAACAGGAAATTCGTAATGCCGTTCATCGAACAGATTTGAAGCGACTATTGCCGCTGTCCAGGGATTTTTACCCTTGCTTAATCTGTAAGCCAGCCTGGCATCGACCCTTGTATAGGCTTTGATATTAAATTGATTCCCTGCGTTGTGGTATACAGAAGAACCGACATAGTGCATCCCAAGAAACATTTCCCATCTTTTATTCAGCTGCGAGGTGAGCGAAGCATTGAATTTGTGTATCGGAGTCAGGTCAATCCTGGTATGTATGGAATCTACGGCATCCTGGTAGGCATAGTTAACCAGCAGTTTAGTATGCGGATTAAGCTGGAGTTCGCTCTCTATTTCGAGTCCTGCAGCATGCGCCCCTCTCGAATTCAAAGTTGTGAGAATAGTCGGCACGCCATTCGCATCGACCTGGGTGGGAGTGAGGCTTAGCAGACCGGAAACACTATTATAAAAGATGTTTGTTCCAAAATATCCATTGCGCAGATCTTTTCTGTAACCCAGCTCCCAGCTCGTGAGGCGTTCCGGCTTAGCGTTTGGATTTCCTTGCAATGTGGTCAGCACATTGGGATCAAAAAAGTTATACGGATAGTAGGCATAGGAATCAAATAATGTAGGTGCGCGAAAGGCCATTCCGAAGGATGCCCGCAGGGTTTGTCTGGCTTTTAAATGATCCACAAGACTGATTCGAGGAGTTATATTTTCTCCATACAATGGATGATGATCTGCTCTTAACCCCATAAATAGTTCTGCCTGGCGGCCCAAGCGCTGCTCATCCTGGGCGAAGATACCCCAGAGGTTCTGACCATGCAGAATGCCGGGGTCCGTCAGTACCGATCGCTCCTGAATACGCCGAAAACTGCTGCCGACCACCAGTTTATTCGAAGCAGACAGAGTGCGAGTCTGCTGCACTTCCGCATTGTAAGTCGTGGTATCGAGATCCCACTGTACCGGCTCTGTCAGTGCCAGTGAATCCATGTAGAATTTTGCGGCAATGGAATTTCTAACCTGGTCTTCCTGATAGGAAAGACTCAGGAAGCTGCGATGGAAATTTCCGGGTTGAATATTAAAATCTTCTACAAAATCAGAGGTTGCATCTGAGGCTCCTGCAGAAAATAGAAGCGCAGCATGCGGCAATTTTTTCTCCACAGAAACATTCACGATAGGAACATAGTAGCTGTCGTGAACGTTTCCAGGGCGCTTTCCGCCAAAACCTAGAGAGTGGTTGTAGGCGGCATTGAATGATAGTGAGACATTTTTAGGATCGCCAGTGGAAGTTTGGAATTCAGAAAAGTTGCTGTCCTGCGATCCAAAAAATGTGCGCAAGCTGGATTTTTGATCTGCCGCACTCAGTTCGCTCGGAGATTTTGTAATGATGTTGATCACGCCATTGAATGCATTGGCACCATACAACGCCGATCCTGGACCGCGCACTATCTCAATACGCTTAATCTGTGATAACGTAATTGAGTTGAACAGCCAGAGAACACCGCCGTTGAAATCGTAATAGATGGATCGGCCATCGACCATTACCAGAAGTTTATTTGAAAATTTTGAGTTAAAGCCGCGAATAGAAACATTTCCAACCGAGCGATTCGATTCAGAAACATCGACACCGGGGACATACCTTAAAATATCCAGTAGATTTGTCGCCCCGAAGGATTGAATTTGTTCCGCAGTAATTACACTGACTGCCGAAGGCGAGTTACTGATTTTCTGTTCATTTTTTGTTGCGGTAGTGACTGTCTGCTCATCTGCCAGCAGCAGTTCGGTATCCGCAGAAGTTGACCTCGCCTGGCCGCTCACAGACAGTATGGAACTAACGGTGAGATAGAGCACACAGCTTATCCGCACGGTTATTTTAGAACCAATCGACATGAACTTCTCCGCAATCATTTACTCTGAAAACTTTTTTGATTTGAAACACTGGTATTATTGGCAGGAAAGTGAGTTCGGATTAGCGAGATACAAAAAAACCTGCCATCAAGGGCAGGTTATTTTTACAGCAGCGGCGGGGAAATGGAACAGGTATCAAGCGGCTTTTAGCATACCGCCGTACATTTTCTCTTGAAGACTATTGAGGAATATATTGGCTAAGTCAGGGTCGAACTGAGATCCCATACCTTTTTTAATCTCCGCGATTGCTGCTTCAGTGCTCAATCCCGCCCGGTATGGCCTGTCTAAGGTCATCGCTGAAAATGCGTCGGCAATAGCCATCACACGGCCAAGCAGCGGTATATCTTCACCTGCGAGTCCCTTAGGGTATCCTTTGCCGTCCCACCGTTCGTGATGCGCAGATACCGCGTCCAGAATATCGGACAGCCTCGGCAGTCCATGAATGATCAGGGCCGAAAGTGTGACATGCCCCTTCATAACTTCATATTCTTCCGGGGTGAGCTTACCTGGTTTTCGAAGTATTGAAGTTGGAATTCCGATCTTGCCCACATCGTGCAACAGCCCGGCCACACGCACAACATTGTAAGTTTCGTCGGAACAGCCAATGGCTCTAGCCAGCATCAAAGCATAGCCAGTTACGTCTTCAGAATGCGCTTTTGTGTAGTGGTCTTTATGATCGATAGCAGTCACGAGGCCATCGAGTACATCGAATGCCATTTTACCGTCAGCAGATTCTTCCTCATAATGGTGTACCATGTGCAGCGTTATCACATCGCCGCCACTCTGCTTGCCCTCATAGAGCGCTGCGTCCGCTGCCGCAATAAGATTGATGGGCATCCAGTTCACGGACTGAGCGTCCGCAATTCCAAAACAGACCCTCAGAGGAATCGCTGTTCCCTCCGGATTTCTAAAGGGATGCGCGGTGATGTATTCTTTGATTTTCACACAAACTTCGCTGGCCTGCTGGGAAGTGGTATTGGGAAGAACTACGAGAAATTCATCTCCGCCGCATCGCCCAATGTGCGCACTGTTGCCGCAGCTTGCACTAAGTGTATTCGCCAGATGTTTAAGAACCTGATCACCTACCGGGTGGCCATAAGTATCGTTCAGTTGTTTGAATTCATCCAGGTCGATAAGAATCGCCGTCAGTGGATTTTGGCCGCCCACTGAGAGCTCTTCTTCCAGTTTTGAATGTATAGTGCGATGATTATACAGTCCGGTAAGACCATCCGATTCCGCCAGCTTTGCAAGTCTGGATTTTGTTTCTTCGAGCTCAGATATTCGGCCTTCCAGTTCATCCACCAGCCTGCTGTTTTCCCGGCGCAGATAACGCCGCTCAACCGCCCTGCAGACGACTGCATCCAGTTCGTGGATATCATCAAGGGGTTTTAATAGATAGTCGTATACGTTGCCTGTTTTGAAGGCTTGTACAGCGTTCTCCATATTACCATGGCCGGTTAAAATAATGAATTCAGTATCCGGAGCGAGTTCTTTCGCTTTTGCCAGTAATCCCATTCCATCGAGTCGAGGCATTTTCATATCCGAAACTACCAGATCAAATTCTTGTTGTTTCAGCAGTTCTACGGCAGCCTGACCGTCCTCCGCGAAAATTACTTCATGTCCAGCACGCTGCAGCTGGCGTCCCATCATTATTCGGAGGGCTTCTTCATCATCAGCCAATAAAACTCTTGCCATTTATATCTCCAACAGTGCTGTTTCCTGGGATTTCCATCGCTATGAAAAATCCAGAACAGACAGGCACTTAAATTATTTGTCACCATTGGAGTATTCCATGTCTGCAGTCAAAACTGCTAAGCTGCTTTCGGCAGTTCCGAATTTTGAAGTAAATCTTTATTTTCTGCTAGTGGTAAAGCTATGTTGAATGCAGCGCCATTATCGTTATAGACACGCAGCTCTCCATGATGCTTCCCAATAATCGAATGGCTGATAGAGAGGCCTAGCCCCGTACCTTTACCAGGCTCTTTCGTGGTGAAGAACGGATCGAATATTTTCGATTTTACCTCGTCAGGAATGCCCGTCCCGTTGTCTTGAATACAGATATTGTATTGAGAATCCTGAACAAAAGAAGTAATTACAATTCTGGCATTTGGAGTATTTTCCAGCGCATCTCTGGCATTGGTAATCAGATTGATGAAGACCTGTTCCAGCTCATTCGAATCCCCCATAACCTGTGGAGATCCTTCACAAAGATTGAAAACCATCTCAATATTATGTGCACGGAGCTGCTCCCCAATCAGAATTAAACAGTCGTTCGCCACCTGGTTAACATCCACTCTGGTGTGTTCCGCTCC
>JBBRDM010000028.1:0-37690 GCA_038203935.1 Chthonomonadales bacterium
AATCGATCTGTATTTCAGATTTTTGCGATTCAGGAATAAGACGTTTTATGTCTGGAAACCGTTCTGGCTGCAGTAAGTGGGAACGATGATCCGTTATTGATACATCCCATTCTAAAATACAAGCAATTCGAGCGAGCGGAACAGAATCGTGTCCCGCCCCTATAATTAGCAATGCGATTGGAGACTCGATTTTTTCGATCAACACTTCAATTTCGCTGCCTGTTTCCGGATTAAATATTGTTTTAACAATAGGTTCGATACCATCCTGGACTTGCTTGAATGCCAGCTGCAGCTTATCGATGATCTCTTCGCTTAAATCACTGTCTTCATAATCGCATCCTCGCCGCTTCATCAGCCGCGCACCTACTTGAATCGTGTCTTCGCCGGCAGTGCGAAATACAGTTGCCATCACCCCTGTGCCCCGTTCGGTATCGAAGCTTTCGATGAATTCCAGACTTTGCAGAACCCTGCTATTTATTGGTTCGATTAAAATACCAATCGAACCGCTGCAGCCCATTTCAGAAATGGGATCGAATCCTTTGCGACTGTCATATCGAACATAACAGGCCCTGCCGGTATTTCTAACATTTAAGGATCTTGCGGCCACATCGGCTTCGAGGCAGCCGCCGCTAATCGTACCTAAACACACGCCATTGTCAAGGATCAGCATTTTAGCGCCCGGGCGCCGATAGGCAGATCCTTCTACCTTCATCACCGTTGCAATAGCGCCCGATTGCAAGCTGAAACGAGTAATCCCTCTCTCTTTAGCCTGTGTCAGAAGATTTTTCAAATGCAGATACCTCCCCTCCTAAGATTAATCATCACTCATATGTGAGCCAGGGAAGAAAGGAAGGGTGCGTACTCGAGTACCTGTAAGTTTGGCGTACGCATTTGCAACGGCAGGAGCGATAGGCGGAACTCCCGGTTCCCCTGCACCACCTATCGGGGCGCCGCTCTGGATGATTTTTACAGAAATAACCGGTGCTTCTCGCATAAGTAAAACGCGATAGTTACTAAAGTTCCGGACGTTTGCAGTACCATTTGTGAACTTGACTTCGCCCCACATCGCTGCGCTCAGACCGTGAAATATTCCTCCCTGCATTTGCGCTTCTACGGAGTCCGGATTTATCGCGGTGCCGCAATCTATAGCACAGGCAACTTTATGCACTCTGATCGTGCTGGAAGAGGGATGGGAGACTTCTGCTGCTTCCGCAACTATACTTCCGAATGAAGCAGCAAATGCGATTCCTCTTGCGTGTCCTTTCGTTAAAGGGGTTCCCCAGCCTGCAAGCGATGCCGCCTGATTAAGCACATTCAAGCTTCTCATATCGTTCACAAGAAGCCGCTGACGGAGAGTAAGTGGATCCGTGTTTGTAGCTAACGCTATCTCATCCAGAGCGCTTTCTACCACAAAAGTATTGATGGAATGGCCGACCGATCTCCAGAATCCGACGGGAACCGTTCCGGGATGCCGGATATATTCTACAATTCTGCTTCCGAAATTATAGGGCAGACCAGTTGCGCCCTCCGTGGACTGGGTATCTACTACGTTATCCGGTATCCAGCCTCTTTGGTAAAGAATGGACGGTGAAACAATTCTGTTCGCCCATCCGATAATATTTCCTTTAGAATCTAGGGCAGCCTTCACTCGTGCCAGCGCAAACGGCCTATACTGATCGTTCGCCATATCCTCTTCGCGAGACCATGTTAGTTTGACGGGTTTACTGACCGCTTTTGCGACCTGAACAGCCTGCGCAATGTAGTCCTGCTCAATTTTTCTGCCCAGCCCTCCACCCATAAGTGTGGGGTGGACATTAATACTCGATGCAGGCAGGTTTGTGAGACTCATCACGGTACCAAGCACCCAGCTTGGAGCCTGCGTCGGGGCCCATATATCACAACTGTTTGCGGTCAGGGAAACCGTACAGCTCAAAACTTCCATACAAGCATGTGCGAGATAGGGCAGCGTGTAAGTCATCTCCAGCGTTTTAGCAGCGGAGAGAAATGCTCCAGACACGTCTCCGATCGCTTCCGCGGTCAGAGGATTTCCATAGAGCATCATCTGCTGTGCCTGCTGCAGATAGAGTGTGCTGTCTACACCCGCCGCAGAGGAGGGAATATTCCAGGTTACATTAACCCCATTCACAGCTTCTCTTGCAGATGAGGTGCTGTCCGACACTGCAGCGATTGCATTCCCAAGATTTACCACGGCTCTTGTGCCTGTGCGAGTCGTGACTGTTTTAACGGTACCGCCGATAGACGGACAGTGTTTCACTGCAGCAAAAAGCATTCCCGGCAAAGTCACGTCGATTCCATAGATCGCACTTCCATTCGTTTTTCCGGGTATGTCGAGGCGTTTTACGGGTGTTCCGATCAATCGGTAGGAAGAAGCAGGTGTCAATGGAGGATTTGCTGGAACGGGCATTGTTGATGCCAGGGCGGCGAGAGATCCATAAGTCAAAGATGCATTTGTAACCGTGTTCAAAACCTTCCCATTGGCTGCGCTGCAAAGATCGGGAGATATTTTCCATGTTTTTGCTGCGGCTGCGATTAGCATCTCCCGAACGGCTGCTGCGGCAACTCTCAACGGCTGAGCATGTCCACTTATATTACTGCTTCCGCCGGTCACCCAGGACTGTGCTGCAGGGGCGGGAGCCGCATGAACTTTGGCCCAATCGACCATGAGCTCCTCAGCGGCAACCTGTGCCAGGCCGGAATAGGCCCCCTGTCCCATTTCGGAACCGCCAATCAG
This sequence comes from Chthonomonadales bacterium, assembly GCA_038203935.1. Taxonomy (GTDB): domain Bacteria; phylum Armatimonadota; class Chthonomonadetes; order Chthonomonadales; family Chthonomonadaceae; genus JANXSG01. The sequence goes on from JBBRDM010000028.1 coordinate 2,753, forward strand.
TACGGTGATGCTCTCATCGGTGCCAATTCGTATCCAGGCATTTACTGTAGACGTAATACCTGCGGCCTGCGCAGCACGGTTCCCGGAATCAAGAGTGAAAGCCAGTAAAAGTCCGCCCGTCGCAGTTAAGAATTCGCGTCGATCTATTTTTGAAGGAGGTGCAATTTTTCTTGATGACATTTAAATTCCTTTATCCCTTTGCTGCCTGATGTATGGCGGCGCGAATACGCTGATAAGTGCCGCAAACGCAGATATTACTCATTGCGCCGTCAATATCCGAATCCGTGGGATTTGGTTTTTTCGCTAGAAGCTCCGCTGCTTTCATAATCATTCCGGATTGGCAATAACCGCATTGCGGTACCTGCTGGTCGATCCATGCTTTCTGCAGGGGGTGGGTGCCGTCAGGGGATAATCCCTCAATCGTAACCACTTTTTTGCCTGCCACTTCGCCCACATCCATATCACACGATTTGTGGGCGCTTCCATTCACGAGCACCGTGCACGCTCCGCAAATCTCAATCCCGCATCCGTATTTGGTCCCTGTCAACTGCAGAATATCTCGCAAAACCCACAGTAATGGGGTGCCCGAATCCACATTCACACTGTAGTTCTTGCCATTCACAATTAGCGTAATCATAAAATCCTCCGCACTGAATAAAATATCACCTGAAAGGCAGTCATAAATTCTGAAGATGATGCATCTTGGCAATCACTAGTTCAGTAGAGGAGTATTTGAATCAAATAAATACAGGGACGAAAAAAAACTCACAGGATATTGAAGAATTGAAGTGGTACTAAACGAAGCATGCATACCAAAATACATATCGGAGTAACCAATGCTATCCGCTATCATCGGAGTGGCTCTTATGATCTCGTCTAATCTCCCCGTTGGAACAGCCCCAGCACCAGTCCCTATAACTCACTTTCCAGATGCGCTTCATTCGTATGTGTGGCGGAACTGGCCTCTTGTGCCCACGGAAAGACTTGCTAAAACTATCGGAGCGACTCCCGCTGAGATCAAGCAGATTGGCGAAGCGATGGGCCTGCCAGAGCCGCCTGTGATTACGCCCGATCAGCAGCGGCGTTCACATCTCACAGTTATCCGCCGCAATTGGCATCTGCTTCCGTACGACCAACTGCTTACGCTCCTCGGCTGGGATGAGAAACTGCTTGCATTCACTCTTCAGGAAGACGATTTTTTCTATATCAAGCTCGGCAGCCTGAAACCACTATGCCAGCCGATAAAATATCATCCTTCAGATTCTGCCACTCGGTTACGGGAAGCGGAAATTGCCTTGGAAGTGAAAATGTTTTTTAAACATCGACCGACAGGGAAGGAGGAACCGCTTTTCAGTTTTGTTTCCGACCTCTCACAACCGATTACGCCCAAGACGCAGGAAAAACCGGTCGATTTTCATGGCAGGCCGCTCCGGATGTGTTACTCCTACTTCGCGCTCTATGGCGATCCACTGCTGGATAAGGAAGCCGATCCTTATCCGGATGGACTTCTTTCCCGACTCGCTGCGTCCGGAGTCAACGGGGTCTGGCTGCAGGCGCTGCTCTATAAACTGGTTCCGTTTCCGTGGGATTCGAAACTCAGTGAGAGACATTCGGATAGAGTTGCTGGCTTGAAAACACTGGTTGCGAGGGCTCGTAAACACGGCATCGGCGTCTATCTCTATCTCAATGAACCACGATCTATGCCACTCGGCTTCTTCACTGATCATCCGGAACTGAAAGGCGTAACGGAAGGTGACTATGCAACCCTCTGTACCAGCACTCCGGAAGTACAGAGGTATATGACGGATGGAATTGCTCAGGTATGCAAAGAAGTGCCCGATCTGGGTGGCTTTTTTACGATCACACGCTCAGAAAACCTGACCAACTGCTGGTCGCATGGAGGGGGTGAGCAGTGCCCGCGCTGCAGCAAAAGAGGACTGCCGGCTGTAGTAGCTGAAGTGAACTCGCTGATTCAGAATGGTATTGATAAAGCCAATTGCAAATCTCGTCTGATCGCCTGGGACTGGGGATGGCCGAACGAAATGTCCCAGGATATTATCAACCTGCTGCCGGAAAAATCCGCTCTGATGAGTGTATCGGAGTGGGATATTCCGATCAAGAGAGGCGGAATCGACAGCGTGGTGGGTGAGTATTCCCTTTCGACAATCGGGCCGGGGCAGCGTGCGCTCAGTCACTGGGCAATGGCGCGTAAACGGGGTCTCAAAACCGTCGCAAAGATTCAAGCGGGCAACAGCTGGGAGCTCTCCTCCGTGCCCTACATTCCTGCCGTGAAAAATGCAGCACAGCACGCTGCTAATCTGCGCGATGCGCATGTGGACGATATCATGCTTGGCTGGACTCTTGGAGGCTATCCATCCCCTAATCTGGAAGTAGTGACAGCTATTTCTAATGATAAAAAAGGTTCTCTTACTGCAGATGCAGCGATGGAGCAAATTGCTGCGGCGAGGTATGGCGCTCACGATTCAAAGGCTGTCGTAAATCTTTGGAAGGCATGCAGTAAAGCGTTCCAGGAGTTTCCTTTCCACATCGGTATGGTATACACTGCACCGCTCCAGGTAGGGCCAGCCAACTTGCTATGGTCGGAACCAACCCACTATCCTGCCTCCATGACGGGGTTCCCGTACGACGATCTGGATGCCTGGCGGGCAGTCTATCCTAATGAAGTGTTTATCTCTCAGTTTGCAAAAATGGGGGAGCAGTTTCAAGACGCTGCCATGGTGTACTCAACTATACTGGGAATTAAACAGAATAAAAATGATATTCCTGCCAATCATGAGCGTGATCTAGCGGAGGCTGCTGCCATCATATACCGCAGTGTTGCCAATCAAGCTAGATTTATTGCTGCAAGGAATAAGCTAGCTTCTGCAAAGACAAAAGAAGAAGCCTCGGCATCAATAAGGGAAATCTCGCCCGCACTCAAGAACGAAATTCTGCTGGCGCAGGATCTCCACGATATCCAGATTCGGGATTCGCGCATAGGCTTTGAAGCATCCAACCAGTATTTCTTTGTCCCGATTGATCTGATAGAAAAAGTAATCAACTGTAACTATCTGCTGAAACACTGGCTTCCAGAACAGAAGCGCAAATGGAATTTATAACAATCAATCAGGTCGAGAATTTTTCAAATTCTCGACCTGATATTTGTGGCCATGCAATCCCAGTTGATTTACTTCTTTGCAGGATCTACATCGGAATCCTTTTCCGCTTCTTTCTTTTCTTTCTCAACATTCTGCTGGATTTCGTCCTGCAATTTCTTTTGTAAATCTTTATTACGTAATGCATCCGTCTGCGATAGCTTCTTTATTTTGTCCTGAAATTCTTTACCTGCGAACTGCTTTTGGATTTTCTCAGTAAAGACCTTAATCTGTCTCTGAAAATCCTTGTCTCCTCCCAGTTTTTGCATCTTCTCCTGGAAGTCTTTGCTCATCGCCTCTTTTTGGATTTTTTCGGTGAATTCCTTGATCTGATTTTGAAAATCTTTATCCATGAACTGCTTCTGGATACTCATCTGAAGCTCTTTCATCTCAGGACTGGTCGCTATATCAAGCGCTTCTTTTTGTTGTTTTTGAATGTCTTTTAGAATGTCTTCACTCAGAGATTTATTTGCCAGCATCTCGGAGTTAGCGCTTTTTTGTGCTCTTTTGGCATCTTCAAGAGCCCTATTAGCAATAGCAGGATCCGACTGCATGCGACTCATTTTCAACTGGCGTGTAAGCACTTCCTGGCGGCGCAGCAGTTCTGCTTTTTCCTTGCGGAGCTTCAGCAGTTCTTTCTTCATCGCGGCTTTGTTCTGCGGCACAGGATCAGATACGGATTGACTCGCTTTAGCAGCGCGTAAAGGTTTTGAAGACGACTCTACAGCTTCCGCACGGGCAAGTTGTTCCTTTTTCTCGGCAATATGCTTCAATTGCAGAGACAGATATTTTTCTTGCTCCAGCTTCTTTTGTGTCAGGATATCCGATTCACTCCGCTGCTTTTCAACGGCCTCTGCAGCCTGCTTCTCGGCTGCAGCTTGAGATGCATCCGGTTGTTTGTCGGCGCTTTGAAGCCGGAACGCGGACGCACTGGCTGTTAAAAGGGTGATTGCCAGAATGGCAGCAAGTACAGCAGAAGCGGGGGTAGATTTCATCTCATTTTCTCCAAGAATTCTCTTTATGCGAGGCAGTAGTTTTCCGCCAGATGCTCTTAATGCAGGTTCTCCGGCTCTCTGAAATTCCAGTGATGTCAAAGCATAGGCATAATTTCGACGATCGCAAAGCAGATCTATCACCATATCATCGCAGCAATTTTCTCTCTCCTGACGAATCTGTTGTGAGACCCACCATACCGCTGGGTGATAAAATAAAAGCGATTCTATTGAGGACTGGATTAAATTCACCAGAAAATCGTATCGTTTTATATGAGCAAGCTCATGCGCGAGGAGCATCTCGATATGCTGGGTGGATATGCCTGTTGCGACGCTGGCAGGCCAGAATATAGTGTATTTGAAACATCCTACCACGGTGGGGGATTGAACCGCGGATGAAACCAACAGCACTGCAGAGCGTCCAATCTGCATCGTATGCACCAGATGTGCGAAAAGTTTCTGGAGGCAGGGATCGTTCGGAACGGAGGCTTCATTTCGTATCCTATTGATTACTAACCAGCCGCCAAAAAGTCGAATAAAAAGACATGCAGATCCCACTGCCCATGCTGCCACCATCCATATCAACCAGGCATTGGAGCCAGCCGGTTTCTTATATTCGTCATCGTTTGAACTTATAGAACTATTTGCCGCGATATTCGACGAGGTGGAAATCACATTTGATGATATGGCAAAAGATTCCGAAACTGGGGCAGATTGAGATTTAATGGTGTGAATATGAATTGTGGTGATCACGGGAAAGGCCAGCATGATCAGCAATGCAGCACAGGCGATGCTATAGCGGGCATTCGATGATCTGATTTGAAATAGTTTAATGAGGGAATATACGATCAGACCGACAATAACTCCCTGCCATAAAAAATGAAGCAATGCCTGTCCCAGCGACTCGATCCAGAGATTCATGATCTTTCTCCTTCCAGCTGATTCAGAAGCTGCCGGATCTCATTTAGCTCTTCAGGAGATGATTTTCGCGTCGAAAGCGCCTGAAGCACCAGTTTCTGAGCGGCCCCGCCAAAAGCTCGGTCGATAAGATCAGATACCATTTTTCGCTGAGACGTCTCTTCAGAATTGTATGCGGTGTAGATGTGCGCCCGGCTGGAATCGTCGCGAGTCACCAGTCCTTTTTCAGTCATAATCTGCAGCATCTTGAGAACGGTGGTGTATCCCGTTTGTTTTTCTCTGGAAAACTGTTCATGCAGCTCGCGCACGGTGCAGGGTCCTATTTTCCAGAGTACTCTTAAGAGGTCCAGCTCCGCGGGGGTAGGGTTCGGAGGCGTTTTCATAAAATCATTCCTTGGTTGAAAGTAATTACGAAGGTCTTCGTATATAGTATATACGAAGACCTTCGTAATTGTCAAGAACTATTTTATTGCCGCTCATAAAATAACAAAACACTTCTCTCGAATAGGCCGAGAGAAGTGTTTTGTAGATACATAATGCTCGGATACAGAAACTATGGAACTGGCGGTCCCTGAGATCCATCGCTGGTGGGCAGCGCAGGCGGTGAACACTGGAACGAAATAAATCGTTCCGTGGCCATTTTTGCATGTCCATCACAGAAATACGCAACTCGGGATGGACCAATAGAATCTTGATAGTGATTCGCTGCCGTTGCAGTTTTCCAGCCGGCTATTGCTCGATTGATCCCTTCATGGAAAGAGGTTACTTCAGCGCCCATATACGTATTTGTTGGCATATCGATCGCAGCCATGGCTCCTTTTCGCGTCACTACAGTATTGAGGCAGTAGCTGCTTCCCTCCACTTTCCAGATAGGAAGGCCTTGGGAAGGATCAGATGCCAGAAGTGAGGTTGGAATTCCATTATCACTCGGGCATTTGAACATATCGATACTTTTTACATAGGGCATTGCATACAGTCTCGGATCGTATACTTCGGTATCCGTTTTGGTAAGCCCGGCAGAATTGAAAAGTGCGACCAGAGCGTTGTGATTTGGACTGGCGGGATTTACTCGGGGCCGGCATGGCCTGCAGGGAAAACCGGCAGTTCCAAAAAGAACATACTCTGGCGGGGTAGCCCCATTCACAGTGGTGGTGTTGTTAGGAGGGAAATTCTCGTCGCTGTCCTGAACATACATCATCCAGGCTAAGCCAAGCTGTTTGACGTTTGAGATACAAACTGTCTTGCGGGCTTTTTCTCGTGCTGCTGCAAACACTGGGAATAAAATTGCTGCCAGAATCGCTATAATTGCGATGACAACGAGCAGCTCAATAAGAGTGAATGCGCTGCTGTGCAGTGTATTACGAACCATAGATTTGATCCTTTCACACTAAATAAATAAATGAATTACTTCCTGAGTGATAACGTATTGCTTGTCGATTGAAATTGTATTAAGAGTGCGTGTCGGATTCGATTTTTCCGTCCCGCATAGTGATTATTCGATGTGCAGATTCTGCAAGTATCGCGTTATGGGTGACTACTACCACACTTAAACCATCGTGGTTTAACTTATGAAATAAATCAATGATCGCAGCGCCATTGACGCTATCGAGGTTGCCGGTCGGCTCATCAGCAAGAAGCAGCTTCGGACTATTTATCAAAGCGCGTGCAATGGCTGCTCGCTGCATCTCACCACCGGAAAGTTCATGTGGTCGATGGTCTCTTCGGTGTTTGAGACCCACAATATCCAGAAGTTCGTCTGCGCGGGCTTTTGCTTTCCTTCTCGAAAAAAGTGTCGGAAGAGTAATATTTTCAATTACTGAAAGCGTCGGGAGCAGTCCGAAATTTTGAAACACAAACCCAACTTGTTCTCTTCGAAGCCGTGTTAGCTGTGAATCCGCAAGACCACGAGTAGATTGTCCACCTATGCTTATTTCTCCTGCTGAGGGAGTATCCATACAGCCAAGCAGCTGAAGCAGAGTAGTTTTTCCTGCGCCGGATGGACCAACAATGGCTGTGAAATCACATTCATTCAGCACGAAAGATACATTATCTAAAGCACGAATCTCTTCATTGCCCCGATGATATATTTTTGTCAGTCCGTTTGCCTCGACAACGATTGGCTTTGCTGCGGTCATCAACTCTTGCACAGGCACTTTTCTCTCAGCCAGCAATTAGCTGTGGATTGATTTTCTCACATGGCACCCTGGCGAATCGCTTCAACCGGTGAAAGCCGCGACGCCCTCCAGGCTGGCAGCAGTCCCGACACACTTCCAAGCACCATGGCAGCCAGTAAACAGAGCAGAGCAACGTTAAGTTCCGGATGTACAAGCGCTCCCGTCGGAGAAAAAGGAAGCTGGCCTCGCAGCCAGGTTTCTACCGCTCGGGATGCCAGGCCTGATGATAGTACTCCTAAAAAGCCGCCTGCCAGGCATGTCGATACCGTCTCGAGCCATATAAGTTTGAATATATCTCCAGGCGAAGCGCCTAGTGCCCGCATCACTCCGATTTCACGAGTGCGTTCTGCCACGGCCATAAGCACTGTGTTGCTGACGCCTGCTCCCGCGATTAGCAGAGCAACCAGGGCCACGCATCCAAGGAGTGTTCTCGTTGTATTCACCAGGCCTTGTATGGTGTGAAAAAGGTGCGCGAGCGGCACTACATTCATATCCATGCCCGCCTCGCACGCACGCAGTCCATTTACCACATTGTCCATCTGGTTAGGATCTGTCAGCCGCACAAGTATATGGGTGAGCTGATTGGGCCGATGAAATATGCGCTGAGCATTCTCAATGGTCATGTAGCAAAAGGTATCATCCGCTCCCTGCGTGGGCGCCAGTATTCCAGATACTTTGCCGTATTCCCCTTCAATTCCAGGCAGTGCAAAGGTATTGCCGATGCTCAAATGATGAGTGCTTGCAGTGGTGGAGCCGATCAGGCATTCGTTAGCCGCTTCAGGAAATTTTCCATTGATATGCCATCCACGCTTTACTGCCAGCAGTCCTTTTTCCGCTCCCAGATACACCGACTGAACACCGGTATCCGCTGAATAGACAGCATTCATTAAAATAGGCGACGCAGTCTGCACCCCTTCAGTTTGACGGACTTTGTTAAGGTAGTCGGCTTTGAGATAGCATGGCCAGCTCGCTCCATGCAGTGCGATAGAAGCAGCGTCATAAGGACAGCCTTTTGGAACAACCAGCACATGCGCACCGAGCCTGTCCAGTTCGCCCTGCATACCCAGCTGATAACCTCGCTGAAAGGAGATGAGGCTGAACAAGGCAGCAACCGCAATTGCGACACCCATCATGGTAACGAGAGTGCGGACTTTTCTGCGCATGCCATTTTGAATTGCCAAGCTTAACCAGATCAATTGCCTGCCTCTATAAAACTCGTACTCATTCCGTTTTCAATGCCGCTGCAGGAGTCAGCCGGCTGGCTTGCCAGGCCGGATAGAGACCGGCAATCAACCCTGCGCAAACCCCCGTTGCGATGCACTGGAGGGAAAGAAGGGCGCTGAATCTCAACAGCTTTTCGACAGGAGCCAGCGGTATAAAATTCTTAACTATACGTTCGACAAAACTGCCAGCAATATAGGCGAGCAAAAGCCCGGCACAACTGCCTGCTGACGTCAACAGAATAGATTCCAGTGCCAGCAGCTTGAATATTTGAGCTCTTGATGCTCCAATAGCCCGCATCAAGCCCAGTTCTCGAGTTCTTTCAATAACTGCTGAAAGCATGGTATTAAAGACCGCTAGTATGCTGATCGTTACTGCTATAACGGCTATAGCAAGCACTAAAGTTCGAACGGCTCCAACGAGATTCAGAAACGTACCCATCATTTCTGTCATCGTCACCACCTGGGCACCAGGTGTATTCTGGAGTCGAGCGGAAGCTTCGGTCAACAGTTCCGGATCCCGCAGTCGAATGGCAATGGCGGTTAGGCGGTCAGTTTCATGAAACATCGCCTGTGCAGTTTTGATAGGTATAAAAAAAAGGCTGTCGTCACTGGTGCCGCTGCGTTCTAGTATCCCGGTGACCTTAAATCTGCGGTTTGTTTCCGGGCTGAAAAGCGAATCCCCTACGTGCCTTAATTCCGTGGAGGCTGCTTCAGCGCCAAGAATAACAGAATCATCATTCTCGAACCACCGCGATCCTTCAGTCATCTTCCACCAGGGCTTCAGCGGCTGGATGCTTTCGTCCACTCCCACCCACAGATCTGTCCTGCCTTCTGAAGGGCGCGGCAGAGCAGCCATTAATAAGGGTGCAGCGAGCTGAACATCTCTATCCTTACGGGCCGATTCCAGAGCGCTCATCGGAAGTGAAACATCAAGTGTTTTCCCCTTGAGAACGCGTGCTGCCGCATCGTAAGGGCACCCCATCGGAACCAGCATCATTTGCATGCCCATGCTGTCTAGTTCCTGGCTCAAACCGCGTTGATATCCCTGGCCGAAAGCTATAAGGCATGCTAATACACCGACCGCGGCTGCAACTCCAAATAGAGTCAAAATACTGCGTGTACGACGTCTGAAAAGATTCTTCAACGCAATCTCGATCATTTAGCCGTGCCTACTTCCAGCAAAACCAGCGCTGTATGTGCTCCATCAAGTATCGCAGATGCGGAAGTTAAGGCTGAGGCTGGAATGTTCGAGTGTTCTTTGCCCGGTACCCAGGATGAATCGACAGTTTTACCCCGGAAAGCGCCAATAAACTGTGCAGAATTTAAAAAAGCAGACGTCTCAATCGGCTCTCTAAGTCGCTGTAGTCGCGCCCCTAGAATCTCACCGTTACTGTTTACTGCGAGTACTAGTTCGATCACTCCAGATTCGCCGCGTATACGGCGCGTGATAACAACACCAAGTGGCTTCTCACGAAGATACATACGATGAATTTGAATTGCGTTATCTTCTCCAGAAGGGGATCTGCCGAGTTTCTTCTGTATCGCAGCATGCTCATGACTCAAAATCAACGTTTCGTCACGAGTCGATGTCGATTCCGGAAAAAATCTTCGTCTGTCTGCTTCCGGATCTCGCCACGGACAGAGACCAGCCGATTCCTCCGTATGCACCTTTACGACGGTTGGCACATCCATCTGTGGAATCACAGCCTCCGAACCCTTATTGAATTTTAAATAATAAAATGTTCCAATCGCTGCCAACGTCCCGATAGCCAAAAGAATAACAAATCGGCGCATTTAATACTGTATTCCGGTAGCAGCCAGACTGGGTGGAGACCCTGGAATTACTTTACCGGCTACAGTCATCTTTGTATGCAGCGGAATAGTGCTCACCACGAAACCTGCCGCTTTGGTATCAACATGAACTACGCCACTCTTGTCTCTGAGTTCAAACCAGCATCCGGCAACGGGACATTTTTCAATCATTTCGCCAGATACCAGAGTACTTTGCGATTTAGGAGCAGTTTTTAATGCCGCTACCGTCAGAATAGTTCCATTGCCTGGAGATTTACCCATAATCCGATTCGCAGATTTGCCGCAGCCAACTAGTGAACAGATGAGCAGGATAGATAAAATTTTATGTAAGCAGTCAGTCCGCATTAAAAAAAACTCCCTGATTTCAGCTTGAAAGATATGGCAGCAATTCTGCGGTATATCCGTGCTAGACAGATACAAAATATACGCTATGTTTTTAGACCAGCCGAATTCGATTGCTGCAATCTGTAGGCGGAACTGCATGAATTATAAATGCACCGACCAAATTATATTGCTCGAACACACAACTTAGTTTTGGCTGATTAGAATTCATTTTAACACGGATTCGGCAGGAAAACAAATATTCTATGGAATAGGGTGGAAAACTAAGGAAATAATCGGGATAATTGCCTATCAAATCAGTATACTTTTATTCTCCTTAGAAGTATTTTAGCTGTTAAATGGAAAGTAATTACAGCATTTCTAGAGATTTTCATCATTTAAAAACTGTGATCTTGATCTCATCTGTAAGTTTAAAATATAATATGGTGATTAAGCTATTGACAACTAGATTAATCCTGTGTTACTATTCCCCTACTGATTTGATAGATTACATATACTTTATGAATGGAGGCTGAGTTATGCTCTCCAGCCGAGCAAAATATGCCACACGTGCGCTTCTGGATCTTTCGAATCATGCGGATGAAGGACCGATTCAAATACATGATATTGCGGAACGCCAAAATATTCCGCTAAAATTCCTTGAACAGATTCTTCTGGCTATGAAAAGAACCGGATTTGTGCGCAGCCGCAAAGGTCCTGGCGGGGGATATGAGCTCGCGGTTCCCGCTGAGGATATTATGCTCGGCGCAGTGGTTCGCGCTTTGGATGGTCCTCTGGCTCCAATCAGCTGCGTCAGTGTTTCAGGTTATCTCGAGTGTGGATGTCCCGATCCCGAAGTTTGTGGACTTAGAACAGTTTGGAAAGAGGCTCGAGAAGCATTAGTGGAAGTTTTAGATAAAACTTCCTTTGCCGAAATTCGAGACCGTGAAGCCAATATTCGGCATCGCTGGGATCAAATTATCGATTTCGTTATTTAGACTGCGGTTAAATTACTTTGCCGATAAATTTAAACAGTAGGGGATTACAAAATTGAGTAATAAAAATGCGCCGATTCTGGTCTATATGGGTCCGATCCTTGGTATAGGTGCACTCCTGTTATTAGGATTCTATGGACGTACGCCTAATAAATCTGAACCTGTGCATCAGCAGCATCTGAAATTAGGGTATTTTCCTAATGTGACTCACGCCCCAGCCGTCGTAGGAGCTGCGCAGGGTGCATTTCAAAAAGAAGTCGGAAAGAATACTACTGTAGAGTACATTGTTTTCAACGCTGGTCCGGCTGCGATGGAAGCCATGCTTGCGGGCGAGGTTGATATGTGTTATGTTGGGCCGGGGCCGGCAATTAACAGTTTTATAAAAACCAAAGGCCGCGGACTTCGTATTCTGGCAGGAGCCTGTGAAGGCGGTGCTGGTCTGGTAGCCCGCCCTCAGTCGAACATAAATTCCGTTCGTGACCTCGATGGAAAAAGTGTTGCTGTGCCACAGCTGGGAGGCACGCAGGATATTTCGCTGCGGCACTTCATGGCGATTAATAATCTCTCCCCTGTAGAAAAAGGCGGTACCGTTAAAATCCTGCCGGTAAAAAATGCCGATATGTTAGCACTGCTCAAACGTGGTGAAATCGATGCAGCCTGGGCTCCAGAACCCTGGACAACCAGACTGGTCGTGGAGGCAGGAGCAAAACTTGTAGTGGACGAGCGAGAACTCTGGCCGGATAAAAGATTTACGACTACCGTTTTGGTGGGCCGAACCGCTTATATTACTGCACATCCGCAGGAAGTAGATGCCATTTTATCCGCTCATCGCAGTGCAGTAGCGTTCACACAAAGCGAACCGGCTGCAGCGCAGAAAATTTTAAATAATGAATTGAAAAGACTGACTCATAAATCGCTTTCCAATGATATTTTGCAGACCGCGTGGAGTCGAGTGACTTTTTCAACGGATCCAAATCCTGCGGGTATCAAACAGATTGCAGATGCAACGGTACAGGCAGGATATATACAGGCTAAGGATTTAGAGATTGCTCAGCTTATCGATAGTTCGTATCTCGAAAAAGCATCGAAGAAGCAGCTGACCGTGCTGGCCAAATAAATAAATCTATTTTTGCATCTGGAGCTTTGAATGGCCAAACTTTCCATACGAGGAGTAAGCAGGCGTTATAGTGGTACGGATGGGGATGTGCATGCCCTGGATAACGTATCTCTGGAAATCGAAAATGGAGAATTCGTTGTACTTATTGGGCCGTCCGGATGCGGTAAGTCGACTCTTTTGAATCTCATCGCTGGATTAGACCCTCCCGATTCAGGAGAGATATGGGAAGATGAAAAAAGAATAAAAGGCCCAGGAAGGGATCGGAGTGTCGTCTTTCAAGATGGCGCTCTTTTCCCATGGCTGACCGTGCAAAAAAATGTCGAGTTTGGTCTGAAACAGATGGGACTTTCCCCTATAGAACGCAAACGCAGAGCAAGCTACTACCTCAAACTCGTTCATCTATCGCAGTTTGTAGACAGCTCCATCCATGAGCTTTCCGGAGGGATGCGCCAAAGAGTTGCCATTGCGCGAGCATTGGCACTGGAACCGGATGCGCTGCTCATGGATGAACCTTTTGCAGCGCTCGATGCGCAGACTCGTGAAGATTTATACCGTGTGCTGCATGAGATATGGGATCGCACGCGCACCACTATAGTGTTCGTCACTCATAATGTCCGCGAAGCAGTATGCCTTGGTGATAGAGTGATACTGCTTTCATCTCGTCCGGGAAGAATTCATGCGGAATATCCGATTAAGCTGGCTCGGCCGCGATTTATTGATGATGCGGATGTGGCAAGTATTGCCAGAAGAATATCGGATGTCTTGAAGGAGGGTCTCGATGCTTCGCGCAGAGAAGAGTACGATGCCGATTGGGTTCCTGCGGAAGCTGGTGTTCTTCGGCCTGTTGATGGCATGCTGGGCGATCATATCTAAGTATGGCAAGTGGGAGGAGGCGCTTTTTCCTTCTCCTGTTCAGGTATTTAGAGCCATACAGCGCGGGGTGTTAGATGGTTCCCTGACGCGGTCAACTGCTGTCAGCATGAAACGAATGCTCATTGGATACAGCTTTTCGATGTGCATCGGCCTGCCGCTCGGAATCATGCTGGCCAGAGTAGAATGGATGGAAGATACGGTTGGATCCCTCGTTTTAGGACTGCAGACACTTCCAAGTATATGCTGGCTGCCTTTAGCATTACTCTGGTTCGGGCTGAACGATATGGCCATCCTGTTTGTGGTTATAATGGGAGCGCTGCTTGCTATCACAGTTGCAGTAAAAGATGGTGTGAAAAATGTACCACCTGGATATCTGCGTGCTGCAAGAACTATGGGCGTATCCCCTTTGGGCATATACACTCAGGTCCTGATACCGGCTGCAATGCCCTCCATTCTGACAGGCGCAAAACTTGGCTGGTCTTTTGCGTGGCGTGCTTTGATGTCTGGTGAGCTGCTGGTAGTGGGGCTTGGTTTGGGGCAGCAGCTGGAATCTGGCCGTGACAACGCAGACATGAGTCAGGTGATTGCAGTCATGCTGGTAATTGTTGCGTTGGGTCTGTTCACCGATCTGGCAATATTTTCAGCCATCGAAAATAGAGTACGACTACGATGGGGACTTACGGGCATTCGGTCTGCATAATCGACAAACTATCTATTTCTACTAAATTATTCAATAATATCCTGTTAATAGATATACTATATCTACAAATATAAATTATTCAAAAATGCAATTATTTTGAGATCATATTAGGATTTATAAACGGAATTCAGATCATAATTCAGTAAGATTGTTGTAAGTAAAGCGATTTTTTTTATAATAATATACTAAATAGATAGATTAAATCAATTATATCGTGTATACTATATTCATAGCCGCATAGGGGTTATTGATAACACAGTATTTCACTATTTGAACGTTACATTTAAGGAGAAAGAATTGAAAACATTATCCAATCGAAATGGTGGGTTTACACTCATCGAACTGCTCGTAGTTATTGCAATTATTGCGATATTGGCAGCTATCTTATTCCCCGTTTTTGCACAAGCGCGAGGGAAAGCTCGTCAGGCGGCATGCCTTTCCAACGAAAAACAGGTTTCTCTCGGAATCATGATGTATTTGGAAGACTATGACGAAAGATTTATGCCCACCGTCACCGAACGTGAAGGTTATAAATCAGGCACGGTAATTACCGATGCTGAGGCTCTTGTGTTCAGTGTTCGGGGGAGGCTCGCTCCCTATGTAGTAGGTGGAGCAACTGCCAACTCTTCTGCCAATGTATGGAGCGATCCTGGAGCAACGCTGACCTGGGGAGCACATAACTACGGGCCGGCTGATATTGGGACGGTCAGATTTTGGCCGAATGACTATGGCGTGAATATCAATGAAGGTGATCTGCTCAGCCAGCCGGGCGTAAACCCCACTGGCGGACCCTATCAGTATTTCACAGGACAGCTGCCGAACGCACCATACGGGCCGCAGCTAGGCGTCAATTCGACAGTTTCCGTTGCCGGCATCAACAGCCCGGCAACTCTGCTATTGCTCGCAGACATTCAGCGCCCTGATGGCAAACTTGGCGGAGGCAGTCTGACCCCGCAAATCAGCACAATCAATAATACCGTTGCAGCGCTCGATCCGAACTGGCCGGCTCTTATCTCTCAAGCTGGTCTCATTGCGCGCCATAGCAATGGAGCAAACATCGGCTTTGCGGATGGACACGTCAAGTTCGAACGACCTGAAGCCACCTGGACCGATGCCGACCACAATCAGTGGAGGCGTGATCTATAGACTTCCGCCAGGCATTAGAAATATAGTAGTTCAAACATAATAGTATGTTTGTATCCAGCCCGCTCCCGCTTTTCTGTCCGCTGAGATTTCAGTGGACAGTGCAGGAGCGGGTTTCAACTTGTTCATTTTGTTGAATTCGCGGTACAATACCAGATACCAAGTGAGCCTATTTTATAGGGAGCAAGAAATTAATGCGAAGTCGTACTGAGATGGACGATCTGTTAGAAGAGATTCTTCCAAAAGTTTCGAAGCCAGGAAGATATACTGGGGGAGAACTCAACAGCATTGTAAAAGATCCCGCCGAGGTGGATGTCAGCGTAGCAGTCGCTTTTCCAGACGCCTATGAGATCGGGATGAGCAATCTTGCCTGCAGCATTATCTATAATCTCCTGAACAACCGTACTGACTGTGCTGCTGAACGCGTTTATGCACCCTGGCCTGATATGGAAAAGGAGATGCGCCAGGCATCACTGCCTCTTTTTACTCTGGAAAACCGGCGGCCAGTATCAGATTTTGATCTCTGGGGATTTGCGCTCTCATTTGAATTAGCTTATACCAACGTTCTCAATATGATCGATCTCGCCGGGATGCCTGTTCGATCACTTGATCGTGATTCTGGCAGAGCAGACGGCAAAGCATGGCCGATTATTTTCGCTGGCGGCCACTGTACTTTTAATCCAGAACCTATGTCTCCTTTCATTGATGTGTTCGTTATAGGGGAAGCGGAAGAGGTTCTGGTGGAGATGGTGGAAACCTATCAGTTGCATAGAGATCTGCCTCGCGAAGAGCTGCTGCTGAAATTTGCAGGAATCGCAGGCTGTTACGTACCCAGATTTTACACGGCTGAATACGAATTGGAAAGTGTGCGAGCGCTCCGGCTAAAGGAGACCGGCAAAAGTGAGGGAGATATTATTGCCGCCCACGATACCATGCCTCACCTGCTCGGAACCCGCCCGAACCGATCTGATGTCCCAGCCAAAATAGTGCGAAGACTGGTGTGGGATGTAGACAAACTCGATTATCCTACCAAGCCTATAATTCCTTATATCGAAGTGGTTCATGACCGGATTTCCCTCGAAGTGATGCGAGGATGCACCCGCGGATGTCGTTTCTGCCAGGCTGGGATGATTACGAGGCCAGTTCGTGAAAAATCGCCCGATCGACTGATGGAACTCGCAGCCGAACTGGTCAAAAATACCGGTCACGAGGACATCTCCCTGGTATCACTTTCCACGGCGGACTACAGTCAGGTCGAAGAAGTCGTCCATCGTATGATCGATAAGTATGGCGACAGTAAAATAGGTGTCTCGCTTCCAAGCTTGCGCGCCGACAAAAATTGCGTAAGTCTCGTACAGGAGATTAATAAAGTCCGAAAAACCGGCCTCACATTCGCTCCTGAAGCCGGCTCGCAGCGCATGCGGGACGTAACCAATAAAGGCGTTACGGAAGAGAACCTTTTTGCAGCCTGCGAAGCGGCATTTCAGAACGGCTGGCAGCGAATAAAACTCTATTTTATGATATCGCTGCCGACAGAAACGGACGAAGATGTATTGGCTATTGGGGAGCTGGCAACGAAATGCGCGGCCATTGCCCGAAAAAATGGAGTAAAGAATCCTACCATCAGCATTGGTGTGTCTGCATTTGTCCCGAAACCATTCACTCCATTTCAGTGGCATGGGCAGGATTCACAGGCTGAGATCGAGCGTAAACAGCAGCTGCTAAAACGATCGCTTCGTGATAGAGCAGTTTCCTACAGACCGAATGATTCGAATGGCACCGCCCTCGAATCCGTTCTTTCCTTAGGAGATAGAAGACTGTCTAACAGTATTGAGCTTGCTTGGCGAAGCGGGCAAGTGTTTGATGCCTGGGATGAATATTTTGACAAAAACCGGTGGCTGAAGGCCTTCGATGATGCTGGTATCGACCCACTTTACTTTTCTAGCCGTCAGAAAAGTTATGAAGAGCCTCTTCCCTGGGATCATATCGACTGTGGGGTGTCGAAATCTTACCTTCGTGCCGAAGATAAGAAATCCAGAATTGCGAAACTTACTGGAGACTGCCATATCGATTCATGCACTTTTTGTTCCTCCTGTGACAGAACGTACACAGAGAGCGCCAAAGGAAAAAAAGATATAGAATCGTTTGCAGCAAAAGGGCTCACTATTCTGCCATTGACAAGCGATGATCGCGTGAGAATGGGGCTGCAGGTCTAAGCTGATACTCTCAGCATATTGAATTAGGAGCTGTACAAATATGAGTTATCGAAGTCAGAATAATATTTCACATTTCCTATTTAAAGCAGGCTGTCCTGCAACGATTATAATCATCGCTTTGAATGTGATCTCATTCTTCTCGATTAACACGCTGCGTGATAACGATCCCTTCCACTTTTTGATATTCAAAACGCCCGAGTGGCTGCAGCATATCTGGACACCGTTTACCTGGTTTCTTGTGGGCGCAGGCCATCCTATCAATGTTCTTTTTGCAGGTTTCTGGATGTTTTGGGTAGGCGGCAGCCTGGAACGAAGCTGGGGCACCAAAACATTTCTCGGATTTTTTCTGTTTGCTTCAGCTCTCATGGCCATCACCTGCTGGCTTGGCATGCTCGTCACAGGAATTCCGCTATTATTTGCCGGCCTTAGTTTCGCGCTTGCAGCGCCAACTATTGCCTGGTGTATGCTGAATCCTGGTGAGACGATACGTCTCTATGCAATCATCCCAATACCCTCTCGGCTGCTTGCATGGCTCACAGTAATTGTGGTCTGGTACGAAGCAGGGCCTCCTATAAATGGTATCTTTGCGCTTTCAAGCTGTCTATTCGCTTTTTGGTTTGTAAAAATGGGAAGGTCCCTTATAGCTGAGTGGGGGTTTTCAACACGGGCAAAAGCAGTGACAGGAAGGAGAGGGGCGCCTAAATTACGATTGGAGAATTTTGAGCAGGATAGAGAATCTGTCTCGCCCAAGTATTCGCTATTTTCGCCGGTAAGATGGCTTCGCGCCCGCAGAGAGCAGAAAAAGCTGGAAGCCTTATGGAATCGTTCTTTCAAATCTCCGCCGGATGAAAAAGAGCGGAAAAGATAATTTTTCTACTTTACCCGCTAAATTCCTAGATTTTTACAATGGAATGCGATTGCTTCCTGCACATGAATATCCCAGTAGGGCCAATTATGTTCTCCAGGATATTCCACGTACTCATGTTCATATCCGATTTCCGTCAGATACTTATGGCATCTCTGATTATCCAGCAGTAGAAAATCATCCAATCCGCAGTCGATTCTAATTGCTGGACGTCCGGTTGGAACTGCTCTATCTGCCAGTTCATAAATATCGTTTTCACTGCCCTGAGGATTTGCTCCAAAAACTCGAGTCATGTAAACATTCCACTCGGTGCCGTCCTGAGGAATTGGATCGTGGCCACGGCCTAATGCTCCGGAATGGCTCACTGCCGAACAGAATAAATTGGGATGCTTAAGTGCAAGCTTAATCGCCCCGTAACCACCCATCGAAAGTCCGCCGATGCATCTTCCTTCACGTTTAGAATTCGTTGGAAACATTTTATCGACGAATGGGAGCAGATCCATAATGATCGAACTCTCCCAGGCCATGCCTTCGGCCTCATCGGTATACCAGCCTCGTCCCGTATCAGGCATCACCACAATCATTGGAAGCCGTTCGACATAACGCTCGATACTTGTACGTCGCATCCATGCTGTGTGGTCATCCGAGAGTCCATGCAGCAGATAAAAAACGGAGTAGGGCGGGGATAAATCACCTTCTGGAAGGATAATATTCGCCGCCATCATTTTCTGAAGCGATTTACTAAAGTATTTGAGTTCGCAGTATGCCATATTTAGTCCTCCATGCCTTCCAGCATTGCTGCCGCTTCGGCCACCGACTCTCCGAATGCAGCCACTGCTCTATCAACTTCCAGTTCCGATACGGTTAACGGCGGTTCAAATCGGATCACTCTGGGATTATTGAGGGTATAAGCAGCAATTATTCCTCTTCTTGCCATAGCATTGATGGTTATTTCCGCTACGTCTTTCAACTTAAATTCAACACCGATCATAAGCCCTTTGCCTCGGACTGATACAAGCGAGCCGGGTATACTCTCCTGAACTTTCCTAAGGCCTGTTAACATCTGTTCGCCGCGCAGCACCGCCTTTTCACAGAGCTTTTCTTGTTCAATAACTTCCAGCGCGGCCAAACCGGCGGCACAGGCAAGAGGGTTTCCTCCAAATGTGCTCGTGTGCAGCAATGGATTTTCGCCAAATGCTGACTGCCAGACAGCTTCCGTGCCCAGCGTAGCGCCGATAGGCATCACTCCTCCGCCGAGCGCTTTTGCGAGACACATGATATCAGGAACCACATTTTCATGATTGACTGCAAACATAGCTCCTGTACGCGCCAAACCGCTCTGGATTTCATCTGCAATAAGCAGAATGCCTTTATCTGAACATATTTTACGCAGTCCGCTGAGATAACCTGTATCAGGCACAATTATACCGCCCTCGCCCTGAATCGGTTCTACGATGATCGCAGCTGTCTGAGCTGTAACTGCAGCACAGGCGGCATCAAGATTGTTATAAGGAACGAATTGGACACCAGGCATCATGGGCAGGAATGGAGTGCGATATTTCTCTCTTCCAGTTACAGCGAGGCCGCCCATCGTTTTACCATGAAAAGATCCCTCCATGCTGATGAAGTCTGTTTTTCCCGTAGCAATTCGCGCCATTTTGAGAGCAGCTTCGACAGCTTCCGCGCCGCTGTTAGAAAAGAAACTAAACTGGAGATTTCCTGGTGAAATTTGAGCGAGTTTTTCTGCAAGCAGCGCCTGCGGCTCATTGAAAAAAGTCCGGGTAGAGAGTGGCTGCTTATCAAGCTGGCGATGAACCGCTTCCACGACTTTGGGATGGCGGTGTCCCAACGAAAATACTCCATACCCACCTACGAAATCAAGAAATTCTGCACCACTGACTGTCTGAAGAGTGACACCGGATGCGCTTTCTTCCACATCGCCGAAACCTGCAAACTGCATCAGCTTCGAAAGTCCAGGATTCACATAAAGATTATAATTTTCAATAACACTGTCTATACGGGCCTGTTGATCCAAGTTGATTACCTCTTCGTTGAAATACCCCGGGCTAACCAGGCTTTGAAAATGATCAGCTGCTGTTTAGATCGTTGTTGAATGCTCAAAAACTCTCTTATCGTATTGCGATAATTCGTCTTTCAAATGGTATAGCAAAGCCAGTGTTCCATTGACACGGCACTGAAGTACCGGTCTGGATTTGCGAAGCCCATCTCCAGTCTTAAGCTCCCTGCATGGGCTGACCATCGATTTGTATCACTGTCCGCAGGACGGCATTCCGTCTGAAAGACGGCCGCTTTTTCCAGACGGGGGTTTTCAACCTCCGGATATTACCGAAGCACAAATGGTTACCAGGCCATGATTGACCTGTCTGGGAGGCCTTCGGCCAGCCGTCCTGCGGACGGGGATTCCGTCTGAAAGACGACCGCATTTTCCACACGGAGGTTTTCGACCTTCGGCAAATGATTACTTCGGAATGAATCCATGATAGACGCCCATCCAATAGGCAATCGCCCACGCGGCCCCATCATCTTCAACCATGCCATCACTCCCGCCATCTGCCTCAAATGGATTTCCATTCCAGCGAATGAGACGTCGCTCGGAGACAGGAAGAACACGATCGTATTCAACCTGATGTATCAAACCCTGTGCCGTTTTAATACCGATATCATGCCGCTGCTTATTCGAGCAGTTCCACTCCACCATGTCCCATGGCCACTCCTGCAGATCGGAGACAGCATCCTCGACATTGCAGGGCTTGCCAGTAACTGCTCCATAAATGAAATTATAAAGCGGACTGCGTTCCTGTTTGATAGTTTGGTCGATAGGAGATTCCTCCCAGGAGCGGGCTATACACTGATTCATGATGCGTCTTCGATCGGGATCTTTTTCCAGCATCATGAGAGAATAGTACTGCAGGAAAAGCATCTCGTCATCAGAATGATTGATCGCCCACCATTTTCCAAATATGCCTCTACGAATAAGAAGCATATTCAAAAGGAAATGATCCTTCTTAATGGTGTCTTCATACGCCTGCTCATACTTGTGATCGCCCGTTATGTGGCTTGCGACTTTCAAATACATCAAAAGTTCCATCGAGTTGATCGGGCGCTGGTCCCAGTATAGCGGGCTGCTATTTAGCAAATCTGGATTGAATACTCCCCAGAGCGTTTTCTTTCCTGTCTGGCCTATAAGGTTATATCCACCCTTGATAATATTGTCCGTAACCCGGCGAACTGTACTCTGGATTTTTCGTTTTTCCTCATCGTTGGCGACCAAATCGAAATAGACTTGCCAGGCAAAATAGTGGCCGTCGAGTTCGTCGCTGCTGGTGTCTCCTTTGCACCAGACATTTTTTTCGACTGGTGAGCGGAACCAGATTTTATCCGTTTCATCCGGGACTCGAACAATTTCTTCTGTGCTGAACCCATGAGCACCGGCTTTTAGTTCTTCATCAGTCACAACCGCTCGAGCTGGGAATCCGGATACGCCTGTCAGCCTCTCCAGTTCCAGCATAGCATTCATCGATTCCCACGCCTGTTTCCTGGCCTGTGGATCCTTGGTGGCAGCATATTTGAAACACATAGCTCCGACATACATCGAGTTCCATAGGCCGTCGTTATCACTGACTTCCCAATTGTAGCCTTTTTCAGGCTTGCCGCGTTCCTTAAGATCAATCTCGCTGATATATCCACGACGGTTGTGCCGTGACTGTGTTATCGAGTCAAAGTGGGCAGCTTTTTCACCAAGTGTGATCTGTTTTTCTGAAATTACAGCAATGCCTTTATCCGTCTGCATGACGATATCATGAGATGCTGTTTCTGCAATAGCGCTCACATTGTTCCCTGGCATCCACCGATTGCCCCAGAAATATCTGAAATCGCCGTTCCGTAATCGCCATGCCCCTTGCGGAGTCCCCGCCCATAAATCACCATTGGGAAGCGCCAAGATACACTGGACACGCTCATAGGGTACCCCGTCTGTACGATCAAGATGCTGCCACCACTGATCTCCATCCGTGATATATACTCCCGAGGTAGCTCCCGCCCATATATGTCCATCTTTATCTGCGGTGACACACAGCACTACCGTATCTGGATTAACCTGTTCCTGGTGCGACTTCAACATGGTTGGCTCCAGCAGCCGAACATAAGAATCACCTTTGGATTTGAAATTACCTTTATCTGTTACTACCCACACGACTCCGCTGGCTGCCTTTGCTGCAGAAAGAACTTTCGCGCCTTCTGGCAGCCCATTGGGATGGACGAAGGAATATTTTTTTGCAGAAAGCAGCGCTACCTCCTCGGGTGAGGGACTTGCTTTGGAAATGGAGAGTAATTGAGGGTAGGTCTGAGGCTTTTCTGAAACAGAAGCAGGACTGCTTAAAACGACGATTGCTGCCAGTGCAGAGAACATATTGCGAGGCTCCTTCATTAACTAAGTGTGGTTATTTTTTAGAATCTTCGATACCCAGAACAACAAGAGCGGCTTCGCTAAGATGCTCTCTGGTGGTATTACGAAGTGTTCGATTCTGATCTAATTGCTGCGGCTGATGTCTTCTTGTGAAGTATCCATGCATGGCGCGCCTGGGCTTGTCCGTCCTGTTGAGTGTGCCTCCATGCCATAGATGGGCATTGAAAATCACGACATCCCCGGGGCTGCCCAGTAAAACGATTTCATCCGGATGAGGAGCTGTAGGGTCGGAAAGCTCCTCGTGCGGCGACTTTCCTTCGAGATGGCTGCGGGGAACCACACGCGTCGCACCATTATCAGCAGTAAATTCATCGAGCAGCCATACAGAATTGCAAACCTGGTAGTCGCCTGGCTCTTCTAACTTTCCCCAGTCCGCGTGGAGACCCTGCAGCCCCAGCCCAGGCAAAGCGCTTCGGCTGTTCAGCGAGGAGAGCTTAAGATCGCCTTTCAGTACATGGGAAATTCCAGCGAGCACTCTCGGATGAGTTATCACAATGCTGTATTCCTGGCCCTTATTGATGAGATCGGAAAGTCGTTCGGTTCCTGCTTCCTGGTGCACTTCCAGGCCAGCCTTATCCCCTTCCTCATCCAGCAGCTCCTGCTGTCGCTTACGGAGCGCATCCACCTGATGCATGGATAACACTCCACGCAAAGGAAGGTAGCCTTCGGCATCCAGCATATGCTTTTCATTTTCTGTGAGTGTATCTTCTCGCACTCCCAATTCGAATAGCGCTTCTTCGATTTTCATCCCTGCTCCTGATGAGGACGGTCGATAATAAATTATTTCGGGCTCGATTAACTTGCCAGCGAGATGATTCGAACGTGTTAAAAATACGGAAATATAAAAAACACGTAGATTTGCAAGGTTTATACGCAATAACGGTACATTTGGCACAAATAATGCATACGGTGACTATAACAGGAGACTAAAGTAGATATTCAGCCCATCATCGCTGTGCAGCTTGTAGCTTATCACTAGATAGATCCCGCGTATCACAATCATTCTACTGATCGTGGTTAGATTCCTTGTTTATTAATGCGAACGACTACATTTGACTCTTAATTGCAGCGGGTGATAGTGGAGGGTCATCTTAATGGTTGCGCGTGCAACAGTTTCTTCTGTTCTTATTGTTGATGCAGAACCATATATCTGCCGCGTCTTCGCCGCAAAACTCACCAAAGACAATCAATTTATGGTGAGTACGGCTTCGAACGGGGTGGACGCTTTTCATGCGGCTCAGCAAAGGCCCTATAATGTGATTCTCTGGGATATGCGTCTCCGAGAAACTACCAGTATCCTTCCAAGCCTTCGTGCACTCTGCCCCAATGCCTCGCTGATTCTTTCAACCACCGATGACCGACCCAATCTGAATTCACAAATTCAGAGTCTGGATGTATCGGATATTCTTGTTAAACCTTTTGGTCTGGATACTTTCGCTGATCGAATTAGAGATGCTATAAACCGGCAGATCGATTTGATGCCAGGACATTCAGCACATATGGACGTGGCAAGAATCGGACAGCAGATCACTATTGAAACTGCCAGCGGACAGTTTCAGACACGGGTGCTGGATGGTGACCAGGATATATTCAGCATCGTCGGTAAGCCAAGAGTGGATACGCCAGCTAGTTTCGAACCTGGTCTTACAGTCAAAGTGTATATCATGGCGGAAGACGGAGTCTATTCGTTTCGTTCCCGCCTGCTGCGCAAGAGATCGGACCATATTACAGTCTGGGATCTCTCCATGCCTCGGACAATCCATCGGTCGCAAAGAAGAAAAGGGCCCCGTCTGCCTCTTAAATTTCCTGTGACTATTCATATCCCTTCCTCCTCATCCACGCAGCAGTTCAATAGTGCGGTCTTCGCATCCGCAGAGCTGTCCAATACTACTTCCGATTTAAGTATGGGCGGATTTGCAATCGTCTCAAATGAACCAATACCAGTCGGCGCGAGTCTTGAATTTGATATCCTTGCGAGCGGTTCCGCCGTAACTGGATCTTGCAGAGTCATGCGGTCGAATCCCTGGCTCATGGATTATAGCTATAGCGGGGATCACAATTTGAGATACAAAAATGTTCTGCGTTTCGAATCACTGGGTTCCGATTCCCGGGAACTGCTTAAAACGCTGATCAGCCCGTCTCAAGATTCGGCAGACAGTGGATTCTGATAATCTGTCGAGATTCACGCCTAACAATCTAGCAAGAAGGTTATCAGAACTGCGATGGTGTATAATAGACAAGCATAACAGTGAAGCCGAAAAAATTGTCCCCCTAATCGGCATAGAAGTTCGCTTCGAAACTACTGTAATACCCGCCAGCTCCCCCGCAACGCCTTTAGGAGCTTACAATTGATATTCCAAACATTTAAAATGTCACCACTATGCAGAACAGCCAAACATCTGGGTCTCGTATGTGTGGCAGGCATCACTGTAACCTGTATGGGCTGTGGAGGCGGTGGAGGATCTTCCAACGTTATCACTCCACCATCTAAGGTACCAAATACAGTCCATGGTTGTGCAAATGCATTCGTGACCACCGTTTCGGGAAAAGTTACCAATCTTGCTGGCGCACCGATTGTAGGGGCCACTGTCTCTGTAGGCACTCAGACTGCAGTCACAACTCAATTCGGAACCTACACCATAGCAAGCGTCAACGTATCCGCCTCTTCCAGTTCGGTTATAATGAGCATCACCGCCTCTGCGACCGTACAAGGAGTGAACTGGACTGGAAAAAACACGCTCGAAATTTCTGGCTGCGATACCAATACAACAAATACGAATATAGTGCTCTCCCCAGCAAATACACAAGCCTCTATTACGGGGATTGTGAGCGATTCAAAAGGTCCTCTGGTGAATGCCCGTGTATTTGCGGGCGCGGTCGATCCTTCTAACGTGGCTTATCTTAATCCACGCTCTTTCTGGGCGGTGACGGATTCAATCGGTCATTATACGATTAGCGGGTTGCCGATGACCGGGGCTGGATCTACCTCAAGTTATACCGTAACAGCATCGAAAGATCTCTACATTAACAAAGCTGCGACAGTCAGTGTGAATTCGGGGCAGCAATCCACCTCAGATTTTACGCTTGCAGCAGCAACGACCGGCCCTTGCTCCTCTAATATACCTTGCCCGCCTGTAACGAATTTTGTAGCAATCGCGATCACTACTCCTGCGAGCGCCACCAGATCTGCGGCATTTTCCAGCTCAGTTGGAACGGATATTGTAAAGCAGTATATTCTGCAGCATCGAGGGCTGCACTCTCTGCACACGGCCAGTTCTATTCAAAAGCCAGTCACCGCCGCTTCGAGTCGCAGTGCGCCGGCGGGCTCAAATATAGAATCCAATCTCTTTTGGGATGCTGATTTGACGTCCGGACTACTTGGCTATGATGTTCTGCGGTCCGATCTAGTCGCAACCAAATTTCGGACGATTGCGGTGCTGCGCGATGCTCAGGCGGACCACTTTACGGACGTGGACAGTGCGCTTACTCCAAATTCGATCTACTACTACAGCGTAACCAAACTGGACACTTTCAACTTCCCAACTGATTCTGAGGAAGGGCAGCCGATACAGAATGCAAATTCTGTCGTGGTTCCTCTTGATCCTCAGTCGCTCCTGCTTCCTGCAGATAAGTCAGTCGTGAGCGGTACTCCGGTATTTACCTGGCCGTCTATTACGGACGGGTCAATCTATCAGGTATTGGTCTACGATAAATTCCCTGTCCTGCAATCCTCTGTAGATGCTTCGGGTGTCCAGCCCATATGGCCAGTATCCAGTTCAGATGCGAGTACTGAAATACACGCTGCGGCAGGTACACAGCCTGCGCAGTATACACTGAGCTATGCTGGACCTGCTCTCGTCTCGGGCCACACTTACTACTGGGCTGTGCTGACCAGCGATTCGGGCGGCGGCGCTTATTCTATAAGCCAAATATATTCCTTCACTGCTCCTTGATGCAGTGCTGTGTATCACTTTGTGAAATCGATCTTTATAATTCAAATTATCGAGAGATCGGGAGGAAATTCGATTGGAAGGTAAAGATTTAAGTAAAATGTCCCGCAGTTTGATCGCGGCCGCAGTGCTTCTCTTGTGTGTGCATGGTTCACCGGCGCTCTCGCAGGCGGTCTATCACAATCTTCTCAACCAGCCGTTCAGGACGATTGGCAATGGTCCTCAGTCTGCAATGATCGTGGATGTGAACGATCCCAAAAATTCGGATGAAGTCCGCAGCGCGGTTACGAAAAGTTATGCTTCGAAAATGAAGTTTCAAACAGCGGCGCTGCAGCAGGAACTCCTATTTCTTAAGAATCATCATTTACTAAAGCCGGGTCAGCAGCTAGGTATCGTCGATGCAGCAATAATTCGCAGTAATGGCAAAGTCGCTGCTCCCATTCCCGCTGATAGAACTCGCGCAGCGAACGATATTACCTTTACTCTTCCGACCGGAGACGGCACCGGAGGAACATGGACGAATGCACAGGCGGCAGATCTACAAAACCTGGTAACCCTGCTCTATCCGGAATTGAAAAGTGTACTGGGTGCGCCGGGCTGGAATAGCGGAGGATCGCCGATTCAGATTGTGAATACTGATCCACGGCTGAATTTCTCAGACAGCATACTCGGCGCTCTGGTTGTTGTTAATGGCAACAGCCTGCAAATATGGTTCCCACAGTTCCAAACCTACGAGACTCGCTTTATGGCGATGGCCCAGGCGATGGCCCAGTGCTTTCATGGGCCATATCGAATAGGTTATGATGCCTGGGAACAGGGCATGGCGCGTGCTGCAGCGGTCATAGCTGCACAAGACTTAAAATCCAGCCCGGCATCGGGCACCGGCCAGTCTGTCGATCAGCAGGTCGATCCATCCACCAGCTTTTATTACACATCTGCATACGATCTGCTTAATCAGCCGGCACTCGGTAATAATACGTTTACTCCTCCCACCATAAGCAACACAGCCTTTAAACCAGATACGTTATCTGGGATGCTGCTCCCACGAATGCAGATGTCTTCCACCGCCTGGCTTAAATGTTATATTGAGGATTCGCAATTTTTCCAGCATTTTAATGCAGCCCTTTACACAGCAGCGGCTGGAAATACAAGTATTTTGAATAACGTAAATATCCTGCGTGGAATCGCAGGCGGCGTACTGCCAAATGTGGAAGGCCTGCCTTTCGACAACTGGTTCGAACGCCAGTATGTACTTGATACCAGCATATCCGTAGGGAATAAAATTTATGTCTATTCTCAGCCGACTTTTGCTTCTTCAACTTCAAGCGGAGACGGCGGAGCAGCAGTATTCCTGAGCTATTACAAAACCACCAACACAGGTGACGAAATTCCTTTAAATGGCACTTCAAATATCGTATACCGAGATTTCAGTTCTCAAATACTTTCGCTCCCATCGTTTGATTCAGTTTCTGTTATTCAGGGATTTGGCTCTGTCTCTCCGATATTTTCCGGGATTGGTACAAATCCCAAAATGCGGTTAAGTATGGATTTTCCGATTGGAAAAGAGTACTCGCGTGTCTATTTCCCCGCCAACGAAGAGGGTTTAGAAAGCACGCCTGCCAGTTTTAGTGGGGTGGTCGTGGGGGCTGATCTCGGAAATCTGGCCGTCACTTTCGATGGCGGCGCCGGACCGGTGAGCACTTCCTTTGCGCTGGGCGCTTTTGGTATTACCGCGACCTCACTTCTTCCGAATGGATTTAGCCGTGCGCATATTACACTCACTCCTGCTAGCTCAGCGCCTGTACTTTTTCAGCGTAATGTATTTGTTCGAGGTGAAAATGTCGATCCTAATCAGCCCTTCGCAGTTTCACCCATATTCGTTCTTAGTGCGCCTGATTCGGTACAGACACTCACCCATACTTTCCCTCTTGGCCCTCAGATGATGTCATTGCCTCTACGGCCGCTGATTACAGATTTTGCAAAGGCGCTTGGAATAACTCCCTCGCTCGCTCTGCTGGCTCAGTATCGGCAGGACTTGACCACAAACGATAAATATACGCGCTATCCGAGTCTCGGTCCCTACCAGCCAGGCTACTCCTTGTGGGGATATTTCGGCGCAGCGACTCCTGTTTCGGTGCAGGGCACCAGAACAGATGATCAATCTGATATTAGTATCGCAGCAGAATTTGGCTGGAATCAAATAGCGAATCCATACAATGTAAATATTAATGTCACTACCGATGTGACGATTATAACGCCTGGCGGTGATATTCTCCCGCTTGCAGATGCAGTTACACAGGGTTTCGTTGCAGCTGGGGTAATTGCATATTCGCAGGCAAGCAACAGCTATATAGACTTATCAAACCCGGCTGCTGACTCCGATACTTCCGTGCCGCTGAATACGCTGGAACCCTGGAAGGGATACTGGATAAGAATCATTTCGACTGAAGGCGTTACGATGACTTTCAGTAATCCGAACTCACGCGCTGCTACGCAGGCCTCAAAAGCGGCAGCAAAAAAATCTAGGTCCGCGGTTCAGTCAGATCATAATGCTTGGAGTTTGCCACTGCAGATAAAAGGTGCGAACGGCGCTGCTTCCACTGCCGTTCTAGGGCAGTCTTCCAGAGGTTCTGAAAACTACGTAGCTGCTTTAGATGTTGCTAATCCGCCGCCGTTTTCTAATTCTCCGCAGCTTTCTATAACGTTCTCGCACCCGGAATGGGATAGCGGCAAAGCAGTCGGTTCGGGGCAGTATCTTTCTGATATTAGGCCGAGCGGCTCGAGGTCACAGTGGAATCTGGTAGTAAATACTCCTGATGCGGCACAAAGTTATACTTTGAGCTGGAATGGCACTGCTTATCTTCCTCGGGCTACGCGCCTGGTTCTTACTGATCCCACGACTGGCAGAAGTTACCAGATGAACAACGCCTCCGGATTTTCCTTCACCCCGGGCAAGGGACAAAGCACCAGGACATTCCTGATAGAAGCCCAGCCGCACTCCATTGGCAGGCTGACTATCCGAAATGTTATCGCAGTTCAGCCGTTACTGACAGCGGGACGTGCCCCGGCATCGGTTTCCATCGCCTATGAGCTTTCCGAAGCAGCGGATACTCTGATCGAAATCCGTCAGGGCGGTAGAATCGTGCGGCGAATAGCTCAGGGGCGAGCTGCGACTACGGGACTAAATCAACTGGTTTGGGATATGCGCGATGACAGAGGCCGAACCTTAGCAGCAGGCGCATACACACTGCAAATATCTGCTAAAGGCAGCAATGGGGACGTAACACGTTCGATTGTCCCGATGCTGGTATCACGATAAAGAAATCAGGGAGAACTCGATGTTGTTAGACATTAACTATATTTTGCGGAAGTTAAGATCAGTCAGCCATGTTCTGCCTGCCTTGCTGATCGTTACGGCAGTGATGCTGGCCGGGTGTGGCGGAGGCGGTGGCGGAGGCGGTTCGTCTGTTGGTACGGTACAGGTGACAGGCAGAGTATTGCGGGCTGAGACAGGGGCAGCGCCCAGCCCTGCCGCAACCGTTTCGATCTCAGGGCAGAGCGCCACTACTCAGGCGGATGGGACCTTTACGCTTTCGAATATTCTATCGAACGCTGCATCCGCGACTATAACCGCTTCAGGAGCTGTCACTCGAACGCTGCCAATAGTGCTCAAGGCCGGGCAGGCAAACGATCTTGGAGACCTATTTATATCAGATACAGGATATAATGCAACCGTTACCGGGCGAGTCGTCACCCAGGATACACTGCAGCCAGTCCCAAATGCTGTTGTCACCATTGCTGGAGTTTCTACATCTACGGTAACGAATGGAACATTCACCATTCAGAACCTGCCAGTAGGTCTCGGTGATACTGCTGGAACGGTCGGTAAGGTAGTGGCAAACGGTTACGACGTTAAACTGATTACTGCGGATGTGTTGAAATTCGGATTAGGTGCCGGTACAAATCAGATTGGAGATATTCTGATAGCTTCGCCCGTGGGCAGCAATCCACCGAATGGACCATTTACTATCAGCGGAACATTAACTCTGTTGGGTGCGAAAGTCAGCACGCCGTTCGTCGTTAACCTGACAGGCGGTCCGGGAGTATCGCTCTCAATTAATTCCGACTCGAATGGCAACTACTTCTTCTGGGTGCCTGCCGGAGCCTACACGGTGACTGTTCCAGCTCAAAACGGTTTCTCGCAGCAGCAGGCCAGTGTAACACTGGTTCGTACTGATGTCCCGGTGAAGGTTCCAACCATCAATATTCACTAGCAATCGCAGTAATATTGAGCTGATAATGGATAGAACAATCCTATTCTAAAAGTCAAAAAGATGAGGCAGAAAATATATTTTCTGCCTAATTTTTTTGTGTCAATCCACCTAAAATTAAGCATGCCCACTAGAATACAACATTCCGCCGAATTCGACCAATTGAATAAGAATTCTACTGATAGAAAAATCGTAATTGTGGATGACGAACCATTGATAGTAGATATTCTCAAACAGCTGCTCACGGAACAGGGTATGCAGGTTTTTGCACACAACGATCCCAGCGCTGCTTTAGCGGAGATGCAAAACAATATTTACGACCTGGTAATATCTGATATGCAGATGCCGGGCATGAGCGGTCTGCAGCTGTATGAACAGTACACCACATCGCTTTCTGGCAAAAATATCCCCTTTCTTTTTCTGTCCGGCGATCAGTTTGCGATGGATACCAAGAAGTCGAAATATCCTCTATGCAGATTCCTGAGTAAACCATTCGATCTCGATCAATTTTTGAATTTGGTAAATCTTATGGCGGCCTCGGCACAATGGAATGAAACCCCGGGGTCTTCGCAAAGTGGCTACTGCTTCAGCTAACTATTTTTCAATGCATCTAGCAATAACTGAATTGGAGCGGGAAGTTCGGTTTGAAATGCCATCCGATCGCCGCTTACTGGGTGATTAAAAGCCAGGGAATAGGCGTGTAACGACTGACCCTGTAGGGCTTCGATTGCTGAAACGATATTTGCTCTCTGTTGGGAAGAAAACTCGTTAGAAGGTATTTTTCGGATGCCTCCATAGACAGGATCTCCCACTACGGGGTGGTGGCAGTATTCACAATGTACTCGTATTTGATGTGTTCGGCCAGTCTGCAGTTTCGCCTCAATGAGTGTAAAGACTCCCGCATATCGTTCTTTCACGGTGATTTCAGTGATGGCCGGCCTGGAAGTGTAACGTGGATCGGTGATGACTGCCATTTTTTTTCTGTCTTCAGGATGGCGGCCGATTGGCGCATCGATATTGGCAGTTTCGAATCGTGGAGAACCCCAGATGAGGGCTAAATACCTGCGTTCTGCAACTCTTTTTTGTATTTGATCTTGTAGTGAGTGATGTGCATGGTCATTTTTAGCGACCATCATAAGCCCGCCCGTATCTTTATCTAGTCGGTGCACGATTCCCGGACGCGCTTCGCCACCAATACCCGAAAGATCCTCCGCATGCGCCAGCACGGCATTGACCAGGGTTCCGTTGGGAGAGCCGGGCGCGGGATGTACCACCATTCCGCGCGCCTTGTTGATAACGAGAAGCTCAGAGTCCTCATATACCACATCGATCGGAATATCTTCAGATTCGACGGTACTCGCTGCTATCTCCGGCCGTATTACCTCGATTTCATCGCCCGTACGAAGCCGGTAACCCGCTTTCTCGACAGCAGAATTTACGGTTACTCCACCGAGAACCTTATCATTAAACGAAATGAGCCGCTGCGCTTCCGATCTGGAAATATTGGGAATAGCTTCTGTTAAATATTGATCGAGCCGTCTGCCTATACTATTTGAATCGACTATAAAATGAAATTGACCAACCTTTTTTTCAGTCATTTTTATAGAGCTCTTCCAGCTCTTCTATATGCCGCATAATCACATGATTCCGACGCAGTTTAGCGGTGACAGTCATCTCTCCGCTTGAGAGTGAAAATGGCTCTGGAAGCAGTATGAATTTTTGAAGCTGTTCATGCGGCGCTAGGTTTATAAGAGCCTCATGGACTCTTTCATGAAATAGCTCGATTACTTCAGGGAGTCTGGTAAGTTCCTCGACGGAATAAGACTGCAGACCCTTGTTTTTTGCCCACTCCAAAAGTGGCGCTGCGGAAGGCACTATCAGTGCGCTAAGAAACTTTCTGCCATCGCCGTAAACACATGCTTGTTCGATATATTTATCGAAGCAAAGCAGCCCCTCGAGCTGCTGAGGAGCGATATTTTTGCCATACGCATTGACTAGAATATCTTTTTTTCGATCGGTTATATGCAGGAAACCGTCTTCATCCATATAACCGACGTCGCCCGTATGAAACCAGCCTTCGCTATCGATTGCTTCTGCAGTGGCTTTCGGCTTATTCCAATAACCCTTCATGATATGAGGACCGCGTGAAAGAATCTCGCCGTCTTCAGCGATTTTGACTTCCACATCTTTAACCAGCCCGCCTGCGGTTCCCTCAGAATATTTATTTTCCCAATTGAATGATATCACCGGACTTGTTTCCGTTAATCCATATCCCTGATACACGGGAATCCCGGACTTCCAGTAGAAGCGTTCTATCTCTACAGGAAGGGCGGCGCCTCCACTCCCACAATAGAGGATTCTTCCACCTAAAATTTCTCTCAGCGCATCCTTGTGCCCGGCTTCCTGAAGTGACCGCGCGGCAATTGCAAATTTTTCATGAATCCTTGGAACGGCGCTGAACTGCTGAGGCCGTATCTCCTGAAGATTTTGAGCAAACTTGTCTACACTCTCAGCTAGCGCAATTATTCTATCTTCCATCAGCCCAAAATAGAGATCACAGGTACGAGCATACACATGGCTGAGAGGTAGCACGATGAGAGTCAGCAGATCGCGGTATTTTTCAGCTGGATAGAACTCAGCACACGCCTCAATATTAGAAGTGAAATTGTTGTGAGTCAACATCACGCCCTTGGATTCACCTGTCGTTCCGGAGGTATAGATAATGGCTGCGATATCTTCTGGGCGAATATTCGCCAGCCTGGAAGTCATCGCTTCAGGCTGAAGCGCGTACGCTTTCGTTCCTGAATCTAGGTGTTCTTTAAAATTTATCGTGTCTGGAAATTCGATATTATCAAAGCTTACTACCTTCTGGATAGAAGGAATAGAACTGCTTATTGAAAGCAGTTTTAAATACTGTTCTTTGGTGGAGGTAAACACGATTTTAGGTGCGCTATCGCTAAACTGCTCGTGGACCTGTGCAGCGCTCAAAGGTGAGTGGAGCGCAACAGTTATTCCGCCAACCGCGAGAATACTCATATCCGCAATAATAAATTCTGCTCGGTTTTCGGAAAGAATGCCAACTCGGTCTCCTGGCTGAATTCCCATATTTATCAGCGAGGCTGCAGAAGCATTGACATCTGCGGAAAGCTGTTTCCAGCTGATATCGATCCACTGTCCATCCTGTTTTATGCGCAGGACAGGTTTTTCGGCGCAGCGGATGCTCTGGGCGAAGAAGAGTGAAGTAAGTGTATGTGGAATCAAGCCGGTCTCTTTTACAAAATGATTTATGGAATTATTATATCTTCCTACAAACACTATTCTGGCAAATAGATATACTATTCATTACTTGGTAATATGCCAGGATAGTCCAATGAGTATGTATTCGAGTATGGTTTGTGATATACCTCCCGAACGATGTAACCCATAATCAGAAAAATGAATAAAAAAAACCTCCTCATGGCTGAGGAGGTTTTTAGGAGATAATTTAATAGGCTAGGGTTTATTTCCAGAGTAACTTCGCCCTGATCTGGGAGAATGCGGTGCATTCGGGCGTGAATGGTGACGGTTTCCCCTGTCAAACTGATTGTTACGGTGCGGCATGGATCCGCCGTTTCTGTTTCCTCCAAAGCGACCTTGATTAGGCGCGAATCCATTTCCAGGCCCAACATATCTAGGTCGAGCAATTTCGACATGGATACTTTTTACACTAATTTTTGTTATGATAATA
>JBBRDM010000029.1:0-37645 GCA_038203935.1 Chthonomonadales bacterium
GAGCAAAGCGAATCCTCTTCCTGGTAGATCGTGGCAATCTCGCTCGTCAGGCAAAAAATGAGTTTGAACAGTATACAACACCCGATGATGGTCGAAAATTCACGGAGTTATACAACGTTCAGCATTTACAAAGCAATAAAATTGACCCTGTATGTAAAGTTGTTATCACTACGATTCAACGTCTTTATTCAATCCTGCAAGGGGAACCGGAATACGATTCTGCAAATGAAGAAGAGAGTAATATTGCCGGACTTGCAGCGCTTCGAAAAACTCCATTGCCAGTACGATACAATCCTGCAATTCCTATAGAAACTTTCGATTTCGTCTTCACCGATGAATGCCACCGCAGTATATACAATCTGTGGCGGCAGGTGCTGGAATATTTCGATTCTTATCTGATAGGTCTTACAGCAACGCCAAGTAAACAAACACTGGGTTTCTTTAACCAGAATCTTGTAATGGAATATGGACATACTCAGGCGGTGGCGGATGGTGTGAATGTCGACTTCTGGGTCTATCGTATCAAAACAAAAATTACAGATCAAGGCTCAAAAGTAGAAGCTGGTCTGTTCATTGATAAGCGCCATAGGAAAACTCGGCAGAAAAGATGGCAGGAACTCGAATCTGATCTGACATATAGTCCGAATGAACTTGACCGGGCGGTGGTATCGGAGGATCAAATTCGTACTGTTATTCGTACGTTTCGTGATCGCCTGTTCACGGAGATATTTCCCGGCCGCACGGAAGTTCCAAAGACCCTGGTCTTTGCGAAAGACGATTCACATGCGGATGATATTGTCCGAATTATGCGGGAAGAGTTCAGCAAGAGCAATGAATTCTGCGAAAAAATTACTTATAAAACCAGCACTGCTCGTGTCGTTGATGGAGTGACAGGTGAAGTTACTTATAAATCCAGCGGTATTAAAACAGATGATCTTCTCTCAAGTTTTCGTAACGCTTATAACCCGCGAATTGCTGTCACAGTCGATATAATCGCCACTGGTACGGATGTAAAACCGCTCGAGATAGTCTTCTTCATGCGTGATGTGCAAAGCAGTAACTATTTCGAACAGATGAAAGGTTGGGGCTGCCGGGTACTTACTCCAACTGAATTTCAAAATGTTACACCCGATGGTAAAAACAAAACTCACTATGTGATTGTAGATGCAGTTGGTGTAACGGAACATCCTAAGAACGACTCCCCTCCTCTAGAACGGCAGCCTACAGTACCGCTTAAAAGTATTCTTCAAGCTGTTGGAGCTGGCAGCACCGATACCGAAGTCGTTTCCACGCTTGCAAGTCGGCTCTCACGATTGGATAAAATCATCTCAGATGGTCAGAGAACAGAAATCGAACGAATCGCTGGCAAACCCATGGATTCGCTTATTTCTGATCTTATTCAGAGTGTCGATCCGGATTCAGCGCTGCAGCGTTCAGGGGTTTCGGAAGACATTGCTTCAGAGGAGTTACTTGCTCGGATAGGCGCTCAAATGCGTGCCGAAGCCATAACTCCATTCCTGAATCCGAATCTGCGGCACTATATCTTAAACGCGCAGCAGGATGCCGAACAGACCATCGACACGGTTTCTCAGGATGTGGTGGAGTTCGCAGGTGCAAGCGCAGAAGCAACCGAAAAGGCACAAAACACTATCAATTCTTTCCGCCAGTATATCGAAGATAATCGAGACGAGATTACCGCCATACAGCTTCTCTATAGTGGCCGAAGAGGGCAGTCGCCTACCTTGAAACAGCTCAAAGAACTTTCGGCAACTATAGCGCTTCCGCCCCGTGCTTGGACCCCGGAGACCATCTGGCGTGCCTATGAGGCGCTGGAGAAGAGCCGGGTGTGGGGCCACGGCGGCAAGGTAGTAACCGATCTGGTGAGCCTGATCCGATTCGCTTTAGAGCAGGAGACTATTCTGCGCCCGTTCGGCGAGACTGTTGAAGATCGCTTCACAGCATGGCTATCAACTCAGAATCAGGCTGGGCGCACATTCAATTCTGAAGAAATGCGATGGCTGGAGATGATTCGAGATCATATCGCAGCCAGCCTCACTATCGAGACGGACGACTTCGACCTCGCCCCCTTCAGCCAACAGGGAGGCCTTGGTCGTGCATACGTCCTCTTCGGTGAGCGGTTGAATCCATTGCTCAACGAGTTGAACGAGGTGCTTGCAGCATGACGGGAATTACTTCGAGCACTAGAATTCGCCTTGGGGATTTATTGACCGTAATTCGGGGCGTCACATACAAGAAGGAAGATGCAACTGCCGCCCCTGGCCCTGGGCGTTTACCGTTGATACGGGCAACAAACATACAGGACGGACTTGTCTTCGATAGCCTTGTCTACATTCCTAGTAGATATGTCTCGGCACAGCAGCGACTTCAGGAGAACGACATTGTCATCGCTGCCTCTAGTGGGAGCGCAAGCATTGTTGGAAAAGCCGCTCAACTCACTCAGCCATGGGACGGGACGTTCGGGGCATTCTGCTACGGTCTAAGATCAAACGGGCGCGCCAATAGCCGTTACATCGCATGGTTTCTTCAAACGTCAGAGTACCGAAGCAGGATGTCCCAACTCGCCGCAGGCGTTAACATCAACAATCTCCGCGCTACGCATATCGAAGAAACAGAGATTTCACTCCCATCTCTTGATGCGCAGAACTCCATTGTCGCCGAAATCGAAAAGCAGTTCTCCCGCCTGGACGCCGGTGTCGCCGCCCTCAAGCGTGTTCAGGCCAATCTCAAGCGCTACCGTGCCGCCGTTCTTAAAGCTGCTTGTGAAGGCAAGCTGGTCCCAACCGAGGCGAAGTTGGCGCGGCAGGAAAGACGGCAGTACGAATCTGGTGCGCAACTTCTGGAGCGAATTCTGGAAGAGCGCCGAGCGAAATGGAACGGGCGTGGGTTGTACAAAGAACCGGCCGCATTGAATGTTGCGGAAATACCGGGTTTACCAGATGGGTGGACTTGGGGTAGGGTTGAACAGATTGCAGATGTTGCCCTAGGAAAGATGCTTGATAGGCAGAAGCACAGAACCGGTAAACGGCTACGATACCTTCGAAATATAAATGTCAGGTGGGGCTCGGTCGATACTGATGACCTATCGGAAATGTATTTCCGCGAAGAAGAATTGCTCCGTTATGTGCTGATAGACGGAGACGTCCTAGTATGCGAAGGAGGGGAACCCGGCAGGTCTGCTTTGTGGAATGCGATTATTCCAGAGATGATGTACCAGAAGGCGTTGCACCGTGTGCGATTCTACGGAGCGTTAAAGTCGCAGTATATGGTTTACATACTCGAATCCTTGGCTAAGAGCGGACGCCTTGAGCCGTTTTTTACAGGTAGTACGGTAAAGCATTTTACACGCGAGTCATTTGTCAAACTTCCAGTTCCCATTCCACCACTCGCAGAGCAGGTCCGCATTGTTGCAGAGGTCGAGCAACGCTTAAGCGTGGTGGAAGAGATTGAGACGGCGGTAGAGGCAGGATTGAAGCGCGCGGCGAGGTTAAGGCAGGCGGTGCTGCAAAAGGCGTTTTGTGGCAATCACGAGTAGATTTTATTTCTTGTATCACATATTACCACTGATAGAAAAGGGGCCGTGCAATATTGAGTAATCCTCAACAACTGGTTCAAAAGCTCTGGAACTATTGTAATATACTCCGCGATGATGGACTCTCATATGGCGATTATGTAGAACAGCTTACATATCTGCTATTTCTCAAAATGGCAGACGAGCAGAGTCGCCCTCCATATAATAAAGAATCTCCCGTTCCTGCCATATTTGGCTGGAATATACTTATCAAGTTGTCCGGGGATGATCTCGAAATAGGTTATCGCCACACGCTGGAGGAATTAGGCAGACATGGCGGCATGCTTGGTTTGATCTTCCGCAAAGCACAGAACAAGATTCAAGATCCCGCCAAGCTGCAGCGCCTTATCATCGATCTCATCGACCGCGAACAGTGGACAAGTCTATCTTCTGATGTGAAAGGCGATGCCTACGAGGGTCTTCTTGAAAAGAATGCGGCGGATGTAAAAGGCGGCGCAGGACAATACTTCACACCTCGTCCACTTATTGCAGCGATGGTGGAGTGTATTAATCCCCGTCCAGGGGAAACAATCTGTGATCCAGCCTGTGGTACGGGCGGCTTTCTTCTCGCCGCGCACGACTATCTGGTAAATAATAATGAATTAGATCGGGATCAACTCCGCACACTCAAATCCGGCGCTCTTCATGGGGTCGAGTTGGTTGATGGAGTCACTCGGCTTTGCGCTATGAACCTGCTTCTGCACGGTATCGGCGGCGAATCACTAACCGATCTGCCCGTCACAACGAGAGATGCTTTGGCTGCAAAACACGGGGAATACGATATCGTCCTCACCAATCCGCCCTTAGGAAAGAAGAGCAGCGTCACCATCGTCGGCGAGGACGGCGACACACAGAAGGAGAGTCTCGTCATCAGCCGGGACGATTTCTGGGCTACGACAAGCAATAAACAGCTAAACTTCGTTCAGCATGTATTCTCTATCTTGAAACAACACGGAAAGGTAGCAATCGTTGTTCCAGATAATGTCCTGTTCGAAGGCGGCGCCGGTGAAACGGTACGTCGTCGTTTGCTAGCTCAAGCGGATATGCATACCCTGCTCCGACTGCCGACTGGCATCTTTTACGCTCAGGGCGTCAAAGCAAATGTGCTCTTTTTCGACCGCAAACCCGCACGAGAACAACCCTGGACAGACAAGCTCTGGATTTACGATCTCCGTACAAACAAGCGATTCACTTTAAAGGAAAATCCTCTCAAACGCGCCGATCTCGACGATTTTGTAAAATGTTATAATCCAAACAACCGTCACAACCGCTCAGAGAGCGACAGCTTCAAATGTTTCACCATCGAAGAACTGCTGAAACGTGATAAAGCTAACCTGGATATATTCTGGCTTAAGGACGATAGTCTCGAAGACAGTGCAAACCTGCCTGCTCCAGAAATAATCGCTGCAGAAATCATGGAAGACCTTCAAGCCGCACTCGAACAGTTCGCACTAATCGCTGAGGATATTGCAGTGTAAATATCCTAGCCCATGCAGGGAGTTTAAGCGACCGTAGAGGGTAAAGGGAAGTGCTGTCAGAAGCCCCTTCTCCTGTTTTTGGGAGAAGGGGTTGGGGATGAGGGCGAAACTACGATTCTATTCTTCTCGGCTCCCTCGGCAGTATGTGCGGCGCTTTTGAAATCTGCTTCTGGACGTTCTCACTCGGCGAGGGCATCAAGGCCTTCAAAGCATCGTCGCCGGGTGGAAGAGGCGCAAGGCTGTCCAGTCATGGGAACTTCCCGCCCACCTGGGCGAGATACTCCTTAAACTTGCTCTCCAGCATCTCGCTGCGCTGGGCATG
This sequence comes from Chthonomonadales bacterium, assembly GCA_038203935.1. Taxonomy (GTDB): domain Bacteria; phylum Armatimonadota; class Chthonomonadetes; order Chthonomonadales; family Chthonomonadaceae; genus JANXSG01. The sequence continues at coordinate 5,390 of JBBRDM010000029.1, forward strand.
CTGGTCACGCTCCGTCTGAAGCTGCTCCATCTTCTGCAGCAAATCCAGAATAACCTCCACCCCCGCCAGATTCACACCCATCTCCTGTGTAAACCGCCGAATCTGCCGCAGCCGCTCCACATCCGATTCCGAATAGAGCCGGTTCTTGCTCTTCCGCTGCGGGTTCACCAGGCCAAGGCGCTCATACAGGCGGATCGTCTGCGCATGCATCTGCGTCAGCGTCACCACCACCCCAATCATATATACAGGTTCAGATTCATCATGTGAAGCCATCTCTACCACTCTCCTCAGGCCTTCGGGGCAGCAGTGCGCACCGGGTCGTGCCGGATATTCGCCAGCTCCTGCAGCAGCGTCCGTTCCGTCTCATTCAGGTCGCGCGGCACCGTAATTTTTACGCGCGCGTAAGCATCCCCCTGCTTTCGCTCCCGAAGCGCCGGCATACCCTGCCCGCTCAGGCGCATCTTCTGGCCCGTCTGAATCCCCGGCGGAACCAGCAGCTGCCGCTTCTTCCCGTCCAGAGTCTCCACCGTCACCTCACCGCCCAGCGCCGCCACCGTATAAGGAATAGAAGCATCAAAATAGATATCCTGTCCCTCACGCTCCAGTTTCGGATGCGGCAGAATGTGCAGCAGCACATACAGGTCGCCCTTATTCCCCTGCGCATCCGCCGCGCCCTGCGCCGCCAGCTTCAGCCGGATACCGTCCCACGCGCCCGCCGGGATAGTCACCTGCCCCGAGCGCGGCGAACTCACACGCCCCTGTTCCCTGCAGCGATTACATATCCCTCGGTTTAAATCAAACTGCCCCCGCGCGTTCCGCTTCTGCCCCACGCCGCCGCACTCCGGGCAAACATCCTCCACCGAGACCTCTATCCGCTTCGATGCGCCTTTATAGGCATCATCCAGCGTGATATCAACCTGATACTCCACATCTTCCGCCGGAGACGAAGAGAACCCCGGATCGAAATCCGCCGCCCCTCGCTTGCCCTTGCTCCCAAACATTTTCTCCAGAAAATCGTCGAAATTAATTCCCGACGAACTCTCATGTGTGCTGAACGGCGAACCTCCGGAAAACCCGCCTGCGCCTGCGCCGCCAGGAGATCCACCCGGCTGCTGCTGAACGCGCTGCCACATATCCCCATACTGATCGTATTTCTTCCGTTTATCCGGGTCAGAAAGCACATCGTATGCCTCCTGAATCTCCTTGAATCTATCTTCTGACACCTTGCTTCCAGGGTTGATGTCGGGATGATGCTTTCGGGCGAGCTTACGGTGCGCCTTCTTGATGTCATCTTGCGATGCAGTCCGAGGCACCTCCAGCAGTTTATAATAATCCTTACCATCCATCCGAAATCACCCCCAGACAGATGCCAGGGCTCAGCCCCGGCATCCCATATCTTTCCACACAACTAACTTTGCTTTAACACGCTAATGCATGACAATTTTTGCGCAGCCCGGTGTACTTCTCCTGCCATGTCCCCTGATTCCAATGTGCTGCAGAGACATAAGGGGAACATCGTACTGCCTTATATCAAACCGATCTGCTCGGAAATACAATTTTGAGACAATGAATACCCAGCCCGATTCCTATTTTTTCGTCCACCCATAAAGGAGAACAGAAGTGACAAACTTGAGTATTGCCCCTCTCCTGAGAGATAGGAACATCTCGGAGAGGGGTAAATTACTTCTGCTTAAGGCTTGAATTCCGTATCAATGACCGTCTCATCCTGATGAGATTGTTCGGTATTTGCTTCCGGCTGAGTATAGTCTGCATCATGGCCATTCTGCGCTGCGCCCTCCGCCTCTGTCGCCTGCTGATACAGCAGTTCCGAGAGCTTGTAAGTCGACTGCTCCAATTCAGTTGTCAGCCGCTGCAGCTCTTCCAGGCCAGTGTCGTTCGCATTCAATGCCGTGCGCAGGTTGCTGATATTGCTTTCGACGGTCGCCTTCAAATCGGCAGGAGCTTTATCCCCAACATCCTTGATCTGTTTCTCCGTCTGGTAGATCAGCGATTCCGCCTTATTTCGGGATTCTGCACGCTCCCGCATCGCTTTGTCCTCATCCGCATGGGCCGCAGCTTCACGAACCATCCGGTCGATGTCATCTTTGTTCAAACTGCCAGTGCCGCTGATAGTAATTTTCTGCTCTCTCCCGGTAGCCTTATCCCGCGCAGAAACGCTCACGATACCGTTTGCATCGATATCAAAAGTCACTTCGATCTGCGGTATACCCTTCGGAGCAGGTGGAATGCCGGTCAGCTGGAAATCGCCCAGCAGCTTGTTCGCCCCTGCCATCTCGCGTTCACCCTGATAACACTTCACATGGACGCTCGACTGCCCGTCTTCCGCCGTGCTGAACACTTCACTTTTCCTGGTCGGAATAGTGGTATTTCGCTCGATCAGCTTCGTCATGATGCCGCCCAAGGTTTCAATACCCAGAGAAAGCGGGGTCACGTCCAGAAGTAGGATGTTGGTTCCGGTAGTGTTCCCTTCGGTAGCCAGCACGCCCGCCTGAACTGCTGCGCCTATTGCCACGACCTCATCCGGATTGACGCCCTTGTTCGGCTCCTTACCGCCGCCAAGCTGACGTACCAGATCCTGAACCATCGGCATACGGGTGGAGCCGCCTACCAGCACAATCTCATCAATATCACCCGGCTTGAGCTTTGCATCCGATATCGCCCGCTCGAACGGCCCTTTGCACCGCTCCACGAGGTCGCGGGTCAGCTCTTCGAACTTGGCGCGAGTCAGGTTTACGTCAAGATGGACCGGGCCTTCCGGGGTACTGCTGATGAACGGCAGGTTGATATTACTCTGGGTGACGTTCGAAAGCTCGATCTTCGCTTTCTCGGCAGCTTCCCGAACTCGCTGCAGCGCCTGCTTATCCTTCTTGATATCGATGCCGTTCTCTTTACGGAACTCGTCCGCAACAAAATCTACGATCCTCTGATCCCAGTCATCCCCGCCCAGGTGAGTATCACCGCTCGTCGACAGCACTTCCAGAACAGAACCACCATCTTCCGTTTTACCGATTTCCAACAGCGAAACATCAAATGTACCACCACCCAGGTCGAAAACTAATACTTTTTCTTCTTTATTCTTATCCAATCCGTAGGCAAGCGCCGCCGCCGTAGGCTCATTAATAATACGAAGAACTTTCAGCCCTGCGATATCGCCCGCATTTTTGGTCGCTGTTCGCTGAGCATCATTGAAGTACGCAGGAACTGTAATGACTGCTTCGGTTACAGGCTGTCCAAGATATGATTCCGCATCTGCCTTAAGCTTTTGAAGGATCATCGAGGAAATCTCTTCAGGAGAGTAGCTTTTGCCGTCAATGCTTACTTTATCATTCGTTCCCATCTTTCTCTTGATGGAAATGATAGTGCGGTCGGGACTGATAATAGCCTGCCGCTTTGCTCCGGAGCCCACAAGCCGTTCACCGGATTTATTGAATCCAACAATAGAAGGAGTGATGCGGCTGCCTTCTGCATTCGCTATAACGGTTGGCTCCCCGCCTTCAATGACGCAGACTACTGAGTTTGTAGTCCCTAAATCGATACCAACTGCTTTACCCATTTTGTCTTGACCTCCAAATAGCCGAACTGGCTGCTAGATTAACTCATTGATGTGTGAATATGTTATGATAGTTATTATACCAATTGAGTGTGTTATTGTCAAGTCTTTATTTGAAAAGTTTTATTATTTGCTTTTTATCTTATACATGCGAGGATTTAGCAGCAGCTTTAACGTTTCACCTGGATCGATAGTGCAAGAATAAACTGATGAAAGCGCTTCCGTAATGGGAAGAATAAATGAAAAAAGCCTGCCCTAAAACATCCAGGGCAGGCTTTTTAATGGGATTACCGGAAAGTCTAACTTCCGGTCATATAGTTATCTACAGTGATCAGACCCAGACGAGCTGCGCGTCGGAACGCCTGCACGCGGTTGGTCACCTGAAGTTTATCATAAATATTTGCAAGGTGGAAATCTACAGTTCGTTTGCTGACATAAAGCATGTCGGCTACTTCTTTGCTCGATTTCCCTTCGATTACTAAGGTAAGAACTTCTACTTCACGTTTGGTTAATTTAATAGGCTCATCTGTGGGCCTAGGATCGGATATAGTCATTGTACTCAATTTAATTTAGCTCCTTGATTCCGTCGGATACTTCGGTAAAACTTCTCATCCGCCGGCAAGGATATCTTTCCATATGAATCTAAAAACTGGCAGAAATAAATGCATATAAACCTAAAGATTGGCTGAAAACTAGAATCGTTACGGGGTTTTTCGGCTGTTTTTACATGTTTTACTGAAATTTCCTTACGTTAAAAATCCTGAAGGACTATAATAGCCCGGCTGGAAAATTTTCCAGCCGGGCTAAATCCATATCAAGAACCTATTGAGAATCTATTATTTAGTTTTCTCCATATAGTATATAATGGCGGTGACGGCGCCATCGTGCGCATCCATGGAGTGGAGCAGTTTTCCATCGTTTGACCAGACTTTGATTTTTTTGTCTGCGCCGCCGGAAATTATCATGTGGCCATCCGGCACCGCACTCAGCGCTGTTACGCCGCCTGTATGCCCATCATCGATAGTGGAAATTAACTTATGGGTATCCGTATCCCATATTTTGATTTTGCCATCAGCACCGCCGCTGAGCATGCGTTTACCGTCTCTCAGCGTGTAGAGGGCATTCACAGGGCTGCCCTGCGTGCTTTCGAACTCACCGGTGCCGCCGGCCGACCAGAATTTAAGTTTTCCATCTTTGCCGCCCGTATAGAGCATCTGAGCAGTTGGATTCCCGCTCATAGCAGTCAGGCCGCCCTCATGTTCGGTAGGAATTTCGAACTGCATATCGCCGTCGGTGCTCCAAATTTTCACCTTGCCATCGGCTCCGCCGGAAATGAGCATATCCGGAATGGCGATCACTCCCACCAGCGCTCCTTCATGCGCATCGATAGATTTCTCTTTACTCCAGTCAGATGTTTTCCACAGAATAACTTTTTTGTCCGCACCGCCAGATAAAAGTTCTTTATCGTCTATAGTGAAGAAAAGCGAGGTGACAGCGCCATCATGCGCCGCAAAATCTTTAACAGCCGAACCATCTTCCAGTTTCCAGATATGAATTTTTTTATCGGCACCGCCGGATGCGATCAGCTTACCATCGTGGCTGACTGCAATTGCATTCACGGCCGCGTCGGAAGCCGTGATATCCTTGATGAGAGATCCGTTGAGGGGATTCCATATCTTAACGTGCTTATCAGCGCTGGCGGTAACGACTACATCCGCAGCAGAAGCTGGATTTACCCCGAGAGCGGCGCTGCCAACGACGGCAGCCATCAGAGTGAGTGAAAACACAGAACAAATTCGGCGAACAGAGGCATGAAAATTTTTCTTCATACTTAACTCCTTCATGTGGGAAAATAGATCAATGCACCTTTTCGGTTTCCGGAAAGGTTCGATTCACGTTGAGTGAGACCTATACTCAAAATCGGAAACACAGCAAATTGCTCGATAGTATATACGCATCCTGAGATATAAATACTCCAAAATATTTGGACTTATTTTTTATCCTATTCAGCATACCTTTCTATTTGTGATTTGTTAAATAGAAATCCATTTTATAATTGCGCTCGTTCGAATATTATTGTTAATTGTAAAACGGTCATTGCAATCACTTCAATGGTTTGGTATAATGCTAGATGTCTTTGGCGGTGTTGAGAGCCGGGCCAGTCGCAGCGCCGGGCGGACGAACCGTGTCAGATTCGGAAGAAAGCAGCACTAAGACTTTCCCGCCGTGTGCGTTCTGATAACCCGGCTCTGAGCGCCGCCAAATACACCTCTACAGCATAAATCTGCGTTTTTATACCAGTTCCCAGCAGAAACCAACAGAAATTGGCTCCTCCTTAAACCATGGCCTACGTTGCACTATATCGTAAATATCGTTCGCAGAGTTTTGGCGAGCTTATGGGGCAGGAGGCTGTAACCACAACCCTCCAGAATGCCATTAAAACGGGACGCATAGCGCACGCCTATCTCTTTTTTGGCGCCAGGGGATGCGGCAAAACATCCACGGCTCGCCTTTTAGCGCGGGCGCTCAACTGTACAGCGCACGATGGCCCTACCCCGGAACCTTGCGGTGTGTGCAGGCTGTGTGTTAGTATTCGGGATGGTTCCTGTATGGATGTAGTGGAGATCGATGCCGCCTCTGAAACCAGTATTGACGATGTGCGGGAAAAAATCATCGAGAACGTGCAGTACGCTCCCACCGAAGCACGATACAAAGTATATATTATCGATGAAGTTCACGACCTGTCTGCTAAGGCTTTCGACGCGCTGCTTAAAACTCTCGAAGAACCGCCGGGGTATGTCATATTCGTTCTGGCGACCACTGAGTGGCAAAAGGTGCCGATCACTATCCGTTCCAGATGCCAGCCTTTCCAGTTCAAGCGCGGCAGCCTGCTCGATCTTGGCAAGGCGGTTCAGCGGGTCATTGAAGCCGAAGGCTGTACAGCAGAACCAGAAGCAGTTCAGTCCATTGCGCGCAGTGCGGAAGGTTCCTGGAGGGATGCGCTCTCCCTGCTCGAGCAGGTGATGGCTTACACAGATAAGCACATCACCGCAGAAGCAGTAAATCGCGCCATCGGGACGGTGGGGCTGACTGTCCTCTCAAAAGTGGTGGCGACGCTGGCAGAAAATCAGTGGGACCGCACCCTTGCTGTGGCAGCAGAACTGATGGATAGCGGCGCTGACGTCCGCCAGATGATGACGGCGCTTTCGGGTCATCTGCGGGATTTGATGATTATCTCTGCAGGCGCCTATAGCGCAGCAGAATCAGAGATGGGTCCAGACCGCTTCCGAGCGATGCAGCCCCAGGCATCTCTATTCGACCCGCCTGCACTGCTGAAGATGATGAGTATTCTGACGAATGCGGAAAAGGAACTTCGCTTCTCGAATCAACACCGAGCGCTGCTGGAGTGTACACTGCTTCGCCTGATGCCAGTAATGATTGGTAAGCCAGAGCTTTCGGTGCCTGCAGCGAACCCTGCAACTCCTTCTAAACCGGTTTTGGCCCCTGCAGCAAACCCTTTACCCCCCAGTAAGCCGGTTGCAGCTCCTGCGGCATCATCGATGCCGCCTCAGGAAACAACTCGAACTCCTGCAGCAGCCCAAACACCCACTTCTGCCGTTCCGCAATCTAATTCACCTTCTACATCGCCTGCCACTCAGCCTGCGGGGAGTTCTGCTGAATCTAGATTTGCCGAACCAGTAACTTTCGAGGTGATACAAACTGCCTGGCCCAGGATTCTGAAAGCGTTTGCTAAAATCAGTCCGGTTGGAAATCCCCATCTCTCGAATTCAGAAGTGACTGGGCTGGATGATAAGATGGTTACTCTCACCTTCACTAAAGATTTCTCACGGGAGCGAATTCAGGGAAATCAAAAGGGAAAATCGGCTGTCGAGAAAGTAATCAACGAAGTACTGGCTTCGGAGGGATACAAGATTCGGTGCGAGCTGGCAGTGAAAGCTCCTCCGCCAACGGAAACATCCGATACGGATTCAGAGGAGAATGAGGTTCAAGAATCACCTTCCATGGTTCTTGATGAGCTACTGGAGGATCCCGCTTCCGCCGTGCAGCCAATCGATGCGCTGCCGATGCCGGACGCAGACACTTCGTTTGCAGTATCGGACGCTGTTCATGTTCCGCCAGCTTCCCTTACTGGAACAGAATCTGCCTCTAAGCCTGTCCCTAAAGAACCGGAACCTCTGGATATGGCTCCTCCGGAAGGGCCAAGTTTTCTGGAAGAAGCGATTGACATATTTGACGGTGTGGTGATTCCTCCGGAATAACGCGGGAAGTGATATAATAAAGTATTAACGCTGATTGGTATAGGAGAGTGCGCGATGGCAAGACTTGGTGGTGGCGGAGGCGGTTTTGGCGGCCTGGGCGATATGCAGAAGCTGATGAAGCAGGCACAGAAGATGCAGGCGGATGCCACGAAACTTCAGGAAGAGATGCTCACAGCCCGTTTCAAAGTGACTGCGGGCGGCGGAATGGTGACAGCCACCGTGAATGGACATGGCCATCTGGTGGAGCTCATCATCAACCCGATCGTAGTCGATCCAAACGATGTCGAGATGCTTCAGGATTTAATACTCACCGCGGTGAAAGAAGCTTCCGATAAAGCGAAGGCCGACCAGGATGCAAAAATGGATCAGATAACCGGCGGTTTGGATGGCTTAAATATCCCGTCCGGCTTGATATAAGGCAGTAACTATGCTTCACTATGCCAAACCTCTGGCGCATCTGGTCGCACAGCTTGAGCGGCTTCCTGGCATCGGGCCAAAATCTGCCCAGAGGATGGCCTTTTATATACTTCGCCAGCCTCAGCAGGATGCTCAGCTGCTTGCAGAGGCTATCATTGCTGTTAAAGACCGAATTCACTTCTGTTCGGTCTGTTCAAATTTCACGGATCAGGATCTCTGTGAAGTCTGCCGTGATCCGCGGCGAGACCGATCTTTAATGTGTGTGGTAGCCGAAACGCGCGATCTCATTGCTATGGAGAAGACGAATGAGTTCCGGGGCGTTTACCATGTACTGCAGGGCGTGATCTCCCCGATGGATAATATCACGCCGGATCTGCTCAAAATTCGTGAACTGTTTCCTCGGGTGGCAGACGGAGTTCAGGAAGTGATACTTGCCTTGAACCCGACTACCGAGGGCCAGACCACCGCCCTCTACCTCTCCAATAAACTCAAGCCGCTTGGTGTAAAAGTCTCTCAGATAGCGCACGGGCTTCCAGCCGGCGGCGACCTCGACTATGCCGACCAGGCCACTCTTATCTCTGCCCTCCGCTGGCGCAGAGAGATGTAGCGTTTAGGAACAGCATTCTCATCTTCCTGCGCCTCTTTGTTATCCTTCGACCGGAACCGCTATCTCTATAACCGAATCTCACTATAATGCCTTACCTATGAAATTGCAGCACAATTTAGCAGGGTGGCAGTACATTTAGGAGAGAAATAGGTTGCAGTCAGCCTTGAAACAGACGGTAACAGTTCAAAAGGGCGGCGTGATCGAAGTGCACTCCTCAGAACTGCCAGACGAGCATGCGTGGAAGTGATTATTCTTTTTGATTCTGTCCCACTCGATATTTCCGATAGCTGGAGCGATGAAGATTTGAGTGACTTTAGTCGTGCTGGCGAAGAACTAACATCCCGATATTTGGAGGAAGAGATTGCCTGACCCGGGAGATGTTGTTACAGCTAATTCGCTGTTGTGACAGGAGTAAAGCGAAGTCCTGCAGTTGTGATTTCCACTGCCGAATATCCTATTCACCGACCATATATGATTTTTGGATTATTAACTGATGATACGCAGTCGAGCAGTTTTCCAGGATCAAACTACCCCTGGCTTTTAGAAGTGTTATCGGAAATGAATGTTACCGAAATGGAATTTCAAACCATCATCCGAGAATAAAAATCATTGATTTTGCATCGGTAATCTGTGCTAATCTGAGTAATCTGTGGATAATAAATCTGAGACATTTAGCGATTAAGATATTTGATATGCGAAGGATTTAAAAGCATTTTATCCACAGATTACTCAGATTAGCACAGATTACATTGGTTCAATTATGCAAGTGACAGCATTCCGAGAATTTTCATATCAGCTTACTGAACTGACTGGCTGCGTATAAAGAGTTATTAACTACAAATTCGTCAGCAGCAACAGCTCCAACAGATATAATTTTAAAGGATTGGATTGAAGCCTGATTAAACGAATGATCTGCCTTCCGAGCAAATCTTGTTTCGATACCGCATAAAGATGTCCGATCGGTAGTAGGACATCTTTCAGAGCGAGATTGGAAAGCCATTCAGGAGCGACTTAGCCTCGCGAATGCAGTATCTTAGCCGCCGCTGCTGAGTGATGAATTGACGGCGGTGAAGACCTCTCGGCAGGTGGTGATTCCGCGGAAAATCTTATCATAGCCATCATCCAGCATGCTCCGCATTCCCTCTTTATTCTTTGTATACTCCTGAATCTGCCCTACACTGGCTCTGCGGGCAATGAGTTCGCGCAGATCGGGCGTACTTACTAGAATCTCGAAGATTCCGACGCGCCCCTTATACCCTGTATTTCTACAGACGTCGCATCCATTTCCTCGATAGAAAGCCCTTCCATCCATTCGCGCCGGGTCCAGGCCGATCTCGATGAGCTCGTCTGCAGGAGGCATATACTGGACTTTGCAGTTTGTGCAGATCGTGCGTACCAGCCGCTGTGCCATGATTCCCTGCATGGTAGACGCAATAATATAGGGTTCACCTCCCATATCCATCATACGCCCGATAGTTTCAATGGCATTGTTGGTGTGGAGCGAGGTCATGACAAGGTGGCCCGTGAGGCTTGCCTGGATGCCGATCTGGAGCGATTCTGGGTCTCGCATCTCACCGACGAGCATGACATCCGGGTCCTGCCGAAGGAAGGAGCGCATCACGCGCGGAAAAGTCAGTTTCTCGGTAACCTGCACCTGCGTAATATGATCGGGAAATTCGTATTCGACCGGGTCTTCCACGGAGACGATGTTTTTCTTCACCGCGTCCAGCTGATTGATGGAGGCATAGAGGGTAGATGTTTTGCCGCTTCCCGTGGGGCCTGTAACAAGGATTAATCCATAGGAGCCGAGCACAATCGTCCGCCACTTCTGCAGCACATCCGGCGGCATACCGAGTTTCTCCAGCTCGACGCGTGCCCCCATAGGATCAAGAATACGCATTACGATCTTTTCGCCGTTCAGCATCGGCATGACGGACATACGAGCGCTGAGCTTGCGCGTTCCGTACTCCATATCCACGCGGCCATCCTGCGGTTCGCGGCGTTCATCTATATGCATGCCCGCAGAGAGCTTGAGGCGGGCCAGGATGTTCGGAACTATTTCAGCGCTGTATTGGCCTACATCGTGCATAATTCCGTCAATTCGATACCGCACCAGAAGCCGTCCGCGCTCGGGCTGGAGGTGGACGTCCGAAGCGCCGAGATCAAGCGCCTTGCGCATCAGGAAGTCGACCGCTGTGACTGCTTCGGTGAGGTCTCCCCCCATCTCTCGAACCACACCCGATTCGCGCAGGATAATTCTGAACTGAGGCGGGGCTCCCGCTCTGGTCGGCGCCTGGGACATTGATGTACACTCCTTAATATTCCACGGATGCGTTACGTCTACATAGCTCTAGATCTATTATAACACCGACAAACGACTAAGACAAGCAGAATCCTATTATTAAATTGGTGACAGAGAGGAACAGCATTTTGGGCAGCAGGTACATCAGTCCCTTTTGCCGAATTAATAGTTTCTCGGAAATGTAAGTTAGGGAGGTAATTGCATGGAGTTTGGATCTGCCTGGTATCCGGAGCACTGGCCTGAAACTCGCTGGCCGGAAGACATTCGTTTTATGCTGGAGGCGGGGTTTACCGTCGCTCGAATCGGTGAATTCGCCTGGAGTACAATCGAACCGGTGGAGGGGCATTTCCATTTCGACTGGATGGATCGTGCCATCGATCTCCTGCACAAAAACGGGATATCCGTTATCATTGGCACACCGACTGCCGCTCCTCCGGCATGGCTTACCCATCATAATCCAGAAGTCCTCGCCGTCGAGCCTAACGGACGTCCTGCGCAGCACGGCAATCGATGCCATGTCTCCCCCGGAAACACCACTTACCACAAGTATATTCGCCGCATTGTAGAGCAGCTCGCAAAGCGCTACGGTCAGGATGAAAGAGTCATCGGCTGGCAGATCGATAACGAGTATAACCGCATCGACTATTCTCAATCGACACATCGCCAGTTCCAGGCCTATCTTAAAGAAAAGTATGTACATATTCAAAGCCTGAATGATCACTGGTCTACTGCTTACTGGAGCCAGTCTTATACGGACTGGAATGAAATACCAATTCCGGTTGGTCCGCATAATCCAGGGCTTATTCTGGCGTTCAAGCAGTTCTTCACCAAAGTGTGGGTCGATTTTCAGAAGATTCAAATCGCTGCCCTGAGGCTATCCTCACGCCCTGAGCAGTGGATTACACACAACTTTATGGAGTGGTTCGAAGGCTTCGATCACTATGAAGTTGCTGCCGACCTCGATTTCGCCTCGTGGGACTGGTATATCGGTACCGGGCATATGGACCCTCTGAAAACAGGTGCAGCGCATGACATGATTCGCGGCCTCAAAAGAAAAAACTTCTGGCTGATGGAGACTCAGCCGGGCTGTGTTAACTGGCAGACCATTAACAATCAGCTCAACAAAGGCGAATCCCGGCGTATGGCCTGGCACGCTGTGGCACATGGAGCAGATGCTTTTCTTTACTGGCAGCTTCGTTCCGCGCCAGGCGGGCAGGAGCAGCTGCATGGCTGCTTGCTCGGGGCAGATGGTAATCCACGGCCATTCTTCCAGGAGGCGGTGCAGATTGGCCAGGAGTTCAAAAAATCCTCCGATGTACTTCGAGGCACCACTATCAAGAACGAAATCGCATTGCTGCATTCCTACGATTCCCGATGGTCGATCAACGCCCAGCGCCACCACCAGGATTTCGATCCCATAGGCTATCTGCGCCACTGCTATAAGCCGTATGCAGCCCGGAACATGGGGGTCGATATCCTCTCCTCAGAAGCCGATCTTACCGGATATAAACTCGTTGCATCTCCGGCATTGACGGTACTGCCTGACAAAACTGTTGAGAACCTCACCAAATTCGTGGAAGACGGCGGAACTCTGGTTCTAACCATTCGCTGCGGCCAGAAAGATACGCACAACGCGCTATTCCCTGCTCGGCAGCCGGGGCCGCTGCGTGAGCTTGCCGGGGTGGAAATTGAAGACTACTACGCTCTTGAGAAATCAGTGCCGGTGTATGCGGAGTGGAGCAATAAGATGGCAGGCGAAAGCTCCATCTGGGCAGAGATTGTAAAACCCTTGGCAGAAGATGTGCAGATTCTGGCAAAGTTTGGCACCGCGAATGGCTGGCTGGATGGCAAGTGTGCGTGCAGCAGCCACAGTGTCGGTGATAAAGGCGGCAGGGTAGTCGTATTAGGCGCCTGGCTGAACGATACGCTGCTACAGTCGTTCACAGATTGGCTGATTGAAACTGCGAAAATATCTATTCCGTTTCCAAAATTACCCTCCGGCGTCGAAGCCGCTAGAAGAGTTACGGAAAACGGTGAGGAGGTTTGGATTCTCATCAATCATAACCAGCAGGCAGTCTCGGTCGATCTGCAGTCAGGAATCAGGACCGGTGCCGTGGTCGATGTTCTCACCGACGAGAGGTTAGAGGGGGCAATTTCTATTCCGACTGATGGAGTTCGAGTGCTTATCGCTCAAATTAGTTAGTTTAAGGCGGGGACAGCACACGCAGTTTTGAGAAACTGGGCCAGTTATGCTATCATATTAAGAGTAATTTGAAAATATGGTGGGAGTAAAAAATCTCCCATAACATACTGTGGAGATTAATATGGCTGTGGATTTGCAAACCAGACCGCAGGCTGAGGAGTCGGCAGATGTCCGCTCCAGCCTGAAAAGAAAAGATGACTGGTGGTCTGGTACTCTGGCTTTTTTCCTGCTTTTTAGTGCATTTGGTATGTGGGCTACCTTTCGAGCGTTCGAGAATAATTTTTACGAAGCAGGTAACCTCCTCTCTCCGTTTTATTCCCCTACCGTGCAGCTGGGCATCCACATAGAGGGTTTCAGTATTTCACCGGCGCTGTTAATTCTGCCGTTCCCGCTGAGTTTTCGCCTCAGTTGCTACTACTATAGAAAAGCTCTCTATCGAAGTTACCTGGCCGATCCGCTCGGCTGTGCGGTGGCAGAACCTGCGTTTTTTGCCAGGCTGCGTTTTCGAAAATATACGGGCGAGCGAGCGTTCCCCTTTGTCATCCAGAACTTCCATCGCTATGCATTCTATGCTGCCGTTGTATTTATTGCTTTGCTCTGGATAGACACTATCAAAGCTTTCCTCTTCAAATCAGTCGATGGCGGCAGTCATTTTGGGATGAGTGTGGGCTCCCTGGTATTTCTGATAAACATCATTCTTCTCTCCACCTACACGTTCTCCTGCCACTCATGGAGACATCTGATGGGAGGCGGACTTGACTGCTATTCCTGCGATATCTTGAGCAAAACCCGTTATGGGATGTGGTCGAAAATTAGCTTTTTGAATGAGAAACACGGAACCTGGGCAATGATGAGTTTATGCTCTGTCGCCCTCAGCGATGTCTACGTATGGCTCGTTGCCAGCGGCAGAATTACCGATATCCGATTCTTCTGATATCCAGATTACTTCTGAATTACTATTTAGTCAATTTTGTTTCGGAGAGTTCTATTGCGTTTCCATCAGGGTCATAAATGGTGTATATGCGAACTGAATCGCTCTCCTGGATTAGCGGATCTATGTTGACATCCCAGTCGACCAGATATTGCAGAAAAGTTTGGCAGTCGGTAACTTCAAAAGTTACCACTGCTCCTCCACCTCGAGTTCCCGCTTCGGGCTTTCGCACGAGGAAAAACGGTGTTCCTCCAGTGCCCGCGTGGAACGCAGCCCAACCGGAATCGTCATCGCAGGCATGTAGAATCAACCCGAGTATTTCTGAATAGAACCGTTTTGCCCGTTCCAAATCTTCAACAGGATACCAAACAGACGAAATTTCGGTGATCGGCATTTATCAAATCCTCCGCATATCAAACCTGGATTATTCGTGCGGTTTATTCCCACTCGCCAATGTACATCACTTCTTCTTCCAGCACAACACCAAATTTTTCAAAAACGCGTGATTTCACAGTTTCAGCGACCGCTCGGATATCGTTAGCACTCGCATGTCCCATATTTACAAGAAAGTTCGCATGTCTGTGCGCTATTCCTGCTCCGCCGATTTGCAGGCCTTTGCAGCCGCAGGCCTCAGAAAGATACGCAGAGGGAACTACACCCGCCTGTTTCATAGCCGCAGGAAGATTAGGAAGCGATTCAGCAAGTTCTCGGCTGTTCACATTTTTAAAAAAACTTCCCGCCGATGGCTCCCAAGGCTGTTTCAGCAGCCGCTGCATCTGAAACTCTTTGGCTTTCTGCCGGATTTCGCTTTTCGGAGCATGTTTGAGTTCTAACGTAACCCCAAGAAGAACTGCAGGAAGTCCATCGCCGCGGCGCAGGCGGCTGTCTCTGTAGGAGAATTCCATCCACTCCGGGCTAACGGTTTGTCGTTCGCCACACTCCACTACTTCTACTGCGCGAACCAGATCGCATATATTAGAGCGATAAGCGCCCGCATTCGAAACAAGAGCCCCTCCAACAGAGCCAGGTATACCGACAGCAAACTCCAGCCCGGACAACTCAGAACGCATTGTGAGCAAAAATAGCCGCATGAAGTTATGCCCGGCATCACAGCGGGTTATCGAACCGATCTCGGCGTTGCGGCAGCCATTCTGCACCACCATACCTCGCACTCCCGCATCGCTCACGCAGACGTTGCTGCCTTCGCCAAGCAGGAGCAGGGGCAGACCATGAAGCTGAGAAACTGCCGCCAGCTCCGCAATGACATCGTTATTTCTGGCGTGAATAAAATATTCCGCCGGGCCGCCTACTCTCAAAGTGGTGCAGCGCGAGAGAGGAATATTTTGCTGAATAGCCGATTGAGTATGGGAAGTGAGGGATGGGAGCACATGCTCCCACGCAGTATTAGGTCTGCTCATAATGCACGAACGCAATCTAACAGGATTAGGATTGAGTTTTGCAATTTCCACAGGAACGGTTTCATAGGTGCTGTCTCAACAAACAAAGACTTTGAATTAGCGCGACCGACTAAGCTGATTATTTTTTGGTTTCGGGCGCAGGATTAGCTTTTGGATCAGTTTCGGTCTCATCATCGCTATTATCGATTGGCACCTTCATTTTAACTTTGCCCTTGCTCTGAAGGCTCTCTTCGCCTTCTTTGGTGCCAACAATGACGTTTTTTTCGAAATGAAGTTCGCGTCCATCCGTATCGAGGCTGTTGACAGGCGCGAAGAGTTCCATTTCTTCTTTTTTACCATCATACTCCGCATGCTCGGCTGTAAGCGTTCGCTCAACCATATCGCCGGTCTTCTTCTTAACTTTCTGTTTAAAAACAAGATGACCGCGCATTATCACAAATTTCCGTTTATAAAAGTCTTCGACTCGGTCACAAGATACCGTACCGCCTTCAGACCGGGTTTTGTGCACCGAGTTTTTATCCTCTTCCGTATCGATGCCGCTCGGGGGAAGCACAGGCGCTGTTTTGATCTCCGTCTTGCCTGAATTAGACACCGTTGGCTTTGGTGTTATTGGAGTTGTTGCGAGCGTGGGCGATATATCAGGAGTATCGGGCTTTAAGATAATCACTACGCTGCCAGTAATCACCGCCAGTTTTTTCTTGCCGTTCTCAATATGCGCTTTATCTCCTGTCGCCGAATGTTTCGGATCGTCCAGGGTAAGGCTGCCTTCGGCATCCAGAATGTCTTTTTTATCATTGTATTTCAGCCTGGCGCCGGTAATGGTGGTGTCTTCTTCTTTGTAGGTAAAATTTACCCCGGTATGCTCGCCTGTTTTTTCTGAATACTGCCAGTCCATCGCATCGATGGTTGCCCACTTGGTCTTATCTCCAGAAGAGGTATCCGTAGATTTTGCTCCATTTTTCACAGGATTCGATTTTTCCTGAGCGGAGGCAATATAGACTCGATTTAACATTATCGAGAGGGACAGCGCGGCGGAAAATGCGAGCAGCTTTTTGCTATTTTTGGTAACCAGCAATTTATCTTACTCCTCGTGGAACTGCTCCAGCGCTTTCCACTGGAAACTTCATCTGCACTCGATTCGCAGTGAAGACACGATTTTTTATATTTACTACCAGCCCCTCAGCGGAGTACTGCAGCTTTTTTTCTGTGCCGGCAGCTGGATCAGGACAGCGGAGTATTTGTTCCTTTAAAGAGAGATACGCTCGATCAGTTTGCACTGCGCCATCCGGGTAGGCACATCGGACACCATGGGTACACTCCAGCACTCTTTCACCGGGATCCATCCGCATCTGATTCGAATGTACCCTGACTTTTTTGCTTGTCATATCCGCCCCAGAATCCCATACAAGCCTATGTTCTGATTTTCGCGTACGCCGATTTATCAGCTCATAGAGCGTCATACTCTCCGCAGTGAGTGTTTCTCCCTTAAGAGTCTCTAGCTTCACGTCATCCGTCAGGCGAAACTGCCACTGCATCGTATAGTTTTGCGACCACTCCAGCGGCATGCTGTCCAGGTTTTGAATTGCATATCTGCCTTTTTGCGCACTGAAACTCACCAGGGCTGGTTCTTTATTCATCACGGAAGAATCATCTGATGCTGGAGATTTTTCTCCAGCCTTATAGAGTATACCATTCCGAATGCCCTCAATACTTGCGCTTTGAATCATGGACATAGAGGCGCCTGCGGTGCGTTCAAGATCGATTCTATTTGCCCAAACAGACCAGCTTTTATGTCCGTTCACGTAAGATTCAAAAGGAGCATTTTCAAGCCGCATGGTAACAGTCGAAACGGGAGATGGAGAGGGTGAAGAAAGATAGGTATTGGAAGGTTCAGCCCAGCGGTAGACACCAGCAAGAACTACAAGCAGTGTGATCACTCCCAGAGTTCCAAATCTGCGCTGAACCTGGGGAGTATTTGCCTTTTCAGGTAACTTCATACAAACGCCGCTTTCGCGCTCAAAAAGGTTACATTCCTACGAAATATGAGAGACACTGGATAGTATCTCTCATATCTCTTATTGGCACACTGATTTCGATTTATCAGGTTTAGTTTAAAAACAACCTGTAGGCGGCGGTGGCGGCGTGGTGTTTCCGCTGTTGGCAGCATTGTTATTAAACATTTGAATAGTTCCCGGCAGCGCCGTTTTTACGGTAGCCTGCAGTGCCGGCAGAGGCATCTGACACTGGCCTCCAACTCTATTCGGATTGGTGTTATACGTGTTGTTTAAATACGCTACGAGATTAGGATAGACTGCCGTATTCGGGCTGGTCACAGTAAACAAGGTGGCTGCTGGTGGGACGTTGCTAACCGTAAAGTTTCCGTTAACATCGGTAGTTGCAGATGCAGCCGAACCGACGATGGATACCACCGCACCCACTACAGGATTGCCAGAACCAACGTTGTCCACCACTCTGCCTGCAATTGCGGCAAGAGAGTTACCACTGCTTCCCGGAGTGCCGATCGGGGGCGGGCCGTTCGTGCCGCCGGAAGTGCCTCCACCTCCGCCTCCGCCACAACCAGCCAGAATAAGCGCTGTCAGCAGCGTCATAATAATTAAAAATGGAGCATGAGAGTATTTCCTGGGCGCCCTATTGATCATAGCATCTTCCTGCCTTCTCATGTGCCCATTCAGGCACGAGTTCTATTAATACGTTTTCACTATACATATCTAGTGGGGGAAACTTCATTTCGCCTGTTCGGGGGATGGCTTAACTATTATACACATCCTGCGCAAAATACGCAAGCAATTCCCGTCACAGTATAATAATTCTAGCAGAAAATGAAGTTTCTGAGATGGAAAGAAGGATTTGAAATAAAAAAAATGAAATTAGCTCTTGACATAATGTGGTAGGTTTGGTATATGTGGTATGTGGAGCATATTTTATGATTTTAAATATTGGTGATTTAGTTAAGTCACCATCTATTGAATATATCACCAATACACTCGCGGAGAGAATTAATTCTGGCCAATATAAAAATGGACAGTGGCTGCCTACGGAACGTTTCCTTGCCGAAGAGTTTAGAGTCAGCAGAGCTACGATTCGTCAATCGCTTGACCTTCTTGAGAAAAATTCACTGGTAAAACGCTCGACGGGCTGCCGCCCTGTCGCGAACCGAATTAATGAGCGCAGCACCACTACAGGAGTCAGAAGAAGTGTTGGGATATGGATTACCAGTGCGCCCGGCGATTCAGGCGCCAATATGGTATTTCATGGTATCCAGAGCCAGCTTGATGGAGATACTTTTCGGCTGATAATGGCCAGCCCGCCGCGCAGTTCCATCGACCATGCAATACAGACAGAAGCGAAATTTTTAGAGCGGATGGCACACGAGAATGAACTGGATGGAATTATACTCTGGTACCTCGGCGGCCATGTAAATTTGCCCTATCTGGAAAAGCTGCGCGATATGGAACTTCCGATGATTTTCATAGATCGGCGCCCGCCCGCTGGTTTTGAGGCAGACTATGTAGAAGTTGATAACGAAATGTCTGCACGCAAAGTTGTTAAACATCTGATCGATCTGGGGCATCGCAGCATAGCGCATATTACCAACCCCGAGTTTGCACATACGGTTCATGGCCGCTTAAAAGGTTATGTTCGCGCGCTCGAAGATGCGGACATCAGCTTCAGACCGGAACTAGTGGTAAGCGGTGATTTTTTTGAGATGAATGAAGATGGTATTGACCGTCAGCATATACGGTTGGCCCAGCAGCTGGCAGCGCTTCCAGATCCGCCGACGGCCATTTTTGCGGTGAATGACCATGCAGGACTATCCATGGTGGCCGCTCTGCGGACATTAGGAGTGCGCATTCCGGAGGATATCGCCGTAGCCGGTTTCGATGACACGGAGAGATGGTCGCCCGGAAGATCATTTCTAACGACCGTAAGCCAGCCATTCGAGCGCATCGGGGAAGAGGCGGTACGGCTGCTGCGGAACCGAATAGAAAATAGATCTATGAGCACCTTTCGGCATGTAATGCTCGATGCACCGCTTATGATTCGCGAATCGACTGCGAAATTAAAAGATTTTCATGGAGTTGTTTAAAATATCAATGGTAAAATTGAGACAGGAGGTGCGGCACCTTTAAATAAAAAGGACATGATCATTTAAGGCAGAATTCCTTACCAACGCACTTTAAGTTATACGTATACAGAAATTTAGAGATAGGTAATACTTCATTCAAAAGCTGCACAAAATTAGGTAAATTTCGTCAGCCTGTTTCTAAAGAGATGCTCAGAAAATGAGACTATGTGATTTGCATCGTAAAGATGCACGAGGAGACATCATTGCAACGAAGAAATAGTGGTTTTACTCTCATCGAGCTGCTCGTCGTGATTGCCATCATAGCAATCCTTGCAGCCATTCTCTTTCCAGTATTCGCACAAGCTCGTGAAAAAGCCCGCGCTATATCCTGCACCTCAAACTTGAAACAGATCTCGCTCGCGATGATCATGTATGTTCAAGATTATGATGAAACATTCGTAGATGCGGGCATTCTTCCATTCTTTGTCCACCAGGATCCTGTAGACGGCTACGATAACGGCGCGAACATAACCTCCGACGTTCCTTATGTCGGTTGTATGGGCTGGCCATGTATCCTGCCAACAGGCCAGGCTACATTTGCTGCACGACTAATGCCTTACATCAAAAGCTATGATGTATGGAAGTGCCCGAGCGCTAACAACTCCGCTGTAAACGAAGGCGATGGCTGGGGAACCAGCAACCCTGCTCAGGATGTCAAACATCCGGGGCAGAAACCGATCTCCTATTGGTACAATGTCAGCTTCGAGAGAGTGGGCGAAGCCGCAATCGACTCGCCAGCCGAACGTGTATTTCTTACCGAGAATGGCCGAGTGCGATCCGCATACGATCTGAACTCCGGACTGAGCCCGATCAATGCACGCGCTGCAAAATGGAACGATGAATACCGACCACACACCGCAGGCGTTAACCTTGCGTTCAGCGACAGCCATGTTAAATGGTTCCGTGATTCTGGTATGGGCCCAGGCAATGACAAAACTGTCGATGGCCGCCAGGTTCATGGTGGACTTTATGGCGACATCTGCGCCAATCCACCCAAACCGGGATACATCGAATTCAGAAAAGCAGTGGAAGCAAACGCGGATGATTCGGGTGATTTCCCCGAAACATGCCCATAGGTTGAACTCAATAGATCAGGCAGCGAATTTTCGTTCTGCCTGATCTATTCCATTACTTTAACCTATAATATATTTATGGTAATACCATAGCGGGCCAGGATAGATATAAGGTCCTAATCCATTTGAACAGGATGTAAATCCATGAAAAAGGAAGTTTCGCCAGGAGTTATTGGCGGCATTATCGCAGTAGTAGTCATCATTATTGGGATATTAGCATTTAAAACATTTTCACAAAATACAGATGTTTCTCCAGGTTCGCCATCCGATATTAAAAAATATCAGGAAGGCAGAGCTCGCGATGCTGAGATTTATCAGCGAACACGCGGCTCTTTGAGCCCTAAGATGCGAGCCATGATGGGAAAAGGCAGCGAAGATTCCGCTCAGCCCGCTCCCTCACAAAGCAGATAGTAGTATTCCCGAAGTTTAATTCAGCTTCGGGAATATTTTTTTTCAAAATATTTTGTTTTTTATTTAGCAAGTGGTATCTTATATTCGATACTGTATTGTACTGCAGAAAATTGAGCGCTTCTCAATTGCAGCAGTTCCAAATTTTAGAAATGGAGGTGGGTCTAAGATGTTGATCACGCGAAATAGGTTGGGAATTACGAAGGTTGCATTGGTTCGATCCACCGAAGTCCGGCTTCGCAAAGCACTTACAATTTAACTTTATTGCGAAATAGCCGCTCTTCATAGCTTTAAGCTTCACAGGCCGTATTCCAGCGTTTTGATGCGTTGGGGTGATTACGAGTCCCGCTTAAACCTCAGGTGGATCACACCTCGAGGTTTTTTTGTTGCTTGGCTGATACGTGAGGAGTCTATTTCCATGTTGAGTGAATTTGCATCTGCATCCTGTGTCCGCACACGTGAACAAGATGCTTTAGTTGATAATATTAAAATTCGAATAGAGAAAATGGCCGCTTTCTTTGGCAGACAGGCGGGGCTGGATGAAGATGATCTGCGCCAGGAGGCCTGGATAGCAGTGCTTGAAATGCTTCCCCGACTGGATATGGGCATAGGCTCACCTGATCAGCACCTGCTCAAGCGGGCAAGATGGCGAATTCAGGATAATATTCGCAGCCAGAGACGCCGGCAGCATGTGCATCTGGAAGAGATGGATGACGCATCCCTCTTCTACAGGGATTCACACCATGATCTCGATATCGTATCTGAGTTGGCATCACTGCTGACGCCGATTCAGAAGCGAATACTGAAGGCCCTCATCGAGGGATATACCTGGCGCGAGGCAGGATCGCTGCTTGGCTGTACTTCTGCCAATGTGGCGTATCATGTTCGCAAGATTAGAGAAGCTTATCTTCGGCTTCAAAACGATTGAGATATTCCAGCCTGAATACATAATGCCGCCTCGCTTAATATCGCGAGGCGGCATTTTTAGTTCATTCGTAAAGGCAGCCTCAATACTATTCCAATTACGACATCGATCAGCGTATTTAACTCAACTGCACTGCATACAATCGATAAATCAAAGTTAAGTTGAATGCGCCGGATTATGCTTATAAGCCGTGATACTTTATGGAGGAGCCGGTAATTTTCGAAAATCGCTCTCGCTGTTCCGGGGTGCCCGCAGCCAGTATCTGCTGAGCGAGGCTGTCTTTCACCATTTCCCGCCTGTCAGTGGGTAAAGCTTCCAAATCATTCAATGCCCGATCTATCCTGGCGGACGAATCGGGAATTACAAGATGTGTCGATGAGTTCGAAGCGCTATCATCACATCCCGCAGCCAGCAGCGCTAAGCCTAAAATCAACACGATTTTTGACAGGGTGAAGCAGAAGCCCGGAGGCATATTACGCAATAATCTTACGAAGGATCGATGGTCTTCAAATCTTTTCAGTTCGATGTTTTCATGTTTCATCGTACATCAACTCCTTTTGAACATGAGACGAACCAACTGTAATGCAGACATTGATTTGATCTAGCTCAAATCAGAATCTGCGCAGGATATGAAAATCCTGTCAATGAATTTTCGCACATATATAGCCTATTATAAACATTTTTGCTGCTGCTTGCAAGTGCTAATATTAGGAGGTTTGATCGAGCATAACGGCGGGGGATGGTGCGTTAAAATCCCTGCAATCGAGAACTTAACCTGGGTTATTAATATCACTGGTCTGTGAGTGTGCGCAGGATTACTTGCAGACGTTAGAACGCATCAATAAATTTATATAAGCGTTTGACGGTTTGCTGCAGGTCTTTCAGTCTCACAAGATAAAATCAGGAACATTTTAATGCACGGTCAACATTAGCCAGAATAAAATATTCTCCACGAGCATCTTGAACTCAAATTTCATTCAATGAAAAGAATGGAGAATATTTTATTCTGGCTAGTTTAGTTTCGCCGCCGACAGTTTTACTTCAAGCAATATTCATGAAGTCACCAGCAGTGTTCGTACCTGCCAGGGTCGAAAGGTAAGAGTCGCGCGGCCATGTGCACATGGGATTTCTCGCTCGATGTCCTCAATGATATTGGTCTCCCACAATTTGGAGCCTTTAGGCAGTCCGATAAGATCGATGGTCGCAGCACGGCCGACGCTCTCATACAGCCGGATAATCCGCCCCGAGGTACGATGCGCTTGTTTGATACACGCTATCTGAACTCCGATGTTTCCTGAAATCGCTGGGGAAAAACCGTCGGATTCGGCTGCCGGCAGTTCCTCCTGAATGACACGGGCAATCAGAGGCTGATTGTATCCCGCGCCCGCCTGCACAACTCCCGAATCCTTCCATCCACCCGGATGAGGCAGCAGGCTGTATCGGATCTGGTGCTGCCCCACATCTGAAATCTCGTCCGGGTCGTAGGCGCTGCGCAGCAGAGTCAGCCGGAGACGGTTTCCCAAAATATCATGCCCGTATTTGCTGTCGTTCAGGAGCGCAATGCCGTAGTCACTGCCGCCCATATCCGCCCAGCGAAGAGCAGGCGACTCCTGCCCGTTCGCTGGCCGCCGCACCGCCGCAAACGGCGTTTCAAACCAGGCTTCGCAGTCCATCAGGCTGGCTGTGAAAGCCGCTTTCAGGTTCGGTATGCCCAGCTGTTTCCCGCCCAGCTCCTGCCAGTCGACCGAAGTGATAAAATCAATTCGATGCAGATCGTTATAGATGATGATCTGCTGAACGATTTTCGATTGGCGCAGCTCGTGGCGTACCTCCAGAACAACTCGCACCGGCCCAGACTCAATTACAGAGGTCTCCGCGCCGAGGATCAAGCTCTTTTCGGTCTCCACCTCCTGATACTGCCATGCCGACATTCCATGAGGGCGCTCCTCCACCAGCTGCAGTACATTCAGAGCCAGATCGGGGCGGGCCGTATCAATATAGTCGCTGCCGCGCCGCATTCCAAAAGCCACCAGCTCCCGGCCCACGCGCTTATCGAACAGCGAAACGATGATGCCGCAGTCCTTGCGCACATAGATTCTATAGATCGGTGTCTCTATACGATAGTACGGAGCGCCTTCCGGCAACTCTGCGAGCATGTCCCCGCCGCTTCCAACCGGCGAATAGGCATCCAGCGCCGCCAGATCCTGGTGTGGTTCCAGTTCGGCGTCCGTAACCACTGAATATCTAACGGTGGAGTATCCGCCGACCCGAGCGATAAACACCAGACCGTCCTCAGAAAACTGGCCGGGCGTCAATTCACCGGAACTGTTCTTCAGCCATACTGGCCCCTTCCCCAGTTTATTAGGAATAATGACCACATCCTGACGCTCGAAACTCAGCGGATTCGTAACCGCGATTTCGCCCGGCTTCGCCCCGGCCTGAAGCACTTTCAGCGCCGAATCTATCACGAAATCCGCAGCAATTCGAGCCTCATTGAAGTCGATAGAGTTCTTGATATACGATTCATGGATCGCAGAGCCATCCAATATATCGTGGAACTGATTGAACAGTATTTTCCGCCAGGCTTCGGTTAGCTCTGCCGTATGGTTCTGCCCGGCAAGAGCGGCGAGCGTATCTGCCGAAGTGAGGATATTTTCCCCGGCGCGGTTGAAATACTTGGTATCGGCATGCGTCGTGTAGCATCCTTCGAAAATGGTACTCGATTCGCCTTTTCGCTCGGGAAGAGGTGCGCCATGCTCTAAAATTTCATCCGTGTAAGCGTCCATTCTGCTGCAGAATGCCGTTGGGAGCATCGGAGTTTTCTGGAATCGACGAAGAGCCTCAAGATTCTGCCGGGAAGGGCCGCCGCCGTGGTCGCCAATCCCATGAAAATGCAGCCCGGCGGTATGGCCGAACTTGTGCGCGCGGATAGCGGCATTCGCCAGGTCGCAGGCATGAATTTCACCATTATAAGTGTAGGTCGAGATCGCGAGCAGCCGGGTTCCATCGTCACCCTGCCACCAGTAGGCTGGCCATTGATTCTCCTGCCCTTCGTTGGCGCGGTGGTGGTAATATCGCTTAGTGCCGGCGGAAACAGCTAATTGAGGCAGATTTCCTGCATGCCCAAAGGTATCCGGCGCGTGGAAAGTGGTCGTCTCTCCTTTAAGCACCTCACGCGTATAGAGTACTCCTTCCAGAAACTGGCGGGCATGCGCTTCTCCAGAGGCCATATTCACATCGCCTTCAAGCCAGGTCATCGTAGTCGGTTCCCAGCGTCCGCTTCGGATATGCTCCAGCACTTTATCAAAAAGCGCAGGCTCCTCTTTCTGGAAGACTTCGTATGCGGCAGGCTGACTGTGGGAGAATATAAGTTCGGGATAGTCGTCCAGAAGGCTAAGCACGGCTTTAAAGTCTCGCCGAATCACCTCAACGGTATCCGGCCATGTCCAGAGCCAGTTCATATCGATATGGCTATGCCCGATGAGGTGGACATTCAGTTTAGCAACTCTCTCCGAGAACGGGGCCAGGAGTTCCGGCAGTTTTTTGAACGCATCAGCAAGATCGAGTTCGCCCTCTTCCGGGAAAAGCGATGCGGCCTGATCGACTAATGCGCGCTCTTCCGGACTGGCAGCCAGTGCACATGCCAGAGAGAGCTGTGCCCAGGCGATATCCAGGCGTTCGAATTTGGCACGAAGGCCAGGAGTAGTCAGTCGAAAATTGATCCATTGCCGTGTCTGATTGGGAGAGATATGCACCTGAAATTCTAACTCGCCATTTGAACCTGCATGAATCTCCGGCAGAATTTCGAAAAGCGCCGGTCCGGATGCGACAGGAACTCCGCCTTCGTCAAAAAGCGATACGCCATTCATAATTACGGTTGCAGGATAGATCGTGAAAAGCGTTCCAATGAGTGAATCGCCTGCTATTTTTACACCATTTATCTCTTCCGGCAGGTCCAGGGTAGTGCGAAGAACTACTTCTTTGCCGGGTACCAGTTCGAGATCATTGAATCCGCCGTTGCCATCCAAAGTGATCTCGCTTTTATTCGGCTCGGATAGATACTGCCAGGTTGTTTTGCAAAACCCGATAAGCGCTGCATCAGCCTCTTTTCGCAGCCGTGAAAGCCGTTGTGATATGATGGGATTACTCAAATTATTCTCCTGTAAAAAATACCTGGTAAAGTGCCTCTATGTTAGAGTATTGGAACGGTCTCTCCTCCTGAATAGTGGAGCATTACTGAATGTGCCTGATATTCCACTGCTTGTGAAACATGCGATTGGGAAAAAGGCTGTGAGGAGAGTATCGTATTGTTCGTACAATATCAAAGGATGAGACCGTCTGAACTTGACAATCTGATGTTCTGGGACGTATACTAATTATCGGTTCCCGGGAGGGAATTTCCTCACAAATATCGTGGGGCTGTGGCTCAGTTGGGAGAGCGCCTCGTTCGCATCGAGGAGGTCAGGGGTTCGAATCCCCTCAGCTCCATTTATAAAATCAAATTCGTTCTCAGACGAACAGCCTCATTTTCGTCTGAGCCCGCAATTTACCTGGTATCGTCTGCGCAGACTTTTTTACCTCGTTCAGAACGTGTTTTTGAACTGCGCACCACCTTCTTTAGTGGCTTTGAAATCCACCTCCGAACTGCATCTCCGTAATCTATTATCTGCGAGCTAGTTTGTGACCTGCAAAACAGAGCCACATTCTGCTGCTTTATTTACTTCCGTGAGCATTAAGTAAATTTCATTTCTTTCCTCATCTTTTTGTACTTTGGGATTCCCGCAGGATATTTTGAGTAAATATCGAAACTCAGTACAAGGAGTTGAGTGATGCACGCAGATCTTCAGGGGAAAATAGCGCTGGTTACCGGCGCGGGCCGGGGAATTGGTAAGGCTATTGCCGACCTTCTCGCCAAAAACAACGCGAATGTGGTCTATACAGACATTGATTACAAATCCGCCCACGCAGCTGCCGGGCCAGATAGTATTGCACTTCGGCTGGATGTTGCTGACCCAGCTGATGTGGAGATGGGCATTACGGAAGCATTGCGTCAATATGGTCGCCTCGATATTCTGGTTAATAACGCCGGGATCAACACACTCCATCATCGCGTCAATATCGATCAGTTTCCGCTGGAAGAGTGGGATCGTATCCTGCGCGTCGATTTAACCGGGCTGTTCCTGATGAGCAAAGCTGGTGCAGTTCCGATGATCGCGCAGGGCGCAGGGCGCATAATCAATATCGCCTCGGTGGCCGGGCTCGTGCCACTCCGCCTGCAGAGCGCGTTTATCGCAGCCAAAGGCGGCGTGGTGAACCTCACTCGATCCATGGCGCTGGAACTGGGACCGCAGGGAGTGCTTGTAAACGGCATTGCACCTGGTTCCATTCTGACCGAAGGCACACAGCAGCTGTTCTATGGGAAAGATGGCAAATTTCACGATCGTGCGGCAGCTCTTATTGCACACATTCCGGTGGGCCGCCCGGGCACTCCGGAGGAAGTTGCACATGCTGCGTTATTTCTTGCGGCGCCAGAAAGCAGCTATATAAACGGGCATATTCTCACGGTGGATGGCGGATGGACAGCAGGGTATGCGCGCGAGTTTTAACGAGCTTAATTTAAGGAGATGATAATCGATGGCGGAAATCACTCAGTTTAAAGGCTACTACGGCGAGCCTACTATTCCCAAACCGGCGACTCCCGTTCAGCCTATGATCGTGACCGTGCAGGATGGAGTTCCTGTCGCCTACCCGGGCTGTCACGGCCTTGGAGTGCGCGTCGTACATCCGGTCAACCCGAATGCACCTGCCAAAAATATGGGGCTTGTCATGTTCTATCTGCCGCCCCACACCAAGAACGACGTCGGCTCACATGAGACGGAAGAGACCTACGTAATTTTGGAAGGGAAGGGAGTTATGACTTTTGCTGAAGGGCGTAAGGAAAACGTTGAAAAGGGGATGTTCGTCTATCTGCCGGCCTGGTGCGAACACGGAATCGAAAATACAGGGATCGAAACGCTCGTCGTTCTGATCGCCACATCACCCTATAATCCATGACCGGAGCTCAACTTTGCTGACAAGGAATAAACCATGCAGTTAACGGAAGCGCAAGTTCGATTCTTCGGCACATTTGGATATCTGGGATTTCCGCAGCTCTTCGCACCAGAGGAAATTGCGTGGATTACCGAGGAGTTCGAAACAGCGATCCAGAACTTCGGAGGCGGGAAGCAGCATGATGGCTCTAACCGTACCATGTTCGGCGGCCCCATCGAACGAACGGAAAAACTCTGTTCGCTGCTGGACGATCCGCGTATCACAGGAATTCTCGGCGGCATCCTGGGCGAAGATTTCAACTACTGCAGCGGCGACGGAAACTACTACACCGGCGATACCGGGTGGCATCCAGACGGCAATTGGGGCCAGCTCTTCGCCGTGAAGGCGGCATTCTACCTCGATCCGGTCCGCAGGGATACTGGCTGCCTGCGAGTTATCCCCGGCAGTCAGAACCCAGCTCATTTTGTTCGGGCAGGCGATATCGATCCCAACAAATCGATGGACTTATTTGGAGTGGCACCTCGCGATTTCCCCGGCAATGTCGCACTGGAAACCAATCCAGGTGACCTCGTCCTCTTTAACCATGACACTTATCACTCCGCATGGGGAGGCGGTTCGCGCAGGCGTATGTTTACTATGAACTGCACCCGCCACTATCACACTGAGGAAGACTTCGTACTCGGCAGACAGTATCTTAGTGTGCACTCTGCAGGTGGATATAATGTTGAAACAGGCGCAGGCATGTACTTTCCTCTGATGCTGGATACCGCGTCGCAAGCCCGCCAGATACATCTTGCGCAGCCTGCTGGGATTCATGACGAACTCTTCCCGCAGTTTGCACGCAAGCGATGATTTCAGGCACAGCAGTTTATAGTTATGAGGAATTAAGGCGAGGTTTCGCTTGGATGCAGGCAGATGTACACATCAGAATTGAAATGTATTTGGAAATAGAAATTAGGTTACGATTGATTGGGTAAGCTAACCATTTGATCGACTTATGACTCTTATTATTCCAAGTTTACTCGATCACGAGGATAATCCCAGTGGACATATCAGAACGATTTGGACTGCTTGGGAATAGCGGCTGAGAAGAACGACGAAGTAAATTTATTGAATCCCAGCTTCTTTTTCTCCCGTTCTGACGGAATGTTGATATCCGGTACTAATGGTTGGCAAACCGTCTGAAGGTTTTTACGAACGGTGTCTATGTCGGCTTTATTCGCAGTATGTTTCAGCAGGAATCTTGGATTTTTGTCGAGAGAAGTTTTATAGGTGTCGATCTGAGCGCGAATGAGCGAGATGAGAAATACTTGTGCAGGCGACCCGGGGACGATTCGAAGCTGGTGGAAGTATTTTCCCTTACGCCTATCCGGCCAGTTTTCATCTACCGACACTACTATCGGCTGATATCCCGCAATGAAAGCATTCGGTTCTCTCCCAAGCCCCTCTTTAAGGAAAATCCCCGCCATTTTGAAACTCTCTTCAAGGCACAGGAAGGCAGATATTGGATCGTAGGGAGTTCGATCAGGTTGATGTCCATCCCGCACGTGGCCAAGTGGCGTACGGTAAGGAATATATGCGTCCAGAGAGTGCGGATTTCCAGTATAGTGGCGCCTGTGCGCCCAGGTATCCTGCAGGTAGTGTAAGTACATGCCTAAATATATCAGCTTTTCTTGAGCGCTCTTTCGACTGAGCGCGATCGTAAAGAGATACTCTTTTCTTTTTACGATGCCTTTTGCGCCCAACTTTCCTTTTTTATCGAACGCATGCCACAGCCACTCCTGCTCCACCTTGGGAAGGCCGGCCTCTCCGCCATCTGCGACGGTTCCACGTGAATCATCCATTCCCTGATCAGCAGCGGCAATCGTCAATGATTCCTGGTGGCTAAATCCCGTAGTGCGGCAAACCACATAAGTCATAAGAAAATGAGTATCTGCTTCATATGCGCTGGATGGCTCTGCTGACGAAAAGATCGCGAGCAGAATTAATGCTAATGTATTGAAATATAGTTTAGGCATGATTAATCCCGTACAAATAGATCATCATAATCTCTTTTGTGTTACCCAAGCATTTCTCTATAATCATACTGAAACTTCTCAGCGGCTTGGAACGATTCATGATTTAGAAAGTAGTCAATCAATGGCATCATCGTGTTTATGGGCAACAGTAGACGCCTCTACCTTATGCCCAATGAAAGATCGCAGAATCTGCCCTGTCGAATTCATCTTCTTCGAGGCACTCGTCTTCACTGTCTTTGCGATTTGCGGTGCTGTGCTTCTTTGCAATAGTCCGAAGAACTAAATATCATATCTTCCACTCAGGCAGTTTGAATCGAAGGGCAGTCGATATTATGCAGCACGGGCACCAGATGTGGCTGCATAAATACATTTGACTGGTAAATATGAGTACGGTGGACTGGTAAGTATGACCACATGGACCAAAATCACTTCATGAAGCAGATAAGCAGAAAGTAGTTTCTACCACCTGCCTACGACTCGTTTCCTCAGCAGATAACAGAAAACCGGTGCCCCAATTAATGAAGTGATCACACCTAATTCCAGCTGATTGAATAAAACCCTGGACAGCAGATCAGACACTTCTATAGCGATGCCGCCGATAATCATCGAGGCAGGAAGCAGCTCCCGGTGATCTGGTCCGACTAACCTTCTCGCACTGTGCGGAACTACCAGCCCAACGAATGCAATAATTCCAGCAACAGAAACCGCAGCGGCAGTTACCAGCGAGCCAGCGACAATCACTTTTCGTTTGAACCGTTCCGTATCCACTCCAAGGTGCGCCGCGCTCTCTTCGCCCTGCGCCATCAGGTTTAGCTCCTGACGGCTGCGCCACAGAATCCACCCTCCAGCCAGCGCAAATGGCAGCAGCATTCCCACACTGTTCCAGCCCAGAAACTGCAGATTGCCGAGAAGCTGAGCGAGAATTGCACCCTGCCGATCGATATTTCCAGATCGATTTGCCAGCGAGAGCATCAATGGAATCAGCGACCAGAGAAACGTCCCCACCACTATTCCTCCAAGCAGAAATGTCTGCGCTGAAAGCCTGCCTCCTATACGTGCAAGAGAATAGACCACTGTCATAGCAGCCAGACCGGTTCCAAAAGCAGCCAGCGGCTGTGCGAACCCGGCGAGCAGTCCGGTACCTCCCAGCAGGATGACTATTACGGACCCCAGCGCCGAGCCTGCCGAAACACCCACCATATAAGGATCGGCCAGGGGATTCATCAGCAGACTCTGGAATGCGACTCCTGCCATCGCCAGAAGTACGCCGATAATCGCCCCACCAATCGCGCGGGGAAGCCGCTGCTCCCAGACGATGCTATCGATAAAGTGCAGTGATTCAGGCAGAGGAGTAATATGCGGTCCAAGGATTGGAATATGCCGGCCGATGGTGATGATAACGGCAGTCGGGGTAACGACGCTCGAAACACCCGATTCGCCCATCCAAACATTCAAGATCAAAAGAATCACAAGGGCCACAGGAGAAATTATGAAGAATGTTCGATGCTTGTCATGGGGATGAGGCGCGATTCCGGTACGAGACGCATTTCGAATCAGACTGCGAGGACCAGTCATTTCGATGCCTTGACCGGAAATAGTTCTGGGTGCAGGAAGTGAATGAGTTCCTGCGCCGCAGCGGCCAATCTCGGACTCGGGCGAACAAGAGTTGCACTGTTCGAAGCGGCAAAAAATCGATGGTTCCTTACCGCCGGTACCCCAGTTTTCCAGCCCGGTACCGAGGCGAGCTTATCCTGGCTGCCTGGGTCACAGATAATTACATCGGGCTGCAGTTCGACCACTTTTTCAGGAGAAATAATACTTCCGGACAGGCTGCTATCCACAATGTTTTTCCCACCGGCTATATTGATTACATCGTCGATAAATGAGCCTGGGCCGGTAGTGTAG
>JBBRDM010000030.1:0-37058 GCA_038203935.1 Chthonomonadales bacterium
TCCGGCTAAACTAATAATAAGAGATCGTTTGGTATTGATGGCCCGCGCCGTAAAAACTGTAAAAAGAAGCAGCATCGGCAGCGAGATTAATGTAGTAAGGATTACGACACTGATTTGGCCAGAACTTATCAGCATAGAGAGGCGAAAGAAAATCAGATAGAATAAGCCCATTCCGAGCGATTTTGCTGCATCTGACTTAATCCAGGGTAATGGTTCGACCACCGCTGTGTTAATGCCCAATTCCGCAAGGATATCCGTTTCGGGATGCACCGCATTATCCGTGTGCGGCGCTTCTTCAGATAGTGGCTGTGGAGTAGTATTATCCATAAATGAGCTTTCATTGCTTGTCTGGTTAGAATCGAGTTGAATTATTATCGCACAATGTAATCATGCATTGCATATTACTTTGACAAATACATCGATTCTATTATATAATAGAGATGTTGCACCGTCAAGAACGGTTTACTTCGAACCTTTGATACCATTGAAAAAATTGAACTTCTTCAGCGTTGAAGTGGTACAGTGCATATTCTTTCGGCAGGCTCCCCGCCTCTGCATCCCATTCGTTTTATAATCCTGCATCTCCTCTCTTTAGAACGATTCTCTAAACGCTTTACATCAATCCGCTGTTAATAATTCTAAGTCCTGAACCGAACTGGTATTTAATCTAGATTTTATTGCGGCATCGCAGCAGATGGCGCCTATGTATTTATAAAACATGGAGGGGTGCCGTGAGTGATAAGAAACTTCGTATTGTGATTGCAGACGATGAACCAATTATTCGTCTGGATTTGAAAAAAATGCTGGAGGACTGCGGTTACGATGTCATTGCAGAGCTTGGTGACGGAGCAAGCGCAGTAGAGGCAGCGCGCAGCCTCAATCCAGATGTAGTTATTCTCGATATCAAAATGCCTGTGCTGGATGGAATCGACGCGGCTAAGATAATCGCGGACGAGAAAATCGCTCCGGTTCTGCTGCTGACTGCCTATAGCCAGATCGACCTGGTAAATAGAGCAAAAGAGGCGGGTGTCTATTCTTATCTTGTGAAGCCTTTCAAGGAAGCAGATTTAATGCCCCAAATTGAAGTGACGCTTGCGAGGTGGCAGACCTATCTGAAAATCGAGGAACAGGCGAGTGAGTTTGAAGATAAACTCGAAACGAGAAAAGCGGTCGATCGGGCAAAAGGTATTCTGATGGATCAGTATGGTCTGAAAGAGCAGGAAGCTTTTAGGCGCATTCAAGTACAGAGTATGAATACCAGGAAGTCGATGAGAGAGATTGCCGAAGCGATCATCATAGCGCATAACGTCTGAAACGCGAGAGCAGAAAGAGGATAGATTGCGCGAACGAATTTCCAAAACCAGGAGCCCATGGCGCACTCGACGCCTCTTTGCTGCTCTGCGCAGAAGCGATGACCCAGATGTGGCGATACTGCAGGAAGAGCTGGACCATCGAGATAAACAACTTCGGGAAGCCACTCTTCTGCTGAATCAAATGCGGGAAGAGCTCGAGGAAAAACGCGGGGAGGCAGAAGCGCTAAGAAGAGTGGGGGAGGCGACTGGTTCTGCATTCGACCTCGAGGCAATGCTGAAGGTTACGGCAGATATTGCGGTACAGATTACCGGCACCGACTCCTGCCAAATGTATCTTTTCGATTCTACCAAAGAAGAACTGGTGCTTCGAGCGGCCGATGAAGCTTCTGCAAATATGATTGGCAAACTTCGCCTGAAACTGGGCGAAGGAATTACGGGATGGGTAGCCAGGGAGCGCAAACCTGTTTCTGTCAGTCAAAACGCTTATCAGGATCATCGATTCAAATACTTTCCAGAGATGCACGAAGGGGAGTATGAATCCATGCTCTCCGTCCCATTGGTAACTCGAGGAGATATTCTTGGTGTAATCAACGTCCGTACCAAACGGCCTCGCGAGTATACAAAGAGCCAGGTGCGGCTGCTTTCTGGTATCGCTAATCAGGTGGCTGGAGCGATCGAGCGCTCAAGGCGATTTCGCCAGCTGGAGCGCCATGCCGTACAATTGCATACTCTCTCAGAAGTATCTCAGGCTATTACTTCCAATATGTATCTTGAGGAACTGCTGCATCTTTTCGTTACGATGACCGCCAGAACGATGGGCTATAAAATCTGCACGGTGATGCTGGTGGACGAAGCGAAGGGCGAGCTGGTAATTAAGGCGACCCAGGCAGATAGTCAGGAGTATGCTAAGAAAGCCAACCTTAAGATTGGAGAGAGTGTTTCGGGGAAAGCGGTTGCTGAAAAACGGCCGATCACTGTGCTGGATGTCCAGAGAGCTAAAGAGTATAATTTTCCTGATATTGCCATTAGAGCCGGGGTGCGGTCTATTGCCAGCATTCCGCTTATGATGCAGGGAGAAGTTATCGGCGTCCTTAATTGTTACACGGAAAAAGTCCATACATTCAGCAACGAAGAGATCGTTATTTTGCAGGCGCTGGGATCACAGGCTGCACTGGCCATCGAACATGCAAAGCTGATGGTGAAATCGGCTGTTATCCAGGAGATGCATCACCGCGTTAAAAACAACCTGCAGCAGATCGTCAGTCTGATCCGGCTTGAGATGCGATTCAGTAAATATACCACGGTGGATGAGGCGCTTAACGACACTCTGAGCAGAATATTGGCTATTTCGAGCGTGCACGAACTGCTGACCAGAGATGATCTTGACTCGGTCAGCATGAAAAAAGTGGCCGAGAGCATCCTGCACGATACCCAGCAGAGTGTCGTGCCTCCGGGCAAAACCATCCGGACAAAAGTCGACGGCGACGACTTTGTTCTCCCCCTGAATAAGGCTACCTCGGTTGCACTTGTTCTTAACGAACTGGTGCAGAACGCAGTCGAACATGGATTCAGCACACTCGATGATGGACGAATTCGCATTCATTTGCAGAGTGGGTCTGAAGAGACAGTATTGATAGTGACCAATGACGGGCAGCCGCTGCCCGATGGTTTTACACCCCGGGCAGCGAACAGCCTCGGCATTTCCATAGTTGAGACTCTGGTCAGGGGGGACCTGCATGGAATGTTCACCCTGGAGAACGATCCAAAAGGGGAAGGAATCGTTGCCACCGTACGTTTTCCGGCGGATACCTCTCCGGTAAAACCCGTCTCCAGCCGAAAATGAGATGAACTTTGTTTAGGTTCTAACTAACGGCTGGAGAAACACTATGCAGCTGATACCTTCTGAATCGGTGAAAGAGGGTCAGTATATCGCGAGGGATGTACGGGATGGGCATGGCAGGATTCTGCTTTCAAAAGGGCAGCGACTCACCACCAGCCTGATCTCACGTCTTTTTAAATTCAGAGTGGAATCGGTATATATCCGCGACGGATTCAGTGAGAACGAACCGGAATTGGTTCGAACAGAGATTAAACAAAAATGCCAGGAGCTGCTGGGAAATTCCTTCAACAATATAACTCAGGAGATGGGCGCAAAACGGCTAGCACTCAACCCGGACGCCATTCGCAGAGCCACCGATGCGCTGCTATCGAGCCTGCTGAGTGTTCGGAATCCAATCGTTACCATACTGGATATCAGCAGCAGTTCCGACAGACTGATGCAGCACTCCGTGAATGCAGCAATCCTTGCAATCACTTTGGGAATTGACTTAAAACTGCCGGATAACATGCTGACACATCTCGCATCCGCAATGATGTTTCATGATATTGGCACCGCATTTCTTCCCGAATCAATTACTCAAAACCCGGCGCCACTCACACTCGAAGAGCGCAATGAATTTCGTAAACATGCACAGATTGGATTTGAATATCTGGTTCGAACGGAAGCTGTTTCCAGTATCGCGGCAAATATTGTGCTGCGGCACCATGAAGCGATGAACGGTTCGGGTTATCCCCACGGCATTACCGAAGATAAGCTCAGTCTGCTGCAGCGTATCGCCTGTGTAGTGGAGGCCTATGATTCACTCACCTCTGCCAGGCCGGGAGTTCCTGCAGTGATGCCGGACGCAGCGCTGACTTATATCATATCGAATACGGGCAAAATATTTGCCCGGGAAGCTGTGATCGCACTGTGCCATCGGGTAGCGCTGTATCCGACTGGAACTGCAGTGATCTTTAATACGGGTGAAATGGGTGTTGTGGTAGGTACAGTACCCGCCTCGCCGACAAGGCCGTCTGTACTTATTCAGCTCGATCACAGGGGAAAAAAATTGACCGCTCCCGCTGTGATTCATCTCACCAAGGATTTTGGCAGGAGTGTCGTGGGGTCTGCGCAGAACATCCCTCTGCTCGTAGAAAATCGCCAGCAGCCTGTGGCTCCCCGTGGAGTAAATTTAGCACAGGCCAATATCTGCTGAACAGATGTAATAGTTCTGCCAGAAAATGCTAGCCTGCCCTAAATAGCTCCTCAATTTCTTTGGGAAATGAACGAGGTTTGCCGTCCAATCCAATCAGCATTTGTAGAGTCTCCCCTTCCGCCAGCAGAGTATCCCCCCGATGTACTTCATAAATCATTCGAATTGTTCTTCTATTAACATCCTTCGGAGCAATAGATATGGTGAGAGCATCGTCGTAGCGGGCAGATAATCGAAATCTGCAATGACATTCTACAATGGGAAGAAACATTCCCTGTTCTTCCATAGCCTTATAATCTATGCCCTGTATCCTGCAGAATTCGCTTCTGGCAGCTTCGAACCAGATAAAGTAGTTGGCGTGGTGGGCGACTTTCATCTGATCCGTTTCCGCATATCGAACACGTATTGTGTATCTAACTCTTTGCAGAGTGCTGTTATTATCCTGCGCGTGAGGTTTCATTGCACTATTTTACTTTATAAAATACGATGAGCACGCTGCCTTTGAAAAATATACTGTCTGGAATAATATTGCCAGACTTCTGAGTTAAGAAACTTCTATTTTCTAATAGTCGTATAATTTGGTATACTCAAAATGTGAAATAGGTTTAATACAGCCAGTCAAATAAACTGGAACTTCCACAATAAATTCAGATTCTATAGATTAGCTCTTTACGGTAATCTGAAGTTCGTGCTTTCCCGTATCCTCTTGGTAATTTTAAAGGAGTTACGCATGCGACGTAAAAACGACAGCAGCGATAATGGCGGCGATTTCGGCGACGAGCCAATAGAACCGAATGACGGCAGCTACGATGACGGCTATTCGGCTTCCTCGCAGCCTTCAGAAATGCAGCTGCGCGCTATGTGGCTGTTGGATGAGATAATTCGACTCACCTCTCGTGAAGATATGCGTATGGGCTATCTAACTGCTCTTCGCGAACAGCTTGAGACAGATGAATATATGATGGACGAGGCGAAAAAGGTGATCGCTGAGTTCGAAGAAGCCTATACTAAGCTCACATCACCTGCCAATAGAATTGGGGTTTTTCTGGGCAAAGTCGAGCCTGACGAGAAAAAACCCATCAGCAAACGATTTGGCCAGCCGGTTCCCGCGGAAGATCCTGCTCAGGGTCCTTATGTTCGAATCTCATTGGGAGATCAGGAATATATTACGAACGTCGATCCTAAATTGGAGATACCGACACTTAAAATCGGAACGCAGGTTCGTGTAAATGAAGCGTTTGCGGTGATTGGGGATCTAGGATTTGCTCCCGGCGGTCCGATTGTGAAAATCACAGAGATACTTGAAGATAACCGCCTGAGGGTATCTATGGATTCTCAGGGAATGCAGTCTCGTGTTGTCTATCAGGGAGAACCGCTCATTGCGGAGCAGCTGAAAGCCGGATCTGAAGTGCGTATGGAACCCAACTTCAAAGTAGCCATCGAGCACTTTGCCGCTAAGGAGACCAACGACTACTATCTCGAAGATGTACCGATCCTGCCCTGGGATAAGATCGGTGGTCAAGAAGAAGCAATCGGCGTCATCAAAGATGCGATAGAACTGCCGCTGCTCCATCCAGAACTATTTTTACGCTTTGGCAAACGACCACTGAAGGGCATTCTGCTCTATGGTCCTCCAGGGTGCGGTAAGACATTAATCGGTAAAGCAACGGCCTATAATATCACGCGCGAATACCGCAGCCGAACGGGCAAAGATGTAAAAGAGTATTTCATGTACATCAATGGGCCAAAAATCCTGAATATGTGGCTTGGTGAGAGCGAAAGAATGGTGCGCGAGATATTCGCGATGGCACGAGAAAAATCAAAAGAAGGTAACCTGGTCTTTATCTTTATTGATGAAGCCGAATCGCTGCTTCGAACGCGTTCATCTGGTCGATTCTTGAATATTTCGAATACGATTGTTCCGCAGTTCTGCGCTGAAATGGATGGGCTTGTTAGTCTGGA
Source organism: Chthonomonadales bacterium (assembly GCA_038203935.1). Lineage (GTDB taxonomy): Bacteria > Armatimonadota > Chthonomonadetes > Chthonomonadales > Chthonomonadaceae > JANXSG01. The sequence continues at coordinate 6,308 of JBBRDM010000030.1, forward strand.
AAATGTAGTGGTAATCCTGACTTCCAATAGGCCGGACTATATCGATCCTGCTATTTTAAGGCCCGAAAGGATTGACCGTAAAGTTAAAGTGGTGCGGCCAGACCGGCGCGCTACCAGAGATATCTATAAAATTTATCTCAGCGATGTGCCCATTGATCCAGATCTTGTTAAAGAGCATAAAGGAAATGGAGATGCGGCTCTGGATGAACTTCTTGATCTCATTACAGAGTACACATTCAGGCGGGAAGAGGAGACGGAATTCCTGGAGGTTTTCCTGCGGAACGGTGGCACGGATTCGCTTTACTGGAGAGATCTGCTCAGCGGCGCGTTGATTAAATCGGTGGTGGAAAGATCGAAAGATTTTGCTATTCGCCGCAGCATTGAGAAAATGTCCGAGCACGAAGGTGTCACATTAGAGGACTTGCAGAAGGCGCTTCGGGTGGAGTATAAAGAGAACGAGATCTTCCCGAAAAGTGATTCTCAGGAAGACTGGCTCAAGCTTCTGGATTACGAACCGGACAATGTGGCGGCAGTTAAGCCGATCCGACCTGGAAAAGGCTCGAAGGCAGTGCGTAGAAAAGTGATATAGCCTGCACGCTTGCTCCTCTTCATAAAACAGGAGGCGAACTCAGCTGTTAGAACTTAGGGCACTCCATTTTTAACTGATATTTAAATGGGATAAAAGTCTATCAAAACACTAAAGAAACGCTCTGCATCTGTTTTTGGTAGACCGGGTTTGGATTGAAACAAAAATGTGCTCAGGAAGTAAGTATGTCTCGACTCTTTGGAATTGAAACTGAATATGGAATTGTAGTTGAAGGGCTAGGTGCGAACGATTGGATTGCTGAAAGCATGGCAGTTGTACGCAGCAATTCTGGTCGTTCAGTGGGTGGATGGAACTATCGGAGCGAAGATCCCCGCAAAGATATGCGTGGATTTACTGTTCCGCATCTCTCGATGAATCCAGACGATGCTAAGTTCGATGCTCCTGGAGCGCCCAGGCTGAGCCGAGAAGAAGAGCGCAGTGATCGGGTGCTGGAAAATGGAGCTCGATTCTACAACGATCATGGACATCCCGAATATGCAACGCCAGAATGCAGATCGATCCGTGATTTAGTGGCACATGACCGAGCTGGCGAGAAGATCGTGTACGAAGCTGCGCAGCGTCGATCTGAAGAGATTGGAAAAAAAGTCAGCATTTACAAGAACAATACTGACTTCCACGGTTCCAGTTATGGCACGCACGAAGGCTATTTAATGCGGCGGGATGTGCCAGTTGAGAAACTTATTGAGGGGCTGCTGCCCTTTCTTACAACACGCCAGATATATGCCGGGGCTGGTAAGGTGGGAATCGAAAACGAGCCTGCATCAGGGGAGACGATATATCAACTTTCACAGCGAGGAGATTTTTTCAGCGTTGAGGCGAGTGTAGACACTCTTCACAACAGGCCGATTGTGAACACGCGGGATGAGCCGCATGCAGCTCCCACAAAATATCGTAGACTCCATGTGATCTGCGGTGATGCGAACATGTCCGAATATGCAACCGCACTCAAAGTCGGCACAACCAGTCTTATTCTCTCGCTATTGGAAGAAGATGCGCTCCCTTCTATCAGTCTTGCAAATCCTGTAAAGGCAATCAAGCAGATTTCAAGAGATATAACACTTCGTAAAACGGTTGAACGCAAGAATGGCGGCAGCATTACTGCATTGGATATTCAGGAACTCTGCTTCGAAGCAGCCAGAACCCGATTTTCTGGAATAGATGAAGATACCGACTGGACACTTAATGAGTGGAGTTTGATTTTAAATGGTCTTCGGAAAGACCCAATTTCTCTTTCGGATCGTCTGGACTGGGTAGCAAAATATAAACTGCTCAACTCGTTTAGAATAGAAGAAGGTCTGGACTGGGATGATGATTACATTCAAAGCCTTGATTTGGCTTACCACGATCTTAGCCCCGATGAAGGACTTTATCAGGGTTTGGAGCAGGCGGGAGAGATGCGCCGACTCATAACAGAAGCTCGAATTGAAGGAGCAATGTCCTGTCCGCCTTCGGATACCAGAGCTTATATACGCGGGCTGTTCGTTCAGCGATTTGGCCAGAGTGTCCGCAGTATTGGATGGAATGGAATTGCGTTTAGTTATCAGGGAGAAGACTTTCAGTTTGATATGAACACTCTGGTTGAAGACAATCTCAGTATTCTCAATGAGGAACTTAGCGGAGCAGCCAGCCTTGAAGATGTTGTAAATTTGTTGCAGAAAAATCCGAAAGAGGGGATAGAACCATGATATTTAATTTTGAAGAACGACGGCAGATGCCTACAACCCCGGTCGATCCGCTGCGTAAAGATGGTGACGGCGGCGGTCCGAACAAACCGGATGTGAAACGGCCGGATACAAGCGATCTGCTAAAAAGAATGAAGCGGGTAGACCCGGATGCTGCCAGGCGATATCGCCAGCGCAGCGGTGAATAAGGGAGCAGTCATTGAGTAATGAATCAGCAGGAGATTTCTGGAATATCTTAGAGCGGAGCGGGCACCCGCTAACAAGGGCGTCTCAGATGTCCGGTCAGCCCAAACCGGCGGATAGCTGGGCTGGTTCCGGCGTTATTGAGACGCATGGTACGACCGTCATCGCGGTGAAATACGATTCGGGCGTGATTAACGTTGGGGATAGGCGTGCCACTGCCAACTTCGCTATCATGTATGATAAAGCGGAAAAAGTGCTTCCTATCGATGAGTACACACTTTTAGCCATCTCAGGTTCATTTGCACGTGCGATGGAAGTAGTGCGATATTTACGGACTTCCTTCAAACTCTTCGAGCGAACCTACCTGCAGACCATGAGCCTGGAAGGTAAATTGGCCGAGCTGGCAAAAGTGGTCCGGGCGGGAATTCCGGAAGCGCTGCAGGGAATAGGCGGATTTATTCCTATCCTATCCACCTACGATGTCGAGCAGAATGATGGCAGAATATTCTTCTATGACGGAATGGGAGCACGCTTCGAAAGCACCGAGTTTGGAGCAGCCGGCAGCGGCTCTCAGCAGATCAGAGGCGTTTTCGACTATATTGTAAAAACTAAAAAGCCTTTTCATGCCATGACTCGAGACGAAGCGTTGAAAGAGGCGCTCTATCTGCTCGACATTGCAGCGGACCTCGATGCCGCCACAGGAGGCTGGTCGAAAATCATGCCGCTGGCAAAGACTATTTCCAGTGAAGGAATTGCGGACGTAACGCAGGATGATCTTAGTCGTATTATCGCGGAGATTGACAGCACAGGAGCCAATCGTCTGCGCAGAGTAGAGGCATAATTCGAATGTATACCCCTTTTGATTTTAACGAAGCGCTGAGTCATAGAAAAGAGTATATCGATGACCGGCTCCGAGAAGGAAGCCCTGTCATCGGTTTACCCTGGGAAAATGGACTGCTGCTTCTTACAGTGCGGCGTTCCCAGCGCAAAGTCTATGAAATATACGACCGGCAGATGTTTTCCGCGATTGGAAACCAGTCCGATATAGAAAATATCCGGCTTAGCGCTATACAGATGGCGCACCAGGAAGGTTTTGAGCGCAGCCCGGATGATGTCTCTTCGCAGCGTCTGGTGGGATTTGCGCTCAGTCCGGCGCTCAAAAAAGCTTATGGTGACCAACTTACTGTCCCATTTGTAGTTCGGGCCTTGTTTGCCGAACTCGGCAGAATTCCCAGTGCAGATACATTCATTACTCTCAATTACGATGGGGAGTATGAACAGCATTCGGATAGGGCCGTCGTAGCCGGCACCGCTGCAGCAGAAGATAAAATGCTGGAGCGCCTGGGTGATCTTTCTGAACGGCCTTCACTGAATGATGCTTTACGCGCGGCTCTCTCCGCCTGGTGTGTGGGCGCGCGCCAGGTGATGAAACGAGCTAAAGATTCCCATTCTGAAGACGACGACTATAATCCGCTGCGCGACATTGACGAGGCGGATGCGGACCTCGTTTTTCTTAAAGATGAACTCAAAACCGGACAACTGGAAGTCGGTATTCTTGAACGCAGGCCAAATCATGAAACTCGTTTCAGACTGCTGAACAAAGAGGAACTGGATAGAGTGGTGCAGAGCGTGAGTTAGGGTGTTCACCTCACCCCATGCCCTCAATTCATCGGCAGAGGCCAGGATATATCGGCAGACGACCAAGCTGTGCCCTATAGTTTCTCCCGGCAGACGACGGAGCATCTGCCCTACAGATTCCCACGTTCATCGGGGGGAGAGGTGCGAATGAGTACATTATCTTGCTTTAAGCAAGAGGACATGTTCTTTGAGGGAGAGTGGGAAAACGATGAAATTGCCCGTTTCCGTTTTGATGGACATGAGAACGATAGAATAAATCCGTGGGTTCGCAGCATTTCTTGCTTATTAAATAGCTCCCTGAAGGGAAACACGCAGGATGGAAAGACGCATCTATGGCATCGAGACGGAGTTCGGCTGCATGGTGCACGATCCATCTGCCGGGACTTCCGAAGAGATTGTAGAGCAGGTTAAAGATCATGCCTTCTATGATCGCAAATTAGGCGTGATCGATATGCATGCGAGGGACTATGCCTTCGAGCCTGCGAGAGCTGGCGGGTTTCTCAAGAACGGAGGCCGCCTTTATATCGATGCGGTAGGCAGCCATGAAGAGTATGCCACTGCAGAGTGTTCGAACTTGCTTGATCTGATCCGGCACGATCGCGCGGGGCGTACGCTGCTTGCAGAACTCCTGGCTGAGCTGGGCCTGGACGATGTTGTCAGTTTTCACAATAACAGCATCGATCATTTTGGCGGACATACTTTTGGCTGCCATGAAAACTACCTCGTTCAGATCGAAGATAAGTTTTTTACTGATGCTCTTTCGTATCTGCTTCCTTTTTTGGTGACGCGCCAGATATTTGCGGGAATTGGCAGGGTGGGCGGTCATCGGCTTTCTCGCCCGAACAGCAAAAACAATATCATGACGATGGGCGAGCATGAGGTCGACTACGTATGGGTATCCAACTTTTATGGGGTGGAAATCGATCCGTCGGTCGATTTTCAGCTTTCACAGCGCGCGGATCACATAGTCAAGACTATCTCCTCGCGTGTTCGTTTCAACCGCGCGATTATCAATCCCAAATGGGATTCGTACTACTCCTTCAGCAATCTTCATCGGCTTCATATCCTATTCGGCGAAAGCAATATGAGCGAGTTTGCCTGCATGCTGAAGATCGGCACTACTAGTCTGGTGCTGGATCTCATTGAAGAGGGAGCCCATCCGCACAACATCGAGCTCGAAGACCCGCTGGAGACATTGCGCTCGGTTTCGCGTGATCCTTCGTTGAAGTGGCCGGTCAAAATGAGAAATGGGGACACTATTTCAGCTATTGATCTGCAGCGCAGATACCTGGATGCAGCGATGAAATATTTCCATCGACGAGATGACCAGACTGATCTGATTTTGACGGAGTGGAAGAATATACTGGACGATCTGGAAAGAGATCCTCTCTCGACCTCTGATCGGCTTGACTGGTCTGCAAAACGATCTCTGTATACCCAGTACATGGAAGAGACGGGCGCAAAATGGCAGGATGATGTTATGCAGAGCCTCGACCTGGAGTATCATAATATCAACCCGAACACCGGTCTTTTTTATGGTCTGGAACAGGCTGGTTTGATGCGGCGCGTGGTCACCGACGATGAGGTAGCCCACGCCATTACCAACCCGCCCTCCAATACAAGAGCCAGTGGACGCGGCCAGATAGTATCCGCGCTGCTCGAACATCCCAATTGCCGATATGTGATCGATTGGGATGCAATCTACATCGAGCGCAACCGCCAGCTCGATCTCAAAGACCCCTTCAACACCTATGAAAAAGAGGCTGTTCGATTCCTAAAAGGTATCGTGTAGAGGGCTTCACCTCATCATGTTTTCTTCCCTGTAAGCATAGTTAGATCAAATGCATTTCGCCAGGCAGCATCCTACAGTAATTCAGATCATTGATAGGCGTTTTGATAGCAATTCTCTATGATTGTAATACGCCTAGTAGTGGTTGGAATAATCCTTGAACGCCCTAGTTTTCCACACAATTTTTAACGCGATAATGACTCATCTATATTGGCACACTGGGAAATGAAATGCCTGGATAATAACGAATGGATGCACAAGACGGAAAAACGCAAAATTTATTTGGTTTCATACAATCTGGAGATATGCAGAATATCCGTAATTGTCTTGAACTGGGCGTTGATGTAAATAGTTTAGATTGGATTGGTAGACATACTCTGCTATATGCGATATGGAGAGGTGATATAGAAATTGTCCAGCTTCTTATAGATAAAAAAGTGAATATAAATTTCGAAGACGGTGAAGGGCTAGTTGCTATAATTGAGGCTGTCAGAATGGGAAACGTTAAGATGGTTCAACTTCTTATTAAGAAAGGGGCGGATATTGAGCTTCGTGGAATGAATGATAATTCAGCTTTGGATGTTGCAGTAATTGAAGGATATATAGAAATTGTACGTTTGCTTTTGAAAAGTGGTGCGAATGTCAATTCAGTGGATGTTGATTATCATACACCGCTTGAATGGGCTAAAATAGGATATTTAGAAACTATGGACCAGAAGTATGCCAAAATTATAAAATTACTGGAGCGCTTTGGAGCGTTTCAATACGATGTATAACTCCAATTAAAATTTATTCTGACATCTTATTAACTGATGATGGCCATAAGAATTCGGACACGAAAAACGACAGAAATAATTTAGCTCCAAGACACAGGGTACAGGAGTTTTTCCAATAGTTATAGATATGCTTTTTAACACTTGCTCGTGTAAATATGTAGCAATCGATACCACTTGACTGTGATGATTGTTGTTAAGAAGACGATATGATGAGGCGAACCCATGACTTTCATTCAAATTATTTTTATATTTGCTCATTTTTTATATTTTGGACTGGATTCCGATAGTTCCAGTAGCGTACATACAGCATTTCGATCCAATGCTCTTTCTCAACTGATGCCGGCAATCCTCGATTCAGATGTAGGCAATAGCAAGATTTCGCAAGTTGAAATATCTCGAAATCACCATTTCTCTGATCATAAAACAAGGTTGTATCGCTTAGGAAATGTACGTTCGATGAGTTTTGACGTAACGACATGGGGATGGGGTACGACTAAAGAGTCTGTAAAAGCACAGCATTTTATGAAATGTGCACAACAAGCAGTCAGAGCTGTAAGGCCTAGTTCGCTTCGATTGGATGTATTGAAAACTGCGAATCATATGGACATTTCGCCTGATACCACGTCGTACACTTCATTTACATCATATGACGTATTTGCTTCCGATGGTAAGAATCAGTATTCGTTTACTAAATGGATGAACCAATATACCAGGGAAAAGTCCACACATGTTTTAACAGATAATTATAATGGAGGTGGCGCTTTAATTTTTCCAGATATTTTATTTTCAACTAATCCTTTGAAGAAATTCAGCTTTAAATTAAAAAGCAATTCCAGGCGCGACGATAAACACGTTGCTATATATTCTTACGACCGAAAATTGGCTCCTAAATATGGTATATTGCGATATGTACTCTATATGTCTTTAGATACTAAATTACCGACGCGCATATCACAGTATGATACTGATGATTCAGGACGTTTAATTGAAATTAACCGTGAAGAGTACACGAATTGGAAATTAAATCCCACTTTCTCAAGTTCGATATTCAATCCTGATCCTCCAGTAGACGCAAAACCATTCCCGAATGACGGCAAACCAAAAGTGGGGGATTAGCAAAGCTATTTCAAAACAGCATATACAATACTCTCAACAGGATACCCAAATTTACCGAACTCGCATAGTAAAGTCACAAACTATCACCACGGCGGTGCCAGTCGGCGGGTATATCTGTTAATGTTGGCTCCTCCCGTATACATATCTACGGTATGACTGGTCGTTTAACGGACCATACGGACTACAATCCTACAAGCAAAGTGATACTATCAATAGCCGATTAACAGTCATTGAAAAATCCTTTAAAGCCCTTGCATTTTACACAGTTTAGAAAAGCAAAAATGACTCACCTGTATATTGGCACACAGGGAAGCCAATAACATAATCAGTTTGTTGCCGTAGTTGCGAATTAATGATAGGAGTTTTAAAATTGATTCCGGTAAAAAAAAGAAATGGTTAAAATTTGGAAGATTAAAAAAAGGAATATATTACTAAAATTTTTTTCGGCAATTTTGATTTTCACAATTTCCTGCTTGATAGTTCTTTATTCAAATTCACCATATATTACATCGATTCGATATTTACTGGGAATTACATCACCCCGGGTAAGAGCTAATGGGATGGATATCGTCCTAGATATCAAGCAAGGCAAGCTGAAATCTGATACGAAAGGAGTTATTGTCTTGCCTGATTGTTATAAAAGCACAACATGTAACGGGAAAGTTTACATACATCATAAAAGCAATGGCTTACTTTTGATTCTTTTTGAGACATGGCAAGGGCATGATTCGAATATGACAGGTGTTCTTTACTGTAGTCAAACTCTATCTCATAGTGATTTACACAAATACGATAGGACGAAACAATTAGAAATAGAAATGATGATTGGTGATAGAATACAAGGCATGACTGGAGAAAGCGTCGAAGTACGCTTAGATAAAAAAATAGATAATCATTGGTATTATGTTTCACGAGGGCTCGATTAAAATGTGTTCCTTGCACGTACTATGCGGGAAACCAGCTCACCCCATCCCAGAACTTAACAACGTTTTTACCACTAATACCTAGGATGCTAATGGCAGCCTGCTTACTCAGTCCAGCGGAGCAGCGCTTACTACCTACACCTGGGATACAGAGAACCGGCTTACCAATTGCCTGAGATCCAATGGCCTTAATTTAGTGAACAATATCAGTGTGAATGCCACCTTTACCTACGACGCCAATGGAATGCGCAGAAAACTCCAATGCACTGTTCGTCCAGTATCTGCCGGGGATCATGCGGTCTCGTTCTTACGTCCAACTCCGCGCAACATGATCTCCGGCCAGTAGTACCAGATGACGGTGACCATGCATAATACAGGAACGAACATCTGGCCTGCAGGCAGCACCTATCAGCTGGACTTTGCAACAGGTATCGGAGCCAATCCCTGGGGAACCAGTGCGATAAATCTGCAGAGTTTTGAAAAGCAAAAGTGACTCATATATATTGGCACACAGTCGTTTCGGATATAATGAGAATCATGCTAAGCTTATGGGAACATGAATATGCATCATCTAATGGTCGCTCGCAAGTTTTCTATTGTTTTGTCGGTCATATTTGCGCTTATTCATTACGGAGTTTGTACACAGGAACTAACTCATAAAATCGAATACAGTATTAACGACTTGGGGACACCAAGCAAACGTAATAAAGTTTTTCCCGACCAAATAGATTCCTCTACGATAACTACAGGAGTTAACAATTCTGGACAGGTAGTTGGAAATTATAGTGATTCCAGTGAAGCTTTTGCACTTCCATTCGTCTGGCAAAACGCCAAGCTTTTTATGCTGCCAACACTAGGCGGACCATATGGTAGAGCTATAGCAATTAATTCACATGGCGATATAGCGGGCTTTGCAGATACCGCATATAAAGGCAGGTGGCCTGTGATCTGGAGACGAGATAATAAGTTCACACCATTTGCTTTAGCAGATAGGCAAAGTGATGTAAATTGTTTGCTTGACGATGGAACCTCCGCTGGAACTCTCTACGATAAAAATGGAAAATGGCGTGCTGCCAAATGGAAAGATGGAGCAATTCAGATTCTCGGTAACTCAAATGATACAGAAAGTACATGCACCAGTATAAATAGTAATGGAATTGCTGTAGGATACTATATCCCAAAAAATGCATTGCATGTAAATACTTTCTCACACGGTGATCGACATGCTGTCATGTGGAAAAATGGCGAGCAAATATTGATGCCTGAGTTAGGAGGTCGACAGAGCATGGGTACGGCCATCAATGAGGTCGGGATAGTAGTTGGATGGCTAAGCTACGAAAAGCATATAAGAGCATGTATATGGAAAGATGGTAAGGTTGAAATTCTGCCCTCATCTGAAGTTTCCGAAAGTTACGCATATTCCATAAATCGAAGTGGAACAATAGTTGGTCAAGGGATCGCTCCGGTAGGTCAAAGTGGAAAGTTGGGCGGTGCTTGCAGATGGCGAGATGGAAAAATAGTTAGCCTCCAATATCTAATACCAGCAGATTCTGGGTGGACACTTGAATGGGCATCACACATTAGTGACAGCGGGTTTATAGTGGGTGTCGGTCACAATAATAAATATCCAAAAAATGAACGTCGTGGATTCCTACTTACACCAGTTAATCAAAAACCCCCGGTGCAGAAATAAAGTGGAATTCCGTCGAAATGGTGAACATTTGTTTAAGTAAATATGGTTTCTCGGGCAGACTTGACCTAAACGCAACACCCGCAGCCTCACTCAACGATTTAGTTCTGTTATATCAAGAAGTATGGTGGAATAATTTCCTTAGTCGACCCGAAGCAGCTCGGAATTCCCACACTGGATGTTCCCGGTATTAGCGGCAGCAATGGACTGGATGCTTTGGCACCCTGCGCTCGCTATGAAGGCTTCCGACCGGATCCACAGCCACAAGGCAATCTCGTCGTTGAACGTAATATCCATCTGCCCTCTGTGGGGATGGATGTCGATATTGCCTACTACTACGACGGCCGCTCTACTGCCAATGGCCCCTACGGATATGGCCGCACGATCAGTACCAACCTCACCGCTCAGTACACTCCATCCTCCAGTTTCGTCACGCTCACCAAGGGAAACGGCATGCTCGTCATCTATCAAGAGAACAACGGCACCGGAGTGTTCGCATCCCAGACACCTGACGTGCTGGTTTTGAGTTCCGATAGTCCGACACACACACGCTAGGAATTTACAGAGGTCGCTCGCATAATCAAGCATGGCGGAAGGTTATTTAGTTCGTACTCGATTGGAAGTGGGGGCGGTTGATATAGCATTCGCCCCTCTCCTGCGAGGAAGGGACATCTGGGATAGGACCGGCGTGAGGTAAACGCCCGCGAGGAGCGAGAGAATCTGTAGGGCAGATGCTCCGTCGTCCGCTGATGAATAAGGATTGGAGAGAGGTATTTTCCCCTTCTCCCGTTTTTGGGAGAAGGGGTCAGGGGATGAGAGCAAATGGAATTCTCCTGTTTTTGGGAGAAGGGGTCAGGGAATGAGGGCAATTCCGCTTGGGTGAGGTTAAGTCGCCACTATTTAGTAAGTATCAGTTCCAACAGCCGCAAAGCTCCCGCCTTATCAAGCGGTACATTTCCACTTCCACACTTCGGGGAGTGGATGCAGGAGGGGCAGCCGGCAGTGCAGGGGCACTCGGCTATAACGGCCCGGGTTGATTCGAGAAGCTCAGCGAGCTTTCCATAGGTTGCCTCCGCAATGCCGATTCCGCCGGGATACGAGTCGTAAATCACGATGGTTGGAAGCCCTGTGTCCGGATGATTCACATTGGACATTCCCCCGATATCCCAGCGATCACAGGTAGATAGCAGAGGCATCATTCCAATGGCAGCATGCTCGATGGCGTGTATACTCCCATGCAGATCCAAGGTTTCATCAAATTGTGCCGTTAATTCGGGAGGTATACTGAACCATAGCGCTTCCGTTTCGAAAGACTCTTCCGGCAGATCCAGGTTTTCTATGGAGATAACTTCATCCCCAAACAGCTTCTTCTGGCGATATCCCAGAACCTGATTCCTCACCGTCACACTTCCAAAGCAGGCGACAGCAGTTCCAATTAAGATGGTCGAACGCGTTTCGTTCACACTGGTGAATGAGTTTTCACGAACCTCCGTATAGTAGTTGGCATCGACCAGGCGCGCGGAAGCGATATATTTTTCCGTATACAGATTTTCAATCAAGTAGGTTTCTCCCTGATGCAGATATATTGCTCCGGGATGTACCGTTTTGAAAGCCGAGACTTTTTCGATGGTGCCGATAGTTTTATCGTGCTGTTCTACATCGACAATCCGGTAAGTAACATTCGAAGCAGACCTGATATTCACATCACCTGCAGGATGGCTGGCACCGCCATTATACCACTTGCCTCCTCTGAGAATGAGTTTTCCTTCCATCGTCATTTTCTCGAGGACATGCTTTGAAGTTTTACCAAATCGTGCTAGATCGGCAGGAACCAGAGGACGTTCATCTGCGGCGCATAAAAGATGCTGGGATAGGATTCTTGGATTATCGGTATCGATGACGACGTGTTCATGCGGCTTGTCAAAAAAGTATTCCGGATGCCGCATGAGAAACTGATCCAGCGGATTGTTGAACGCCAGCATAATCGAGAGCGATGAATGCCCGCTTCTGCCTGCTCTGCCCGCCTGCTGCCAGGCGCTCGATATCGAGCCGGGATAGCCGGTAAGTACAGTCGCATCCAGGCCGCCAACATCCACGCCGAGTTCAAGAGCATTTGTGGCCGTCACACCTACAAGCTTGCCCGTGAAGAGTCCTTGCTCGATATCGCGGCGCTCTTCTTTTTCATAGCCAGATCGATAGGAGCGAATTTTTGTTAGAAGATGCGGGTCACTTTTTTCGAAATCCTCTCTCGCGTATCGAAGGATCAGTTCTGCACTCTTTCGGGCGCGTGCAAAGGTTATATTCCGAATCCCGTGCCTGACTAAGTCGGTGAAAAGCGAAGCCGCTTCCACATGCGCGCTGCGGCGTTCTTCCTGCGCTTGATCAATGAATGGGGGATTCCAAAAAAGAAATGATCGACGTCCCGATGGAGCCCCATTTCTATCGATGATGAACGGGTCCTCAATCCCAATTAGTTTTGAAGTCAGTGTATCAGGATTAGCGATGGTAGCGGAGCAGCAGATAAATCGAGGGGATATACCATAGTAGGCGCAGATCCTACGCAAGCGCCGAATTACCTGGGCCACATGCGCTCCGAATACACCGCGATAGCTATGCAGCTCATCGACTACGACATACTTGAGGTGTGCAAAAAAACTGCTCCAATGAGAGTGTGAGGGAATAATACCGATGTGCAGCATATCCGGGTTGGTAAGAATGATGTGAGCGCTTTTACGAAGTATCTGCCGTTCTTTCTGAGGGGTATCTCCGTCGTATGCTGCAAATCGTACTGTAGGGAACAAGCCGAACTCGTTCAGTTTGCCGAGCTGATCCTGAGCCAACGCTTTCGTTGGGAAGAGGTACAGGGCCCGTGAGTTGCTGTCGTTTAAAATCGCGTCGAGTACTGGGAGATTATAACAGAGGGTTTTGCCGCTTGCGGTGGAGGTGACAACCGTCACATGCTCGCCATCTATGGCAGCATTCACGGCCTCTGCCTGATGCGAGTAGAGCTTTTCCAGTCCCATCGTTTTAAGACCGGATATCAGATCAGGATGCAGCGGTTTTTCAAGTTCGCCATAAATAGGCGGCAGGGCTGCTATTTTTTCGGTGTGGGTTATCTGGCCGCGATAGAAAGGAGCCTTCGTGAGATCCTCAAGATAGGAATCTATATTCATGTCTTATCCAGGTTACATCATCGCCCGCCGGCGCTGATTAGGCTGGCAAAGGGTTAGATTTCATGCGCTCGACGATTTTTACCAGAAGAATACTTGCGGCATAGAGTATGAGCAAAGGAATAATCATGAGCAGCATAGAGAATAAATCATTGGAAGGAGTGATTAGTCCTCCCAGTGCAGCAACGATGACACCCCAGCGCCAATGCTTAATCAGCCCTTTGGAAGTCACCAAACCAATAAATGCTCCCCCCATAAGAACTACGGGCAGTTGGAAAGCCAATCCGAATGCCGCGATCATTTTTACAAAGAAAACGATATAGTCATTGGGATCCTGCATGAGCACTGCAGGTTGTGGAAAATCGTCGAGATACGATAAGAACCAGTGCATGGCAAAGAACATGGTATAGTAGGCGACAGCAACCCCAAAAACCAGCAAGAGAACAGATATGGGAGTAAGCAGTCGCAGCGGCCTGCGTTCCTGCGGCGTGAGTGCGGGCAGCACGAAAAGTACAAATTCCCGGACTACAAAAGGCATCACAAGTATAAAGCCGTAGATGATACTGATTTTGAAACGCACCATAAAAGGTTCATGGAAATTTCGAAATACGATAGACATGAGCGGCACGGCTACTGGATGATCGTAGACCCATTTGACACTTTTAGCCAGATTATCATAGTCTGCTCTGGAAGGCGGATCGGAGGTGGCATGAGGCATGATAAAAACTTCTGGCTGCGCCTTCTGAACGCGGGCAGCATTCTGTTTCTTCATCTCTTTTTCTAGCGGCTTATAGAGCAAACCATAAAGCGGGCTGAAAAACTGATAGGCAAAAACTGCGCCAAGCAGCAGAAAAACTAGCGAACGGATAAGATGGGTACGCAGCTCTCCGAGATGCTCGGTAAGCTCCATCCGCTTATCCCAATCCCCTTTTTTTTCTTTATCATTACCAGATAATTTAAGCAGCGGCAAAGCGGCCATTCTTTCTCCTACCCAATACATTTTCCTATACAGGATTATACTCATAAAAAGGCGGAGTCCGCAAGCTAATGCGCACTCCGCCTCAATAAGAGAACAATAAACCTCTCTAAGACCAGATAACTATTCGAGTGTTGTGACGGTCACTGCACGTATTGTGATAGGTTTGTTGAGTTCTTCAGCAGGGATACCAGTGTTGCGAGCTGCACCACCACCAGTACCAAGAGAACCGCCCATACCAAATCGGCCTGCTCCGCCCATCATACCGCCCATCATTCCACCCATTCGAGCTCCGCCGGCTCCCGCCATTCCGCCAAATCCGCCGCGGCCCATCATTCCGCCGCCCATACCGCCATCTTTACCGCGCATAGCGCCTGCGCCACCGCCGCCATAACCTCCACGGCCCATCATACCAGACATACCGCCTGGGCCTCCCATCATTCCACCGCCTGGCATCATACCTCCACGGCCCATCATACCAGACATGCCGCCTGGGCCGCCCATCATACCGCCGCCCATCATCCCCCCGCCCGGGACAGTAGTTCCACGATTGACGCCAATCTGGTCAGCAGTAGTTCCGCTTACAGAAAGCGTTCTCGAAGTTTTAATGAGTTTGCCAGATTTATAGGCCAGATAGATATCACGCTCATATTTGACTTTTGGCGCTGCAATTCCGATCTGTCCAAAAGTCACAGATCGAACAGGAGCATTTGCCTCGAATGTCTGGTGGATCAACGCGGTAGGATATCCATTTTGCCATTCCAAATCGACCAGTTTATTGAGAAGGGTAACCTTGGGCTGCTGGCTAGGCGGCAGTCCAGGAATATCCAGCCTCTGATTAGTCGTATGCCAGGTCTGCCCAATTGCAACTCGCGAAGTGGGGAGCAGCGGCATTTCCAGGGAATTGTTTACAGGCAGCCCCTGATTTGCAAACTCGTCAAGACCGCTGGATGTGCCCGTTTCGTAATGGACTGCACCTACAGGGTCTATCTCCTGATACATGGAGTTAGAGAGCTGGGAGCTCGGAAATTTTGTCTCCTGGCCGCCGTTCAATATTGTGAGACTGGTGAGTTTATTTCGCACAAGAGAGACATCTGAACGCACGTCTTCAATTCCAAATAGGTGCGTGCTGGATATGCTCATCAACTGCTGGTCGCCTGTAGCACCAATATCAGAGACACCACCCGCGATGACTGCTTTACTGTCTCTCAGGTATTTGAGATCTTCGCCATCTTTGTAGCGATAGCGGAGTAAAAGGGATGAGTGGCCGTTTTTAATTTTATTGGCAACTTCCAGCTTCACCTCGCTGGAGCCTTTTTCAGTAGCGGCGATACCATCACCACCGCCTGCTGTTGGCTCGAAGAGGATCGCTTTCACAGTATGTGTTCCGTCCGATATTTTTAAATCTTTCGTATCCCAGAGATAAGAGAAAGGACGAGAAGACATTTCGTCATTATCTGAAGGTGCAACAGCTACTTGAAATTTATCATCGACGTAAAATGCGACGAAACCGCCATGGTGAATACTCGAACGAGGTATCTCAATTCGAACTTTTTCTCGAACAGTTGATCCATCCGGGGGGCGGCGTATAGTGAAAGATGATTGTGCACCTTGAGAAAGTGCGCTATCGATATGGCCAAAGCTACTAAACGCTGCGGCGCACAAGGCCAGGCGCATAGCATGGTGGCTAGTCATGGACGAATCCTCCTGAAATGACTCACAAGACGATTGAAGTTTATCACATCTGCCCGGGAAAGTCAACAGGTGAATCTGTTCACTCTCGTATATAAACGAACCTTGACAGCAGGTACATCTTTGGGCTAATATTTTGTCGTGAAACAGTGAATTATGGTTCACTTGAGTACCAGTCCAAATGGTTCACTACTGCTGCACTATCAGGAGCAGATAATGATTAAATCTACGGAAAAAAACATTTCAGAATTCCAAAACAGTGGATACACTATTTTGAGATCCCTGTTTTCTCGCTATGAAACCAGGAAACTATCCGCTCATTTTATGAAATTACGCGGAAAGGGCATCTATCCAGGAGATTTTGATGGGGTGGACATTCATGATGATGATCCATTAAAACGATTTCCACGCATGATTCACATGCACCGTTGGGACAGGGTGAGTCTGCGATGGATGCTGGATTCGCGGCTGAACAGAGTAATGTCCTCCCTCTTAGGGAATGAGCCCTATGCTGTTCAGACTATGCTCTATTTCAAGCCGCCGGGAGCAAGAGGTCAGGCCATGCACCAGGATCAGCTCTATTTGAGGGCAAATCCTGGAACATGTGTTGCGGCCTGGCTGGCTCTTGATGATTGTGATGAAGAAAATGGGTGTATGCAGGTGGTGCCATCGGACAGAAGTATGCCGCTGTTATGCAGCGAAAAAGCCGATACCACACTCAGCTTTACGGATGTAACCGTACCGCTGCCACCCGAGTGTAAGCCTGTACCAGTTATTATGAGCGCTGGAGATGTCCTATTTTTTCACGGTTCTTTGATACATGGCAGCCTTCCAAATCGCAGCAAGGAAAGATTTCGAAGAGCTTTAATCGGGCACTACATCACCCGGGAATCCAGCGCTGTTGGTGAATTCTATCACCCAATTCTTAATATGGATGGATCAGAAGTTAAACTCGGTTTCAGCTATGGAGGCGGACCGTGCGGAGTCTGGAAAAGTACCGACGGTCGAAACTCGGTGGTTATGATTGATAATGCTGACGCCGACACCGCTGCAGCGAGCACACTTCATGAGTAGGTAATTTCTATTGCCTCTCGAATTGCAGAAGGAGACGAGAAAATGTTATACAGGCCGCTGGGAGACACAGGAAAAAACATTTCTGTGGTTGGATTTGGAGTATGGACCGTATCGACTACCATGTGGGGCATCAATGATGATGAATTCAGCAAAAGTTTGCTCCGCAAAGCTTACAGTAAAGGCATCAATTTCTTTGATACTGCGGATGTCTATGGTGATGGCAAAGGGGAAACAATCCTTCACGATTCACTCGGCAGCGAGCGTGAGAACATTGTTATAGCTACTAAGTTCGGATACGATTTCGTGAACTACCCAGGCCCTCAGCCAGGACAGCGAGAACGACCGCATGACTGGACTGCCCCCTATATTAAAAAAGCCTGCGAAGCGAGCCTTAAAAGGCTCAATACCGACTATATTGACCTCTATCAGCTGCATAATCCCAGACTGGATGCACTGCAGAATGATGAAGTTTTTGCTGCTCTTGAAGAGCTTAAATCTGAGGGTAAAATACTCGGTTACGGCGCAGCGCTCGGCCCGGCTTTGAAGGCCGACCGCCAGATTGAAGAGGGTCTCTATTGTGTAGTGCACCGGCACACTGCCGTGCAGATAATTTACAATCTGCTGGAGCAGGTTCTAGGGGAAAGCATCTGCCCGTTGGCCGAATCGCGTGGAGTACCTGTACTGGTTCG
Organism: Chthonomonadales bacterium; assembly: GCA_038203935.1. Lineage (GTDB taxonomy): Bacteria > Armatimonadota > Chthonomonadetes > Chthonomonadales > Chthonomonadaceae > JANXSG01. Next base: position 24,313 of record JBBRDM010000030.1, read on the forward strand.
AGTGCCTCATGCTTCTGGGATCTTAGAGGGATCTTATACAACAGAAACCGAATTTGCCCCGACCGACCATAGAAGCCATCGTGTGACCACCGATGAGATGCGACAGAAATGGCTGATTGATGGAATTCAAAAAGTGGAAAAACTGCAGTTTGCTGCCCAGGATGCCGGCCGTACTTTGGGGCAGATGGCTATTCAGTTTATCCTAACACAGCAAAGTATTGCTTCGCTGCTTCCAAATATCTATGATGCCGATCAGCTGGACGAGTTTGCGGCTGCAACGGATACCCCGGCATTCACACCATCTGAACTCAATCGGGTAATAGATTTGTATGAGCATAACTTCTATCTAGAAAGAGAACCTGTGTCTGCATAAGCAGCAATCTATCAGAACCGTAACATCTGCCTGCATTTACAGTCTAACCCTTCCATAGACGGCCATACGTTTTACGGAAGGGTTCCACGTGGTAATAATGAGGGGTAACCAATACAAATCAGGGATCTACATACAGGCAGTCCGCAGCATTGCTTTGGCGCTTTTTATGTTTGTGCTGGCTGGCGCGGCGCCTGCTCAGCAGTTTCCCACAGTGGCTTCCGCAGGCAGCAGCGGAACCATCAGTTTGTGGGATGATCAGGGAAAATTGATCCGAAAGATGGGAGATCGCGGCTCTGCGATCAACTCAATATTGCTGCTTCCGCAGGATGCGGGAAATACGATAGTATCCGCTGGCGCTGATGGAGACATCGTTTTCTGGCAGAAAAGTACGGGAAAAGTGCTGCGCCGGATTAAGACTTCCTCTGGTGATATTTCAGCGCTGGCCGTATCCTCAGATTCCAGATGGTTTGCTACGGGTGGCACCGATCGTCATATACGGTTATGGGATGCACAAAGTGGGAAACAGCTGGGAGATGTTCAGGCCCATGCAGACACTGTTCGCTCCCTTATATTTTTTGATGGCAATACCCAGCTTGTGAGCGGCAGTTCGGATAAGATGATTCGTACCTGGAAACTGCAGGATACAGGCGCCTCTGTAATCATTCAATACCGATCGAATATTCCTGCCCATGATGAGGGTATCAATGCCCTGGCGCTTGCACCGGATAAAATGACACTGGCCTCTGCCGGTTCCGATGGTTTTTGCAAGACCTGGAAGCTGGACAATAACGGCCTCGCCAATCGTATGAAAGTCGAAAGCCGGAGCGTATACTGCACGGTATTCAGCCCGGATGGACTGCTGCTGGCTACAGGGGATGACGAGGGAAGAGTTCGTCTCTGGCACACTTCAGGGGGGATGAGTGTCGCCACTCAAATTAATGCGGGTTCGCCCGTCGACTCCCTGCTATGGAGCTCTAATGGATCGACATTAGTCAGCGGATCGGCTGATGGATCTATACAGTATTGGGATTCAGGATCTGGCAGGCAGCTTCGAAAAATAGCCGCAGAAGATAGCGCCGTGCGCTGCCTTCTTGCGCTGCCATAAATTTTATAGTAATCATTGAGGAGTTTCGTATGGACACGCCGGGGCGAGTTGCAGTTCAGTTTGTGTTTTATAAATTCGATGCCGCCTGGAGGCGATTGCCTGCTGATCAACGGGCAAAAGACAAAGAGGAGTTTGCCTGCGCTGTGCAGGAAGCTGCCGACGAAATGATGGTCCGCTGTTATTCGCTGGTGGGTATTCGTGGCGATGTTGACCTGCTCTTATGGAATTCTGCGCCTAATGTAGAACTGTTTCAGAAGCACTGCGCACGAATATTGAATACAGGAATGGGCAGCTGGGCCGTTCAGCCTTACAGCTTCCTGGCGATGACCAAAAACTCTCAATATAAAGACCCTACAGAAAAGGACGCTCCTGAAGGCAGGCGCCTGGTTTTGAGGCCCACAGGGCGTAAATATCTATTCGTCTATCCTTTTGTTAAAACAAGGGACTGGTTTTTGCTTCCCGCGGAAAGACGTCAGGAGATCATGTCCTCACACATTCTGCTTGGCCATAAATTTCCTTCGATCAAGCTGAACACTACCTACTCCTTCGGCATCGATGATCAGGAGTTTGTCGTTGCTTTCGAATCGGATGTAATGTCTGATTTTCTAGATCTGGTACAGGCGCTCCGCGAAACAGAATCGAGCAAATATACGCTACGTGATACCCCGATATTTACCTGCGTTCAAAATTCGATCCAGGATGCGCTCAATTTGATCGGATAGTATCATTCGATCTGAAACCTCACCTCATGGCGGAAATTGAAGAGGTAATAAAATCACTGGCTCTCGAAGCGGGTTTTGACCTCGCAGGGATTACAGCGGCTGAGCCTTCTGTTTTTTCTGAGGCGTACAGAAGCTGGATTGATAAGGGCTATGCTGGCGAGATGGAGTATCTTGCCCGCAATCTGCACCGCCGACTCGACCCCCGAGAACTTCTCCCCAATGCCCGCTCCATTATCGTTGTTGCGATGAACTACTATTCAGATACAGAAGAGGGCCCCGGAACGCCTACTGTCGACCCTGAGCGTGGAATCTTTGCCAGATATGCGCGCGGTGATGACTACCATGAAGTTATCTCTAACCGATTAAAATCCCTGTGGTCAGCCATTCGTTTGCTTATCGATGGGGAAGCCGAGGCTAAAATCTTTGTCGATACCGGCCCGATTTTAGAGCGTGAAGTGGCCCGCCGCGCCGGATTGGGTTGGTTCGGCAAGAATACGATGCTGATCAATACGCGGAAAGGTTCTTATTTTTTCCTTGGCGAAATCATTACGACCTTAAAGTTAGAGCCCGACTCCCCTGCCATTGGCAGCTGCGGAACCTGCACCGCCTGTATCGATGCCTGCCCCACAGGTGCGATTACAGCCCCATACGAGATCGATTCTCGAAAATGCATTTCCTATCTCACCATCGAACTTAAAGGTGAAATTCCTATGGAACTCGCACCGGCCATCTCTGAATCGGGGAACCGAATCTATGGCTGTGATATCTGCCAGGAGGTCTGCCCGTTCAATATCCGCAGATCCACTCCAACTACCGAACCTGCGTTCCAGCCTCGTGAAATAACCTCAAACCAATTGCTAAGTGATCTTTCATTATTGAGCGAAGAGGAGTTCCGGGAGAAGTTCCGTCGTAGTCCCGTAAAGCGTGCCAAACATCGTGGACTGATGCGAAACGTATCGGCTGTTATTCTCAACTTCCAATATTCCCTATAATAAACAGATATTTCTGCAAACGGCTGCAAACGTAGCTGGACAATTCGTGCAGGAGTATGCTAGTGGCGTTATAACGGATATCGCTACGGAAAGTTAAGGCTGGTTTTATAGCAGGCCAGCGGGATAATTAATATCTTGAGAACATTTTTTAAGAAGTACGTTAGGTTTCTCTGGCTGCTACCAACTTCTAGGTACCTTGATTTCATTAGAAATACTTATTTTACCAATGCTGTAGCTATCGAACGGACATATAGTACCAAGCTTCAATGCAAATTAATTCGGCACACAGGGCATATCCTATGCGAAGAATATATATTGGCGTACCGCTAATAATTGTAGCTTACTAAAGAATGAAATATGGATATTGGATATGGTGAACGAAGAATGTGCAACCTAATATTATAATGTATTATTAGGTACTCGTAAATTGCTCAATGACTGAAGCAACGTATACATACAAAACTGGTAGAAAGCTCTGAGAATCGCTCATCGAACTATCTCGGCAAGTTGCTAGGACTTATTAGCTGGATAGGCCGCGGAGCCAACGCTGCAAGATCTGTGAGGATTGTTGGAAGCGGATTGGCGACTATATTTCGCAATCGACCGCGTACGGCGAATGAGTTCCCGCATTCTGAGCATACGTGGACATGCGATGGCGTGTAAGCTGCTTCACCAACGTCGAATTGAGGATAATCACAGTTTGGACAGTTTACTGACTGCACACGATCCTTTAGCACGGGAAGAACATTTTGCGCCATCAAGATACGAACCATAACAGGATCGAGCCTAACATCATCAATAATCACTTCTCCGAAGGTCTCGTCAATAGTCGGCTCAGTATCGTATTCAGTAAGAAAGGTATGAACGTGGATACCCTCTTCCTCGTCTTTGAACTGTGTCCATAAGAATGCTGGATTTGATCCCCAAATTTGAATGCCACCAGGATATTGCGACTGCTTGATTGTCAGACTTTTCAGAGCTGGAACTATATTGTGGACAGCCGTGCTACATGCTTCCCGAACACCAGCTATTGGATTGCCTATTCCCTTATTGCGATCGTAAAAATACCTGCCGCAATTTGTGCAGAGATGCCTTCGATGCGAGTGGACGCTGAAATAATCCATGTCAAGGTGTGGCCAGCAGCAATAGGTACAGGCGATAAGTGAAGTTGCACACTTAAATATAGTGCTGATCAGATAATAAATTGCATCTTTCGGCTTGATGATAATGCCTTCAGCGGGTAAATGCTTGCCTACAATCCTCATAGTTTGGTATGTAAGATCGATTTCCTTATCTGATCTTGGCGTCAGGCGTGCATGAACGTGGATTCCTCGTTCAATCGGTAACTTTGTCGTGTCGTACACAGCAGGTGCGGCACCCCATAACGCAACACCACCCAGGTATTTATCCAGATCGAGAACCTGAACCTCATCGTTGCTTATGGATATCTCATCTGACAAACAACATTTTGATGCCGGTATTCCATACTTCGCTGTAGAATCGGCGCGGTGTGTGCGGCACCAGTATCGTGTCCCACCGTCTCTCCGTTTTCCAATTGCGATAACATCACACAACACATGTGTCTCTGCTTGTTGGACTGGGTCACTTAGTTTTATTGTTACCATGTCTTTGTACCAATCCCATTACCTAGAATTCCTTGGTCGATAGGTAACCCCATTATCTGTCGGGAACGCGCCATAACCTTAACTTGCTCAAGAAACTCATGCAATTTATGAATTTGTTTTTCGGACAGATTGCTACACCGCCCGATGATTTCCATCACTGAGTTCCCTTTTTTTAAGAAAACTTCACGTAAGATTTCGAGAGTATGATATCTTCCTTCAGTCAATTCTTCCGGCGTCAGAAGAGCTATTGGATTTGCACCGACGACATAATTTTCCATCCGTCTGGCGAATTGATCGTGGGTATCCAGTTCGTGTTGTTTTCCATCAGCTGCTACGATCACGTTGCCCGTGATTTGGCCGTTAGGCAGGACGCGTAACCGTCGTTCCGGAAAACGCTGAAATGCTGCGATGCCGCTGATTTTTTCTGCGATTTCAAAGCCACCTAGTATGGTCTGATCAATGTTCGACACCTTTCCAGAAATCGCGAAGATATGGTCGCCCTTTTGGAGCTTTTCGCGGATATCGGGGCGGCAGGCGCCTAATGTTGGATTTGGACCTAAATATGGGTCATTCACATGCTTGCCCATTACGGGGTCGTAACCGCTACTAATGATGTATATCTTACCAATCATGTTGTTACTCCTTGGCAACAAAGTCCCAAGACAACTTCTGCTTTAGCTTGTTGCCTTGCGAGTAATGAATAATATTGATGTGTTGGAGGCGGCCAATCACGATGCCAGGGCCCACTCCTATAGACTCCGCGAAGTTATGTATTTCGGCGTTCGTGGGTGTTTCATCATGTACATCGAGAAATTTCGCCAATGCATCAGGAGGAATGAGTGTGTCGGCCGCGAACCGATCAGCCTCATCTTCATATTTCAACATGTCGGGATCGATCATGTCGTCGCGCATGTGACTGGCTGCATTATCGATCACGAACAATCGTCGCATTCGATGGAGTAAAATATGAGCTACTTCGTGGAAAAAAGTGAACCATAATTGATCTGCCCACTTGTACCGGAGCGTCAGTCCAACCATTGCCTGCTCGTCATTCAACCAGCGAGCACAACCGCTAATCCGAGTGTGAGGTAACCCTGGAACTACTACTAGCGCGATCCCAACCTCTGAACATATGATTTGAGCTCGATCTAACCCTTTTTGGACATCTCCCCGTGTCAGGTGTCGCAGTTCCTCAAGAGATCCTCGCAATTTTGCTTCATCGAATTCTGCAAGCGGAATCTGATTGGCGATAATCTCTGCTTCCCGCACCCACGCCGCTAAGGACTCCCAACTGAAGTCAAATTTTTGAGTCTGTCGAAATGTGACTGCATAGTCACTCCATTTCACTCGCCATGCGTCGGGTGATCGGACATCGAAGAACTTCAGAAGGGCTGCTGAGTTGGGAACTCCTTCCGGCAGGGAGAATCTCAGCTTTCGCATTTCGCTGATTGGAAAGAGTTGACTCCACTCTGCCGACTGCATTGCTTGAGGGATATGAACTACCGCATTTACTTCGATAGGTGTTACGAGTCCGCCGACGGAAACGATTTTGTTAGCTTCCTTCTCCGCCATCAAGCGCAGCCAGTCTATATTGATGTTCAACTTCATATCGCACTCCCCTCCGAGTTTGAAAAAAAGCGCGCCGCGTCATTGCGAGTCATCTCATAGTAAGGCAGATTCTCATACGATAGATCAGGGCCGCAGGAATGCATCTCACAATCATTACGATAGAACTCCTCAGCTTGTGGAAGCGCGTGTAACCCCAGCCGTCCATGAAAACCTTCGTCATAACTTAATTGTACCGCTGCCCGCATTAGTACAGAGCCGATACCGCCGTACAGCGGTGTTTCCACCATCACAGCAAGATTCCAAGGAGCCGATTCAAGATATTCGATATATACGAGGTCTTTACCCTTATCCGGGTCGAGCCGTGCCATTCCGCCGGTGAGCTTGACCATAAGTAAACCCTGCCATTTTTTAGCACATTCTATACCAAGACACCGGTAAGCAAGTAGCTGCAGCTTACCACTTTTTGCACCCCAGTCCCATTGGAAGTGTTGAGGTATTTCGCCACTCCTGCCTTGACTGTATAGCTCCCGCGCAGTTGCCAAGCGAATCGGACGCCACTCCCTCTCAACATCGATTAGCACGCTTGGTGCAAGCTCGGTATGGAGGACGGCATCTATCACTGACTTGTCCAGACGTTGGTATATCTTGATCGGGATTGTGCTCATAAAACCATCAATTCTGCTTTCTTCTGAGCTGCTTCATCTTCGAATACAAGTTTTTCGCCAACTGATAACCTAGCGTCAATCATCTGATAAATGCGAATCGCCTGGCGGATCACCGCAGTCTTTGTCACCTCCTTCTGTTTTGCTAATGCTTCCAGTACCTGCATTTCAGACTCGGTAAGATTCAAAGTCATTGTCCTTTTGATATCGCTCATGAGTGCTCCTCCAATATATAATAGCATGAATTAGCTAAAAAATCAATTATTTGTGGCCATTTATTGTGTATGCCTTATTGCGGTGCGAGATCCGTTTGTTTACATCGCAAAATTTTCGAATGCAATAGACATGCAGGAAATGAAGTCACCAGCGGAATTAATAATATGCATGACCACCATAATAATCAAGCAGAAGTTTATCCAAAATTGATATGCTAGGAGTTTATCAAGGAGGTAAAACATGAGGAATTCAAGATCAATAGACTACATTATCAATAATTGTTTACCACCGTTGAGAATCATTGCTTTAGCTTTTCTATCTTTGAGGTCTCTAACGAACATTTCGAAGAGCGCTGTCGCACATGGATATGACGATTTCGATGATGTAATGAAACAGAGCGTAGAGATACTACGACTAACCGGTCAGTATCCATAGGCTTAAGAATTACTAAGGAAAGGTACCGTATGGTGAAAAACTTTACAGTAGTTCATGGATGGCCAATCGACCGCATGATAGGAGACCACGAGGAGACGGTATATTTCCCGGTAGGGAAATCAGATAGAATGTATGTTTATCTTAGTAGAAAGCTTCGTGCGTACTGTTATTTACGTCAGGCTGGTAAGTATAAAGTTCTGTATCGAGTACGGCTGACCGACAATCGCAAGTATGTACATGGTTCAGTAGTGCTGCCTAAGCATACTATCAGCAGTCTTTATGATGAATTTACTCATAAGTTCGTGCTGGGATCAGGCAACGATAGTGTTATCTTCAGCAGTTCCCTGATTGGAAGCATCTTTGCGAAAAATGATCTGAAAAAGAAACAAGATTTTGTACAGTATATTTATGATCCTCCGATTGATGCAGTGTCAGCTTTTCTAGTTTCGTACGATCCCAACAGCACCGCTGTGGATAAAGGGGTTCAATATTGTCTTGATATTGATCCGATCACCAAAGAGAAATTGAGTATAAGCGAAACTGAAGTTAAAAATGGAGTAACTGTTAAAACGGGAGGTGAACTCGGAACCGACCGCTTCTACGAGAAGTATGGACTGCCCCTTCTTCGCATAGAGTTAGACCTGCTTTCCAAGTGAGACTCCAGAAATTTTTGTGCTTGAGAAATCTTTTGTGAAGTCACACGGAATGTCAGAGTGGTGGAATGAAATTGTGATGAAGTACTCACTAGCCGAAGAACTTCAATCAGCACAAAAGTCGTGCTGATCGAAGTTATGCAGGTCGATGGTTAATCTATAAACTACGCGAGAGCCAACTCTGCCGATTTCGCATCCGCGATAGTTTGGCGCATAAACTGTAACGCAAGGCGGGCGTTTTTATCCACGAAGTCGATCCCAACGGTTGTGCCATTGACGATAGGCAGTGGATGACAAAGCTCGAAACCGGTATAGCCGGTGTAACCAATATCGAGCATGCCGAGGGTGAAGTCAGGGTAGAAATTTTCCAATGTCATGCCGCCATCGCGCTCGCGCACATAATGGATCGCCTCGCCGTCTGGACCTTCCTCGTATTCGCCGCCGAAGTGAGTCAGCACTTGCAGTGCGCCTACCTCTGCAGCCGCTCTACGCATATTGGTGACGCCCTGGTCTCTTGCCAGAGGAGCATCGAAGGCGGCTTTCAGGCTTGGAGAACCGACCTCGTGGATCATACGCAGCATATCTTCGTAGTTGTTGGTGACAGGCGCGTGATTCTGTAAGGCCAGTGTAATTCCAGCATCCTCCGCCCAGCGAGACACCTCGATCAGCCCTTCACGGCACCAATCCCACGTCTGCTCGTCGGTAAACTCCTCATGTGTCAGTTTCCACATCCTTTTGGCGATATCGTAGCGGCCACCATTCTCGGTCTTGGTGATCCCGGGCCAGGCAGCGAATAGACGCAATACGGGCGAGCCGAGATCAGCCGTCATGCGAATCAGGTCGCGGATGTAAGAGATCTGGCACTCCCGATGTTCAGGTATCGGACTGGAGAAATCGTTATTGGCGGCGACCGCATAGATCTCCTGTCCGGCATCGTCCGCTTTTTGGCGTACTTCACGACATCGGTAAGTCGGCATATCCAGGGGATTTCCATGCGGGCGTTTGCCATCTATTTCAATTCCGTCGTAGCCGAACTTGCGTGAGCGGTCGATCACCTCTTCGATGGTGAGACCCGGCCCGTTGTACCAGACACCCAGATAGGTAATGCTATACAGCCCAACTTTCATGATTCTATCCTTTCAAAGTCGCCACTTCAATCTCCATCCAGTACGGTGGCAGCAGTGCTCAGTCACTGTTGTTTGTATTGATTTCTTCTGGCAGCGGCCTTTTTCCTGCTCCGTGAAAATGAGTCGGCTTTACTCGCTCCAAGTTGAGATCTGAAATTATCAATTTCAAGACTACATAATCAAGACTGCACCGTATGGATTATAATCGTGGATAATTGGAAAGGAAAGTACTGCTATAATCATCTGATCGTAATTTGCATTTTAGATCGGCAGCATTAACAATACGAATTCGAGGCAAAAGGTGGAATTTTTCATTCCGAAAAATTTAAAACGGGGTATTGAGGAATTTGGCGAGGAGGGTACACAGTGGCTGGAAAGTCTGCCTTTTAAAGTGCATCAACTTGAACAAGAATGGGGTTTTCGATGTGAACAGATGTTCGACCATAGTGGTGCAGTTTCGTGGGTTGCTGCTGTTGAAATGCAAGACGGATTAAGCGCTGTCTTAAAGATCGGCATTCCGCATGAAGAAGCAAAATATGAGGCGTATGCACTGAGTTTTTTAAATGGGGAAGGAGCGGTTCGGCTGCTGAGAGTATCTGACGATGGTTTTTCAATGCTGCTGGAGCGATGTCTTCCCGGTAGAGATCTGTGGACTCTAAGTATTGATGAGGCAGATGCTGTTGCGGCGGAGCTGCTGCCAAAATTGTGGAGGAAACCTGAATCTCATGCTCCCTTCGTATCGCTGGAGAATTTGACTGCAGAATGGCGAGAGGATATCACGAATATAATATCTCTCAATGGTTATTATGCCGATCTTGCAGCAGAGGCACTGAACTTAGGTTTGAAACTCGCCTCAGACCAGCCAAAAAAAGTGTTTCTGCATGGCGATTTTCATCCTGGAAATGTGCTTGCATCGCAGCGGGAGCCGTGGCTAATAATTGATCCTAAACCGCTAATCGGAGATCCTGCATACGATATTGCACAGTGGATGCATAATCGTTATCATTGCGCATCAAAGTCCAGGAATCCGATTAACGTTCTCCATGGCCAGATACTTAGATTTGCAAATCATCTCAACTTGGATCCTCAGCGTGTTGCTGGCTGGACGTTTGTGAAAGCAGTTGGCTGGGGATCATCACCCAAAGCAGTAAAAACGTTTCATGAAGTGATGCAATTGTTTTAAAAATCACTCGAATTATTTTTTACTCGGATGCCGTTCAAACATGCATAAAATTGGATCAAATCGCATTTTCGAGGTATGATTTTATCAGTTCCTCAGATACGTTGAAACAAATTCCACCAACGCAGTCAGAGATAGGAAAGGAAATTACAGAATGCACTGTTCGATAAAACAGTTAGTGTTGTTTGCCGCCGTTTTGCTGGTACCAATCAATTCAGGAGCGCAGGTACACGGAGCCGCGCCGTTCGCAGCACCGAGAAAAAAAATGACCGTGGCCGAAGCCATGAAGAAGGCGCCCGAACTGGATAAAGCACTGGTTCCATTTGGAAAGAAACTCGCTGATGCCGAAGTTAAGCTGAAAAAAAACCCCAAAGATGAAAAGCTGAAAAAGGGAGTGGTAGAGGCTGCGTATGGATATGGGCACGAACTCATGACCTTACAGCAGGGTACACTGCCTCCTCCGATACAGTATAGAGCTGCACTCGGCTACTATCGAAAGGCGCTCGCTGTCGATCCAAAACACGCTCCAAGCCTTAAGGAGAAAAAGATGATCGATGATATATACAGCGGAATGCCGGGCGGTATTCCAAAATAGTTACTGCGGCTGCCGAGAATATTCGGCAGCCGTTTCTATTTTGACCGTGCGATTTGAATCAGCCGCCGCTCAATAGCCGACCCTGGTATATGTATTCTTTTATCGCCTAGAAGAACACTGCCGCTAGATTTTTTAAACGAGTTGAGTTCCCTGTCAATTTCAACACTCTTATAGGCAATCGCCACTCCATTTTTGTTCAAAAATGGGATCATCCATCCCGCAAGTGTTTCGAGATCTGCAACTGCGCGCGCGGTTACCATATCGAATTTCCCGCAGAGTTCAGGAAGCCTTCCAAGATCCTCGGCTCTTCCGTGAAGAGTTCGAATGTTTTTCATCTCAAGTGCAGCTATAACTTGATCCAAGAATCTCAGCTTTTTCGCGGTTCCATCTACCAGAGTAGTGTGCAGGCCAGGAAAAGCGATGGCAAGTGGTATCCCGGGCAGACCAGCGCCTGTACCGATATCAAGGAGTTTCATTCCAGGTAAGAACTGCTGAATTGCTGCTGCCGAGAGTGAATCTAGAAAATGCAGATCCACATAATCCTCCGGTTTAACCCGAGTAAGATTCATTACCTCATTTTTAGCCTGGAGCATCGCAGCGTAAGCAGCAAAGGATTGCAGTTGTGGCTCTGTCAGAGCTATTCCAAATTCTTCAGCGCCCCGCTTTAATTTTTGTTGTTGTTCTTCAGTCATTGACATGGGCAGTATTCACGGTCTTAATTCTTACCAGTTTTAACCACAGCGCGATACAACTGATCCAAACGATCGATCATAACTTTTGAAGTATACAAAGATTCAACTCGTTTTCTGCCAGCTTCGCCAAACTTCAAAGAAAGTTCCGAATCGGACAGCAGTCTTATTAATGCCGCTGTAAGACAGGTTATATCTCCTACGGGAACAAGCAGGCCGTTGGCGCAATCCTGGATAGTTTCGCTCAGACCGCCTGCGGAGCTGGCAGCTATCGGGCGTTTTGAGGCCATTGCTTCGATAGCAACAAGTCCCTGTCCTTCTTCGCGAGAGGGGATAACGACAGCGCTCGCAGCATGAAGCAGCGGTGCAGTTTTATCTGTTCTGCCTGTAAAAACTATCGAATCGTCCCTGCATTGGGGATTACAGTTTTTCAGCCGATTCGCTTGATGCTTAAGATTCTCTTTTTCTGGACCATCGCCAGCGATCACAAGCTGCAGATTTTCATATTGAGAGCACACTTCACCGAATGCTTCAATAAGTAAATCAAAGCCTTTTTCAAAGGACAATCGGCCTAATCCCAGTACTATTCGGCTTTGCGGCTGCAATCCAAAAAATCTTCTCGTTTCTTCATCATTAAATATATTATTGAATGGATCCAAATCAATTCCATTAGGAATGACAGATACTTTATCTGCAGGCAGCCCGGCATCGATTAACGACTCTTTAACTGCCTCTGATACAGCGATTACAGAAGCGCTCTTGCGGCCAATGAGTTTTAGCACAAACCGGGAGAATCTGCCGGG
>JBBRDM010000031.1:0-36523 GCA_038203935.1 Chthonomonadales bacterium
GGGGCTGCAGCCGGTTCGCCTCACCGGGTTCCGCTGTAAAGTACTCCCGTCTGATTCCATCACAACTTCTGTGCATATCGCGGCATTTCTTGGCGAGAAACTGCTCGTCGTTCGTGATCGCAAAGGCTCGTATGGATTCCCGGGGGGACGGCTTGAAAATGGTGAAACCTACGACGAGGCATTGATCAGAGAGGTATATGAGGAAGCCCGCGCTCAGCTAAAACCGGATTTCAAACTGTATGCTGCGATAAAAATTGAGTATACGCAGCATCTTCCGGGCAGAAATTATCCCCGTGATTACACCTACATGGGTATGTACGCCGGGGCCGTTCGATGCCTGGAACCGATCGGTATTGATCCGGCGGGAATCATCACCGCGCGTGACCTATTCCGGAGTACTGAGTGCCGCAATAATCTATTAAAACACGATGTAGTTCTGCTGCAGGAGGCTCTGGTTACTCTGGCTGCCCAAGGGGATTCCCATCAGCGCGTATTGCGTGCTTTTGCTGAACTCCATCCTGGCAAAATCTGTTCTCCGGAGGCTCAGTCCTGATATGGCGGATACTGCCGGTGCACGAAAGATAGTCGTAGGAATAACCGGCGCGAGCGGCGCATGCTACGCATTGAAGCTGCTCGAAGAAGCTGCTAAGGTCTGCACCGAGATCTATGTCATCCTTTCCGACCAGGCAGCGCAGGTAATTAATCTCGAAACGGAACAAAAAATCGATGGGAAGCAGCCGAATGTAAAAGACTTATTAGGGCACGTCTGTCCTAATATTCACCTGTTAGACAAAAAAGATTTTTTTTCGCCGCCGGCCAGCGGTTCGTTCCAGCACGATGGAATGGTCATAGTTCCTTGTTCCATGGGAACTATTGGGCGCATTGCAAACGGCATCAGTAACGACCTGATGACACGCGCTGCAGATGTATGCCTGAAAGAGAAACGAAAACTTATTCTTGTGCCCAGAGAAACGCCCTGGAACTTGATACATTTACGAAATATGACCCAGCTTGCCGAAGCCGGCGCGACCATTCTGCCTGCGTCTCCCGGTTTCTATCATAAGCCTGCAGATATCAACGGATTGGTAAATCACATTGTCGGGCGTATTATGCAGCAGTTAGGTTTAACTCAAAACCTGGTGCCTCAATGGCAATATTCAGAAGATTAAACGCCCGCTTATCTCCCTTCATCAACACTATATGAAATCATTTTTTGATAAAACCAGACTCATCCTCGAGATGATAAAATTCGAACACACGATTTTCGCGATGCCCTTCGCACTAATCAGTGTGCTGCTCGCCTCCAGACATATGCCACATGGTCTCCCCAGCGGCAGAACAGTCTTCTGGATCGTTGTGGCTATGATAGGAGCAAGAAGCGCCGCGATGTCCTGCAATCGGCTGCTGGATGCGGAAATCGATCGGGATAACCCCAGAACAGCAGCCCGGCATATTCCGGCAGGCCTGCTCTCGAAAACGCAGGTCGCTCTGTTTCTGACTGTCTCGATTTTGCTTTTCGAGTTTGCATCTTACAAGTTGAATCCTATCTGTTTTCTGCTCTCCCCGCTGGCGATGCTTGCCGTTCTGGGCTACTCGTTCACAAAACGTTTTACCTCGCTCTGCCATATTGTTCTCGGTTTCGCAATAGGAATTGCCCCTATCGGCGCATGGCTGGCAGTAAGAGGCACGCTGAGCCCGGTACCGCTGCTGCTGGGGGCCGCCGTGATGTTGTGGATTGGCGGATTTGATATTATCTATGCTCTCCAGGACTACGAAGTAGACTTGAAATCGAGGCTGCACTCTATCCCTAAAGCTCTTGGCAAATCAAATGCACTGATGCTGTCGCGCTGCATGCACCTTATAATGCTTTGCCTCCTTTTTGGAATCGGCAAAGTATACGGCCTGCATATGATCTATTTTTTGGGTATTGGCGTGGTATCTTCGCTTATTATTTATGAGCATCTCCTGGTAAAACCGGATGATCTACGAAGAGTAAACGTGGCGTTTTTCACGCTGAACGGATGGGTCAGCGTTAGTCTTTTCGCCTTCGTATTGCTGGACGATCTTTTTTTCAAATAGAAACCATTGTAACACTATGACAATCCGTATCGGCAGCGTCCCCTATCTCAACGCAAAACCTCTCGTCGACTGGTTTCATACCCCTGAATGTGACTGTGATGTCGAAATTGTCTATGCAGTCCCTTCCGAACTCGCTCAGCTTCTGCGGCAGAAACGGATCGATGTTGCCAATGTTTCCATTTTCGAAGGTTTTCAAAATCCCAGCCTGGAAGTAATTCCTGGAATGTCCATCTCGGCATTTGGTGCAGTAAAAAGTGTGCGCCTGTTTTCAAAGGTTCCGATTGATTCCATTCGCACTGTGGCCTTGGACACGAGTTCACTGACCTCCTCCGCTTTGACAAAAATTCTGCTCAGCGAAAGTTTTCATCTCAACCCGCAATATTTTCATGCCGCCCCGAATATTGAGGAAATGCTCACCAGTTATGATGCCGGCCTGATAATTGGTGATCTCCGTTTATTCGATCTGCCGGAGGGAGTGGTGGTGTACGATCTCGGCCTTGGCTGGCGCGAACTGACTGCCCTGCCATTCGTTTATGCTGCCTGGCAGCCTCGCCAAGATTCAGTTTCAGACGAAATGATAAGAGTACTGACTAAAGCTAAAAAGTGGGGAGTGGACCATCTAGATCTACTCTCACTCAAGTGGGCACATTCACTTCACCTCTCACTGGAACGCTGTTCAGACTACCTAATGAACGTGATGAACTATGATCTTACACCACTACAGATTGAAGGTATGGACACTTTTAAATCAAAGTGCATTGATCATGGTTTAATCTCACATAAACCCTAAGCAGTTGTCTGTACTTAATTTAATCTAACAATTCAGAGTCGACGCAGATATAAAATTATTTTAGATATTTTCAGAAACAGGAAGTCTTATTGCTATCTCCTTTTTAATAGAACTGTATGAACTCACAAAATACTCCAAACACTAATCATAACGATGCGACTATCTCACAATTACAGGAGATGGTTCAGCTTCTTTTAGCGAAGGTGGCCGAACTCGAAGAGGAAATTACACGCCTGCGAGCACATCTGCCAGGCGAAGGTTTCTCCGGCATCAATTATAAGCATAAGCCGAAGCTATTCGAAAATTGACTTAGTCGTCCTGGAGGGGTATACTAACCAATATTTTTCAGACTATGAAATTGCAAGGGGGATACTATGCAGTCACCGGGGATATCAATGCAGGACGGTCTTAGCTTCGACGATGTGCTGCTGCTGCCTCGCGATGCAGAAGTAACCCCGGCCGATGTAGATCCACGCTGTGTCATAGCAGGCGATATTGCGCTGCGCACTCCCATTTTAAGTTCTCCGATGGACAGGGTAACCGAAGCCCGCATGGCAATAGCGATGGCACGCGAAGGTGGATTGGGAATTATACATCGCAACCTGAACCCAACTCAGCAGGCTCAGGAAGTCGATAAAGTTAAAAGATCGGAACATGGTATCATTGTTGACCCGATCTCCCTCCCTCCAGACAAAACAATCCACGACGCTGTTCTTCTCATGGAGCGATACCACATATCAGGGGTCCCAATTACGGAGCCAGATACCAACGTTCTGGTAGGAATTCTTACCAACCGTGATATTCGATTTGAAACGAACTTCAGCCGCCCCATTCGTGATGTCATGACCTGTGATAAGTCACGCAACGGGGGGCTGGTTACCGCACCTATCGGGACGACGCTCGAACAGGCGCAGGCTATTCTTCAGATGCATCGCATAGAGAAACTCCCGATTGTCGATGATCATAAAAAACTGCTCGGCCTTATAACCATCAAAGATATCCAGAAAGTTCGCGAATTTCCAAATGCAACAAAGGATGCGCGCGGACGTCTGCGCTGCGGCGCAGCAATTGGACCTTTGCGTGATCCGGTTCAGCGCACAGGAGTACTCAGAGATGCGGGAGTGGATGTAATCGTTATCGATGCAGCGCATGGTCATTCTAAGGGAGTGCTGGAAGCGCTTCGCGCCGTGAAACGAGCTTTCCCCGAACTGCCTGTAATTGCTGGGAATGTGGCGACTGCTGCCGGTGCAAAAGCGCTTATAGAAGCTGGGGCGGATGGCCTGCGAGTGGGAATTGGAGCTGGCAGTATCTGTACTACTCGTATTGTAAGCGGAGTGGGAGTGCCGCAGCTGACTGCTGTGCTCGACTGCGCTGCAGAGGCCAGGAGACATCATATTCCAATTATAGCCGACGGGGGTATTCGGTTTAGCGGAGATGCAGTCAAAGGACTTGCAGCAGGCGCCGCTGCCATCATGGTAGGCAATCTATTAGCAGGAACCGAAGAGGCGCCCGGAGAAGTCATTCTATATCAAGGCCGAGCCTATAAAGATTACCGAGGCATGGGCAGTGAAGCAGCCATGCGCGAAGGCTCCAGCGACAGGTATGGCCACGACAGCACCGCACGCGTTGTACCGGAAGGAGTGGAGGGACGTGTGCCATTCAAAGGCTCACTGCACGATACCATCCATCAAATCCTCGGAGGAATTCGATCCGGCATGGGTTATCTTGGAGCAAGAACACTGACCGATCTTCACGAACGCGCTGAGTTTATCAAAATAACTGGAGCAAGCCTGCGCGAGAGCCATGTCCACGACGTATGGATCACCAAGGAACCCCCGAACTACTCGAGCGAATACATGTCCAGCGAATCCCAGCGCGAATAGATAATCGTCTGGTTTTCCTGGATGGACTGCGAGGATTTACCTCGCTGTATGTTGTTCTTTTTCATGCCTGCCGTGAAGTAATGTATCATGGCGGCAGCCGCAATATATCACCCCTGCTGCTTCATTTAATCCAGCCTCTCCTCTATGGCAGAATTATGGTCGACATCTTCATCGTCCTGTCCGGTTTCTGCCTGATGATTCCAGTCGTTTCCTCTCAAGATAAAACTTTAAGAGGCGGAATATTTCCATTTCTAATTCGGCGCGCCAGGCGAATTCTCCCGCCATATTATGCTGCCTTAGCCTTCATGATACTCACTATTTTGGCGCTGCCATATCTCCAGCGATCAACCGGGACGGCATGGGATATAACGCAGCCGTCACTCCTAATTCCGGTGGTGGCATCCCATCTATTTCTAATCCACAACTGGTCTCCGGAATGGATATATAAAATCGATACGCCGCTATGGAGTGTCGCTACCGAATGGCAGATCTATTTTCTATTCCCATTCTTGCTGCTTCCAGCCTGGCGCAGAGGAGGAGCGCTGCTGCTGCTCGCTGCAGCGGGGGCAGTATCTGGAATCCCACTCTTTATTCTGGGTGATAAAATTGAACTCGCAGTTCCGTGGTTTATTCTGCTCTTTGCAGGGGGTATCGCTGGGGCCGATGCTGTCTATAACCATTCCAGTTTCTACGAGACGATCAGAAAATCCGAATGGTGGCCAAAACTTTTTTTAATAAGTGGAGGAATTTTGGCCTTCTGCCTCCTGCATAAACCGCAGTTTTGGAGCTCAAGCCTTTTCGTGAGGGATCTAGGCATGGGTGCCTTCACTGTCACCCTCATCGTTACGGGAGCCTTATACTCTCAGGAAGGCAAGTTTTCCGGTATTGGGAACCTATTTAAATTGCTTGGTTCCCAGGGAATGCTGTGGCTCGGAGCATGTTCATACAGCCTCTACCTCGTACATTACCCTGTCGTATCCCTGATGAATCTATTTCTTCATAACAGAGGCTACTCTGCGAACATCACTTTGTTGCTCCTATTAACGCTTGGGGTTCCTATCAGCATAGCTTGTGCCCGAATTTTCTATCTCCTTTTTGAGCGGCCATTTCTAAAGCATAAACCTCTCTAAAGCGATACTACTCGCCCGAAATCGTCATCTCAGATACCTGGAATGTAGGGCTGACGATGCTGGAATTGTAGATGAGATCCGATCCTATATTTTCTATTCCCATCAGAATGCTTTGCATCGATGCTGCAATGGTCACCTCTTCCACCGCGTAGGTGAGCTTGCCGTTCTCAATCCATGAGCCGGATGCGCCTATAGAAAAATCGCCGGTCACCGGGTTTGCTCCGCTTCCCATCATATCTGTGACGTAAAATCCATTCGTAATCCCAGAAATGATCTGCTCTGGACTACTCTGTCCTGGTGAGAGAAATACATTGAATGGCCCAATGGAAGGAGATCCATTTGCCGATCGCCTTGCGTTTGCGGTCGATTTTACTCCTCCGCCAACTTTTCGCGCAGTCAATGTATCGAACTGAAACATTTTCAGCACACCATTTTCGATGAGAACATTACGTCTGGTTGGCAGACCTTCGCCATCAAAAGGCGCTGACCCCGCTCCTTTGAAAAGAGTGCCGTCATCAATCAGCGTGACGTTCGCCGCGGCTATCTGCTCATTCAAGCTGCCTTTTAAAAAAGACATCCCCTTGAATACTGCATCTCCATTAATGGCTGCAATAACTGCGCTCCATATTCGAGCTGCCACTCTATTTTCGAAGACCACAGGCGCCGACTGAGTGGGCGCTTTGCGAGCTCCCAGCTTGCGAATTACTCTTTCTGCAGCCTTACGGCCCACTGCATCCGGCGAATCGAGTTCTTTGAAGACCCGCCGATAGGAATAGTCATAATCTACCTGTTTTTTCCCATCATATTCCGCAAGTGGAGCACAAAAAATTGAGCAAGCCGTGCTTTGATAAGACTGGACATTTCCCAGCGAATCAGCCATCACAGTATTTGTAATTTCATTACCAAATCCGGCGCCTTCGCTGTTGGTAACCCGCGAATCCAGTGCAAAAGCTGCCGATTCACATGCCTTTGCCATCATGATCTTATTTTCAGGCGAGATAAATTCCAGTTCAGGATCGTATATTCCCAGCTCAGTCTTTGTGGAAGCGGCGGCCTCTCCGGATAGTTCGTTCTCCGGCTTTTGATCCGCTGATGCCGCGAGCGCTACCACATTTTTGATTAAGCGATCGAGCGCATCCTCTGAAAAGTCGGAGGTTGAGGCAAAACCCTGCCGATGATCGACAAATACCCTGACTCCCAGTCCCTTACTTCCAGATTGAGTTAATGTTTCAATCTCTCCCTTGCGAATCTGAACTCCGAATTCTGTATTAGAAACCAGATAGACATCGGCTTGATCTGCGCCATATTTTTTTGCGCGTTCTGCGGTTTTTAAAGCCACTTCTTCAAAATTCATTACCCGCCCTTTCTAGCCTGCATTCTCCAGCTCATTTTTTATAAGCGGTGGAAGATCTGAAAGCCTCGATATCGTTCCAATCACTCCGGGCACATTAACTGACTCCTCGGGAGATGCGATGCGTACATGGATAGTTTTTGCACCTGCTTGCTGAGCCCATTGCAGCGCTTCTGGTTTATCATCTACTACTATGGAATCATCGGGTAATACTCCCGCATGTTTAAAAATAAGCGCAAAGAATTCAGGGCTTTCTTTCGCGCAGTCGATTACATCCGGACCATATATACGTTCGAAATACTTTTGAATGCCTGCACCTTCCAGCGCTGCATTCAAATATTCCGAATCGTTGGCGGATGCGATATGCAGTTTCACGCCTAGATCAGTCAATTCCTGAAGCGCAGATTCTGCATCCGCATAAAGCGCATTACATTTTCGCAGCGCGTAGAGCTGAGTGGCTTCAGAAATCGAGAGATAATCAGGAGGCCTATCAATTGTCATAGCCGAAAAAAGTAAAGTGCTGCAAAAATGATGCCTGTTTTTGAGCCAATCACAGTAACCCGAACTGGGATTATCTATAAATCGGGAGTTATAATCCTCCATGATCGCAAAGATCATGTCTCGGGCAGATGTTTTCCAGTCTTCATATTCGCCGCCGAATTTAGGCTGAAGATATTCGGCAATCGCAGCGGTGAACTGCGTTACGAACTGTTTCATATCGCTTAAAGTATCATCAAAATCGATAAAGAGGTGCAGCATAGGTGTTAGATAATGTGATTCTTCGGAGTGATTTTTTTCTTAGTATGTATGGATGAATTATAGCATTTAACGGAAGATTCAGGAGTTGAGATGCAGAGGTGGGCAGCTAATCTGAATATTAAGAACATCGAATGCCGTATGCTGGCTGCATACAGCATTCGAGAGGACTGGTCTAATCGGTCGGTTTTTTTAAGTAGGCTACTAGAATGCTGACACGTCGATTAGAGAAATGCATCGGATTGGTAGGGTTCAGCAGCTTCTTATCGGCGTAGCCTCGTACTGCGAGTACATTTTTATCCTTGATGCCGCTCGATTCCATCGCCCGCCTAGCCGTATTTGCTCTGTCGGTCGAAAGCTCCCAGTTTGAATATCCATCTGGTCCGTTTAGTTTATGGCTGTCGGTATGACCTTCGATTATGATAGGATTATTCAGCTTAACAAGCTCTTTAGAAATAAGCTTGATAAGCCGCTCAGTTCTGGGTTTTAGATCTGCCTTACCGCTATCAAAAAACATGGAAGAAGTTTTTTCCATCAGTTCAATTCGGAGGCCTTCATTGGTTAAATGAACCTGAATACTATCCTTCAGCCCGCTAAATTCCGGATTCTTCTTTAAATCCTTCTCGATGGCATCCTGCACCGATTTAAACTTGAGCTCAATTTCTTCTTCTTTATGTTTTTGTTCATCACCGGATTTGGCGAAAATGGGACCTGGGCGACCAATAGAGCTGCCATCCAGGGCAGAAGTTGAGGGCGGCGCCTTACCTTTGTTCATAGTCTTCATAAATCCTGCGGGATCATGAAAATAAGCTGCCACTGATTCTTTTACAGGTTTGCTCAGGCCAACGATCCACATAACAAGAAAGAATGCCATCATTGCAGTTACAAAGTCGGCGTAAGCGACTTTCCAGGCGCCTCCATGATGGCCACCGTGCCCTTTCTTTATTTTTTTAATTACAATAACAGGGGTATTCCCCGCTTCACCAAAATCACCGGCCATTATATTGCTCCTGCCATCCTGCTCCTTAGAGCAGGCAGATAGTTCATCCTAATGTAAGCATGCTTCTCAATCAGGTTATGCGGCTTTTGCTTCCGAGCGTCCGCCACCAGTATTCTTAACCGTCGACTCCATCTCTGCGAACGATGGCCGAGCGCTGGGCTCGATATTTCGTCGTGCAAACTCAACAGCAGTTAGGGGAGCATCTCCTCTGGCAAATGACAGCAGGGCACACTTAATACAGGCCATATACTGTGATTCCGCATGCGCCTGTATGGTGAGCGCAGCAGACATAGGGGCAAAAACTCCATATGCAACCAGAATTCCAATAAACGTTCCGACGAGCGCCGCTCCTACTTTATGTCCGATCTCTTCAGGAGGACCGCCAATCGCGCCCATCGTGATAACAACACCAAGAACTGCCGCAACGATTCCAAATCCGGGCATCGAATCGCCAAGCGAAGATATTATTTGAGAAGGTTTCAGGCACTCTTCGTGGCTGGCTTCCATATCGATATCCATCATATCTGCCAGATCTTGATTCGCTACCGATCCTGTGATAACGACTTTCATGGTGTCTGCCAGGAAGTCTAAACCGTGATGGTGGTGATAGAAAAATGCATACGATGAGAAGAATTTACTATCATGCGGGCGTTCGACGTGCTGGTCGAGCGAGACCAGCCCCTCTCTTCGCGCCAGCATAAACAGGTCATAGAGCATCTGCATCAGCTCCATATAAGAAGCTTTTGTATACGGATTTCCCTTCAGCAGGCCAATACAGCTTTTCACTGTATTCATCACCACCGGGAGCGGATTTGCGGCCAGAACACTTCCGATGCCGCAGCCACCGATAATTATAAATTCGGTGAACTGCATCAGAGCGCCTACCTTACCACCCTCCATGGTGAATCCCAGAAGTATGCTTCCGAATACTATTCCAAGTCCAATAATTAAAAACATTGATTCTTCACTCCTGAATCTTTCACAAATTCCGTTTACCAGCATCCAGTCGGATAAGCTTAAATATTATTTGCCGCCAGTCGTACTTCTCATATTCTCGTATATGTGCCTGTTCATAATAGGCATATTTATGCATTATCGACAGGGTTGATGATTAATTCAAGATATTTGAACTCAAAGAACTAGAAAAAATACCGGGTTTGATCTATAATGGATGCTTCAAGCGTATTGAAAGCGCCTGTATCACTCATTTGGCAAGCTGTGTTGATCTCTCCGGGCTTTCTTTTTAGGACGCCGCTGGAAAATTCAGCTAATAATCCAAATCCCCGCCTAAAAGCCTGGGATTTCCCTGCCGATAATCCATAAGCACGGAGGAATGTTACGAAATGAATATATGTGTCATCGGTACTGGCTACGTAGGGCTTGTGACGGGCTGTGTATTCAGCGACCTTGGGAACGAAGTCTACTGTGTGGACAATAATCCCGATAAAATCGCTATGCTGGAACGCGGCGAAATGCCGATATATGAGCCAGGGCTGGAAGAGCTTGTAAAAAGAAATGTGGAAGACCGACGGTTATTTTTCACTCAAGATCTTAAAAATGCAGTGGAACGCTCTGATGTGGTTTTCATCGCGGTAGGTACTCCTCCGAAACCGGATGGCGATCCAGATATGTCTTTTGTGTCTGCTGCCGCGAAAGAGATTGCTTCTGGCTTAAACCGTTATAAAGTAATCGTAAACAAGTCGACAGTTCCAGTCGGCACCGGCAACCTCGTTCGGGAGATTATCGAGAAGAACCGCCCTAGCGATGTCAATTTTGACGTGGTGAGCAATCCTGAATTTCTTCGCGAAGGCAGCGCCATCAAGGATACTCTTGAACCCGACCGTATTGTCATCGGTGCGCCCAATCAGGTAGTAGCTATGAAGCTGCTCGAACTCTACGCCCCACTGGAAAGACCGATGCTGATTACAGATGTGGCCAGTGCAGAGATGATTAAATATGCATCAAACGCATTTTTAGCTACGAAAATCAGTTTTAGCAATGCTATCGCAAACATTTGTGAGGCGGTCGGTGCAGATATCATACAGGTAATTAAGGGCATGGGTTCAGACAGCCGTATCGGCGCAGCGTTTTTAAATGCCGGACTGGGATATGGCGGGTCCTGCTTCCCAAAAGACAGCAGTGCACTCGCGCATACTGCAGATAAATATGGATATGATTTTACACTTCTAAAAGCAGTAATGGAGGTGAATGCAGAACAGCCTAAACGATTCATGAAACGGCTCCGCGCAGAAATGGGCGGAAGTTTCCAGGGAAAATCGGTTGGCGTGCTTGGGCTTGCTTTTAAACCCAATACCGACGACATGCGGGATGCGAAATCGGTCGAACTTATTGCAGAACTGTTAGGCGAAGGCGCCACAGTGAACGCATACGACCCGATAGCCATCGAAAATACTCGGAAAATATTCCCACAGATTCACTATACAAAAAATGCTTACGAGGCTGCAGAAGGCATGGATGCACTGCTTATCGTAACAGAATGGAATGAATTTAAACTGCTGGATATGGAAAGAATTAAATCAGTTATGAAGTCGCCAATTCTTTTTGATGGCCGCAACATTTACGACCCGGCCAGATTAAGAAAAATTGGTTTTAATTACCACTGCATTGGGCGAACTACTGCCACACTGCTTTCGAAATAGGTTTGAGGGCAACTGAAATACGGAGGTTGAGCGATGTCCATGCTGGGCAAAATGCTCGGTTTCGGCCGAAACGAACACTATGATAAAGGCATTCGACTTTTCGATCACGGACTCTACGAAGAAGCGATCGAAGAGTTCGACCTGGCCAGAAGTGCGAACAATAGCCGTTCAAATGAGATGACAGAACGACTTTGCCTGTTCTACACGGGTGAATCATGCGCACATCTGGGGCATGCCGCTATGAAACGAGGGCAATGGGAGAAAGCGAGGGAGCGTTTTATACGCGCCCTTGATATTCACCCGCACTATGCAGATCTTCATTTTCATCTCGCGCTCGCTTTCCGGGCAAGCAAGAGTATGGATGAGGCAATCGGAGCAATTGATGCGGCTCTGGAGATCAATCCTAAATTTGCAAAAGCGCATTTCTACAAGGGCCTTATCAAGTACGAAACGGGAGAACGCGAAATCGGGCTTAAGTCTATTAATGCGGCGATAGAGCTGGAACCTGGTTTTCATACAGAAGCCTTTGCCACAGGAATGAAACATCATGAGTCAGGCAACTATCTTGCGGCGCTGCAGTCGTTTGAGCAGGTATCCCATACGGACGTAGACGACATACTGTTTCATTTCAAATTGGGAGATGATCTCTATAACAGAGGCATGTACGACGAAGCAATCACAGAGTATCGTCAGGCGCTTTCGCTCAACAACGACTATGCTGACATTCACTCTCAGCTTGGTGTCACGTTCTATGCTAAGGGATGTTTCCAGGAAGCAATTTCATCATTCTTGAAGGCGATAGAGATTAATCCAGAATTCGCTGCTGCCTATATGCATCTTGGGGATACCTATAGAATCCAGCAGTCGTATAGCGCTGCGCTGGATGCCTACAATCAAGTGTTGAAGCTGCAGCCGCATAACATCGGCGCTCAGACGGCCATTCATACTCTCGAGGATGGAGGCAAGATAAGCGCAGGAAGTTCCAGTCAGGTGCAGCAGGCGGCCTAATAGATATCCTGAAAAGAAGCATTCCTTTAGAGAAACAGGCTGTTCATTTGCAATACAGCACCCAGGATAGTATTGTAAATGGCTTCGTGAGCAGGAATGTGCTTCTGGAAAATGATACCATTGAGTGTGTTTTATAGGGTTTTATTGCCGCTTTCGCGGATGTGATTAAACCGGACAGAGATAATCTCTGTCCGGTTTTTTTTACGTCATCTTCTACTTCGTGGTACAATCATGCATCAATTATAATATTAACAAGTGTTTTTTGGGGAAGCAAGCCTTCCCAGGTTAGCTCGGAGTTTATCTATGTCACGCCCTTTAGTAGCCGTCGTCGGACGGCCCAATGTGGGAAAATCCACACTTTTTAACCGTCTTATCGGCCATCGAGTAGCAATTGTTGAAGACACGCCAGGCATCACTCGCGATCGCCTCTACCATAGTGTGGAATGGACAGGCAAATCGTTTACTGTGATTGATACAGGCGGTATCATCTTAAATGAAACCGATCCCCTGGCGCTTCAGGTGCGCACGCAGGCTGAGGTCGCAATGGAAGAAGCGGAAGTCATTCTCTTTGTAGTCGATGCAATGGATGGAATGACCAGCACCGACCAGGATTTGGCGAATGCACTCCGCTCCTCCTCCCGCCCGGTCGTCGTTGTAGTGAACAAAGCCGATAATCCCAGGCTTCTGCAGGATGCTGCAGAGTTCTATGGTCTGGGGCTTGGAGATATACACACCATTTCTGCAGCGCACGGCCACGGGATTGCGGATCTGCTGGATAAGGTGGTGAGTCTATTTCCAGTCGATTTCAACGAGGATGACAGCGAATCGGATGCGATCAAACTCTCTATTATTGGCCGTCCGAATGTAGGAAAATCTTCTTTGATGAATGCGATCCTTGGAGAAGAGCGAGTCATAGTCAGCCCCATCCCAGGCACTACGCGAGATTCCATCGACACCCCATTTGAGTGGGACGGGCAGGAGCTGCTTCTGATCGATACGGCAGGCATTCGCCGGAGCGGCAAAATCCAGGGGACAGTTGAGTTTTATATGGTTATGCGGGCAAAATCCGCGCTGGAGCGCAGCAATGTCGGCATGCTGGTTATCGATGGCTCTGTGGGTGTAATGGACGGCGACAAACGCGTGGCGGGCATGGCACAGGATGCGGGGAGAGCGTGCATTATAGTCGTAAATAAATGGGATTTAATAGACCCCAATGTGAAAAAAGCTCACGGACACAGGCAGCGCGCTGATCGTGATAAAATGGAGAAATTCACCGAGAAATTCCGGAAAGACTGTCCCTTCTTAGCGTATGCGCCACTCGTTTTTGCGTCTGCAAAAGAAAATTTCAGTATCAATGCTGCCGTAGATACGGCGATCACTGCTTCACAAAATCACTCCCACCGTATTCCTACGGGGGAGCTGAATCGGCTTATTCGAGATGCCACTGAACGCAGGCCGCTGATGGATCATGGCAGATCATTCAAAGTTTACTTTGCGACCATGCCGAGAGTGCATCCCCCCACCGTTCTGATATTCTGTAACGATGCGGATATGCTGCACTTTTCGTATGAACGCTATCTGGAAAACCAGCTTCGCAAAACCTATCCGCTGGAGGGAACTCCCATACGTATCCAGGCTAGAAAAGCAATGAACAAGGATCGAGAGCGCAATCAAATATGAGTGTTTTACTAAGCTGCCGAAAACTTACTAAGTCCTACGGCATTCGGCCTCTTTTCGAAGGGATCACTTTTGGACTGCACCAAAATGAAAAAATGGGGCTTATCGGGCCGAACGGCTCGGGAAAATCTACTCTTTTAAAAATTCTGGCTGGCGCCGAGAAACCGGATTCAGGAGAAGTATCCCGCCGCAAGGAGACCAGGCTTGTCTACATCCCCCAGCTTGACGTGTTCCCGGAGAAAGCTACTGTACGTGATATTCTCGAATCCTCCATTAAAGATCAGAATCTGGAAGAGTATGAGATCGCAGCACGATTCCACTCCTCTATTGTTCAAACAGGCTTTGTAGATGTAGACCAGGCTGCGGGAACTCTTTCCGGCGGATGGAAAAAACGGCTCTCTCTGGCCGTTGCGCTTATTCAGCAGCCAGACCTGCTCCTGCTGGATGAGCCGACAAACCACCTCGACCTGGAGGGCGTGCTCTGGCTGGAAGCCCTGTTAAAATCTGCAAACTTCGCATTTCTGCTCATAAGCCACGACCGCTATTTCCTTGAAAATGTCACCAATCGCATGACAGAGCTTGGAGCATCGTATCCGGATGGATTTCTGAGCGTTCAGGGCAACTACTCTGAATTCCTGATACGTAAAGAAGAGTTTTTGGAAGCGCAGGCAAATCGTCAGCATGCGCTGGAGCATCAGGTAAAACGGGAAGTGGAATGGCTGCGGCGCGGTCCTCCCGCACGCACTACCAAAGCCGAGTATAGAATCAAGGCTGCGGGCGAACTTATCGAGGAACTGGCTGAAACCAAGCAGCGCAATAATCAGGGCAGGAAAGTCGCTATCGATTTCAGCGCTACGGATAGACGCACGCGGGAACTGCTCATTGGGAAACAGATTTCCAAGAAGATGGGCGACAGAACACTATTCTCAAAGCTGGACATCCAGCTAAACCCGGGAAGTAAACTCGGCCTGCTCGGGCCAAATGGCAGCGGAAAAACTACCCTTATCCGCGTGCTGACCGGGCTGCTTGAGCCGGATTCCGGGGAGCTAAAAGCGGCAAATAATCTGAGAATAGTTCGGTTCGATCAGGATAGAGCTCCATTAAACCGCGAAGTTTCGCTGAGGCGCGCGCTATGCCCGCAGGGCGAAACGGTGGTATACCGAGGCGATTCTATCCACGTCACTTCGTGGGCCAGGCGATTTCTTTTTCAGGCGAAACAGCTGGATCAGCCTGTCGGTTCGCTCTCCGGAGGCGAACAGGCGCGCATACTTATCGCTAACTTGATGCTGATGCCTGCCGACCTGCTCATTCTGGATGAGCCGACAAACGATCTGGATATCGCTTCCTTGGAGGTTTTGGAAGACAGTCTGCAGGATTTTCCCGGCGCTATTATTCTGGTAACACATGATAGGTATATGCTGGACAGGATCGCCAACCATATTCTTGCACTGGATGGCCAGGGCGGTTCTCATTTTGTGGCGGATACGCGGCAGTGGGAGCAGCTTCAAGCGGAGATGAATATCCATGTGGTGGAAAATGGCACGAACATCAGCCCGCGCGCCAGAACCCCCTCTTCTCTTAATGCACAGGAGAGAAAAGAGCTTGGTCAAATAGAGGGCCAGCTGAATGCTGCAGAAGAGGAATCAGCGAGGCTAAAACAGGAGATGCTTAACCCTGCCACCGCCTCAGATCCGGTCAAACTTCAGAAGTGCTGGGAGGAGTCTCAGGCGGCAGAAGATCGTGTCAACGCTCTCTATATTCGCTGGGGGGAACTTGAAACAAAAAAAAGCGGTGGGTGAGCGGCTTGCCCCCTATTTTATATTTTTTGAACACGCGGATCGCACGAAATAACGATCTATTTCCATTCTAACTCAGTTCATGTCCAGTTATTCTCTGATAAGCAGCTCGATACTTATCCGCGGTTTTATTGACGATGTCTTCTGGCAGTGAGGGAGCTGGAGGCTCTTTGTTCCAGCCTGAACTGACTAGCCAGTCCCGTACAAACTGCTTATCGTAGGAAGGCTGGCTCTTCCCGGGAGTGAAGATATCGGCGTCCCAGAAACGAGAAGAGTCCGGTGTCAGCGCCTCATCGATCAAGGTGATGCTGCCAGCGTGCATCCCGAATTCGAATTTCGTATCCGCAATAATAATCCCCTGTTTTGCCGCTAATTCCGATGCCGCCAAATAGAGTTCGATGCTGACTCTGGCTAGTTCAAAGGCATTCTTCTCGCCCAAAATGGCAGAAGCTTCCGCCAATCCAATGTTGATATCGTGGCCGGATTCTGCTTTAGTCGCTGGAGTAAAAATAGGCTCCGGCAGCTTCTCGGATTCGCGAAGACCTTTCGGCAGTTCAATTCCGTGCAGGGTTACCGCGCTCTCAGTTCCGCCCGCATCCACATACTCTTTCCAAAGGGAACCAGCGATATATCCCCGCACCACGCACTCCACGGGGAATGCCTTCGCCTTCACTCCAAGTGTACATCGTCCTTTAAGCTGTGTTCGCAATTCCGAAGTAAGCGTACCTCCGGATGCAATAATTTTATCCGCGATATACTCATCGTCTACTGTGATATAGTGTGTAGGAACAATTGGGCGGAGATGTCTGAACCAGAAACGGGAAAGCTGGGTGAGTACACGTCCCTTATCGGGAATTCCGTTCTGCATCACCGAATCGAACGCCGATATACGATCTGAAGTTACCAGCAAAAGCGTGTCCCCTAGATCATATACATCCCGAACTTTTCCCACTGCAAACTTATTCAGCCCTGGAATATCGGTTTTCAGTACGGTTACACTCATTGTTTTCAAACTCCTCAAAAATATACCCTCACCTTCCTTCTCACTCCCAAAAACTGGGGAGGGGTGACTTCAGCATGAGAGCTTCATTTTGCTATCCATTTTTGGAATAGCCATAAATTAATCCCAAATAACGGGAATTAAAATGTCAATGTATTGAATTATCCCCTCTCCTGTTTTTGGAAGAGGGGATGGTGGTGGGACTAAAACAACCCCGTTATCTCCCCGCTCTCATCCACATCGATGTTTACGGCTGCAGGAACTTCTGGCAGGCCAGGCATCGTCATGATATCTCCAGCAAATGCCACTACAAATCCTGCGCCTGCCGAAGGCCGCAGCTCACGTATATTTATCTTGAATCCCGTCGGGGCCGGGCCGCCTTTTGGGTCATCGCTAAATGAGTACTGAGTCTTGGCGATACACACTCGCAGATCACCGTAACCGTGCGACTCCAGCCACCGGCACTGGCTGGAAGCTTGCGAGCTAAGGGTAATGCCATCTGCACCGTAGACCTTTGTAGCGACTGCGTTTAGCTTTTCCCGAATCGTCATATCAGCAGTATAATTCGGCTTGAAATTAGATGGCTGCCTAAGTGCCTCAACTACCTCGTTTGCCAGTGCGGCACCGCCTGCGCCACCCTCCGCCCACACATCACAGACGGCGACTTTCCAGTCATTCAATTTACAGTAATCGACCACCACAGCTACTTCCTCATCGGAGTCCAGGCTGAAGTGGTTTATAGCCACCACAAACGGCGCTCCCATCTGCTGAACATTTTTCGCATGTCGATGCAGATTACTCAGGCCTTTTCTTACGGCTTCCACATTCTCACCGGCGAGATTCTTCTTATTCACACCGCCATGCATCTTCAAAGCTCGAATCGTAGCCACCAGCACTACCGCATCGGGTGGCAGTCCGGCTGATGGAGCCACAATATCGCAATACTTCTCGAAACCGAGATCTGAGCCAAAGCCACCCTCTGTCACTACAATCTCGCCCAAACTCCGCGCTGCTTTAGTGGCAAGTATGCTGCTGCATCCGTGTGCAATATTGCCGAATGGTCCGCCATGCACGAATGCTGCAGTTCCTTCTAATGTCTGCACCAAATTAGGTTTGAGGGCATCGCGCAGAATTGCAGTCATTGCGCCGTGAGCGTTCAGATCCGCAGCGGTGACAGGATCACCATTTTGATTCCTTCCCACCAGAATCTTTCCAAGGCGCTCCTTCAGCTCTTTCAGACTTCCTGACAGGCACAGAATCGCCATCACTTCCGAAGCGACTGTAATCGCGAAACTGCTTTCTCGTGGAACTCCGCCTATCCTGCCGCCAAGCCCGATCACTATGTTTCGGAGTGCACGGTCATTCACGTCCAGAACACGGGGAATAGTAATCGTTCTCAAATCAATATCCAGGTTATTTCCCTGATGAAGGTGGTTATCGAGCATGGCACAAAGCAGGTTGTTGGCAGCGCCAATAGCGTGCATATCCCCTGTAAAATGGAGGTTGATATCCTCCATAGGGAGCACCTGCGCATGCCCGCCTCCTGCAGCCCCGCCCTTCACTCCAAATACAGGCCCCATGGAAGGCTCGCGAGTAGCCGATATTGCTCGCTTCCCAATCTTACATAGGCCCTGTGCCAGCCCGATGGTAACCGTGGTTTTTCCCTCGCCGGCAGGGGTGGGAGTGATAGCGGTAACCAGCACAATTTTTCCCTGGAGTTTGCCGCTTTCTGCTTCAATCTCCAGCCTCTTAAGAATGTTATAGTCGATCTTTGCTTTGTATCTCCCGTAGTACTCCAGTTCGTCCGCATTCAGTCCAATTCCACTTGCTACTTCTGAAATGGGTTTCAGCTGGGCCTGCTTCGCAATTGCTAGATCGGTATTCATAGTGGGGTTTTGGGCCTCCGGGAGTGAGATTGTGTTCCATTTTACCTCATAGCTGAGCCGCTTGACCGTGCCGTTAGAAATACGGTACACTCAAAGCTATTATCTCACATTATAAGTGGATAATTTGGTAATCTGTAAGGAACATTTTAGTGAATAGTCGCCTGCCGGAATGGCTAAAAAAACGCGTCCCGAATCCTTCAACCGTTGGTATGGTGGAAGGCATGATGCGAGAATCGGGCCTGCATACGGTTTGTGAAAGTGCACGCTGCCCAAATCTTGGTGAATGCTGGTCAAAAAAGACAGCTACTTTCATGATTCTGGGGGATATTTGCACTCGAAATTGTGGCTTCTGCGCTATCACGGTCGGCAAGCCGCTCGATGTGGACCAAGATGAACCCCGGCGTCTGGCGGAAGCTGCGAAATCGATGGGCCTCAAACATGTGGTGGTAACCTCTGTAGCCCGAGACGAACTGCCTGATGAGGGATCTACTCAGTTTGCGGAAACCATAAAAGCTTTGAGAGCTGTAATTCCTGGTGTCATTGTCGAAGTCCTTACTCCCGACTTTAAGGGGAAACGATGGTGCATCAAAAAGGTAGTAGATGCACATCCGGATATCTATAACCATAATATCGAGACTGTCGAAAGACTATCACCGGTGGTACGGCCCCAGGCAAAATATGAACGCACGCTGGAGCTGCTTCGCACCGTAAAAAATATGGATTCAACCATTCACACAAAATCAGGAATCATGCTCGGTCTTGGTGAAACTCATGAGGAGATCGTTCAGACCCTGCGCGATCTACGTAACGTTGATGTGAGCGCTGTCACTATTGGTCAGTATCTTCGCCCGACAACTACCCAGCATCTGCCAGTGCAGGAATATGTGCATCCAGACAGATTCAGAGAATATGAAAAAATTGGCGAAGAGTTGGGTTTTCTATTTGTTGCGTCTGGCCCATTCGTACGCTCATCGTATAACGCGCAGGACTTTTCCGAAAAGCTGCTGTCAGACAGGCTGGCTCGTGTTGGTCAGCTATCTGATGAAATGCTGGTTTGATTTTACCCTCGTTAACTGAATACGCAGTTAACGTGTTTTTATCAGTACAATGCGTGCTGAGTAATTGAAAGTTAGATGGATGAGAAGTCCGCGCCGTTTCTGGCTAAACCTCCTCTTTACATTTGCACCGCCGCTAGTTCTCCTGTTGGGTGGAATCGTCTTCGTGCGTGAAAACTTTGAGTTTCTCAACTCAAGTCCAAGCCTTGCGAAATTGGTTTCCTCGGAAGCCACACAACGCCTCGGTCGGGAAGTGCGTGTTGAGGCAGTTCTGCTGTCTGACAACTGGTGGAAGATTTTTTCTTCACAAAAAATTCAGCTGCGCAATGTTTCCGTTGCGGATCAGCCTTATAATCCACTCAAGCCCTTCGCGCTCGCCGATAGAATCGATGTCGAACTTAGCCTGCGCAGCATCTTCTATCCACAGGATGCTCTGTCCCCCTATCTCGATAGTCTGACACTTATCCATCCACAAATTACAATACAGCATCAGCCGAATGGCCATTGGAATTTCGACCAGTTCATCAAACCTGCCGTTCCAAATGCGCGTCCCGCTGTCTCAAACATTGCAATCAAAGATGCAGATTTAAACTACGTCGATTATACATTCCCGCATTCTGACAAATTGAAAAATTCTCATTTCATCACCCATCTTCAGAATGCTGCAGGAAAGGTCGATATCGGGATAAACGGCAGCACCCTCTTTAATCTCACCGGTCGAGAAACCACCGGATACTGTTCTGATCTAAGTGCATCCGGCATGATTAAATCTGAGCAGGGAATAGTGGAAGTAAAGCTAATCGGCAATAAAATTGCTTTACCGGCCGTTAGTGCGCGGCTGCTTCCGAATGAACAGCTGTCATTTCCCACAGGCTCAGCGGACGCTGTAGTCAATCTATCTTATAATATGGTACACCCGCCGCTCATTGGCGCTGGCATCTCTCCCTCAGATAATAAACAAAGACATCTCGATATTCGAAGTCAATTCACACTATCAAATGTAAGTGCAAGGGGTTCCATTTTAAAAGCTCCCGTACGTTCAGTCTACGGATCCGGTATTTTAAGTGAAAATTCAATTCATGCAGATTTAAACGGAATTTATGGAGATATTCCGATTAAGGTGAAGGGTTCTATTGTTGGGCTGAAAGTGATTCCAGATTCTGAAACCGCCAGTGAACCACAGCAATCCCCTGCACTCGATCTGGCAGGCAGCACCAATGCCGCTGATTTTACTAAAATCGTAGATATTTTGAAATCATCTCGACTTATTGTACTGAGCAATGCCACAGAAAATCAGCTTTCGCGTATTCATACCTCAGGCAGACTGAATTTTGCAGCCGTGGGTCCTATTTCTAATTTATCTGCTTCTGCACAAGGCGTATTTCCTCAGATTACTTACGAGCATCATGCGGCTGCCCAGATGACGGTACAGGCTTCGCTTGCGGACCATATCCTGCGTGCATCTGCCAGGGGATCCTTTGCCGGCGGCAGCCTCAACGTGGATGCGAGCGGATCGCTTCAGAATAGATCGGGTTGGCAGGTAACTGCACATGCCCGAAATGTAAGATTTGAACAGATCCCCGATTTTGCAAAGGAGCAGATCTCTGGATTAGGTCAAGCCGATCTAGCTCTTATCACCCAATTGGATAATCCGGCCCAGGCATCCTTGCAGATACAGGGAGTGAATATTCAAAAGGGTGAGCAGCATGTGGGTATGGTCTACGCGCGAGGCGATACTGAAAAGCAGACATTCAATCTGAGGGAGCTTCGCGTAGAAGATCCGAAAGGATATTTGATTGGCAGTGGTACACTGCAGATGGATACAAAAGCGCTCAATATTAACATCGATGGGGACGAACTCCAGATTGCAGATATTATCAAACTGGCGAGAAACTCCTCGGCAAATCCAGCGCCGGAGCCTGCTTATTTAACCGATGCTCTGCATCGGATCGATCAAGTCGGTAAACAGGATTCCGCTAGTCTGGTAAGTGCAGCGAGCGGTGTACACGGGGTTGGATACCTGAGAGCAAAATTGACTGGAACGACCTCCAATCCAGTTTTGCACGGACGAGCCAGCGCTTTCGCACTGGAATATAATCAGTTTGGCCTGGATAAATTTTCTGCTGATTTCGATCTTTCCAAAAGCGCACTTATTGTAAGTCAGGCAAAAGCGAATCGCGGATCAGGATCTGTCCGATTTTCTGGTATTGATGCAGAGCCATTCTCATCAAAACCGACTCTCAGTGTCACAGCCCAGGCAGATAAAATCGATATTGCCGATCTTCTCGTCACGCTAGGAATTGATATCGGCGATCAAGCAGTGACTGGATTTTTATCCACCAGCGATATCCAAATTCGCGGCAGCATGGATCATCTCACTACTCGATCTCCGTTCACAGTCTCGTTTGACCGGTTATTTTTGAATGGGAAACCAGTGAGAAATGCGACCGTGAATGCTGAGCTAAACGACCGAAGTCTGCATATCAACGAAGCAGGCGCAGATATTGCTGGAGGAAGGCTGACACTTGCAGGGGATTTCAATCAGGATCATTCACTCGACCTCGCAGTCAGCGGGAATGGTATCGATCTTCAAACCCTGCTCGATACGCTGCCGGAAGCATTCATGGACCGGTTAGATGCCTCGGTACAATTCGATGGCAAAATTACCGGTTCATTCAATAAGCCGGATATGAATTTAAAAATGCTGGCACAAAATATGAACTTGAATGGGGTGCCGCTCGGCAATTTAAATATCAATGTGAACGCACACAATCATGAAGTTGCAATCGCAGATATGCAGCTCAAGGATATGAGTGCACTAGCCACGTCTGCGATCAATGCTTCCAGCCTGACCTACTCGAGCGATAGCGGCGAGCTGAAAGGGACGATTAAATGGACCGATTATCCGATACAGCGCCTGCGAGAAATTGCTGACTCAACCATGGCGATGCATTTGGATTCGAGTCAAAAAATACAGGATGTACTGGCGCAGATTGCCGGGCCTATCGAAGGATACCTGAGCGGCTCCTATACGCTTTCCGGCCCTTTAAAAAATCAGAATGGAAACCTTGATTGGGAAGCACGCGATATCAAAATTAACAACTATCCCATCACCGCATTTTCTGGCAAAGCGATAATCAATTCGAACAGTGTCACGATACCACTCACTCAGCTGACCAGCAAGGAAGCCCGGTTCGAAGTGGATGGACGTGATATTAAAATCGAGTATGAAGGGAATATTGCGGGAGATATCAGCGCTTATAACGTCGATCTAAAATTTTTACAACGATGGTTCACGCGTGCCGACACCCGATTAATCAATGCCGTCGATATGCCGGATATTGTAGGAAAAGGTGATTTCGGAATAGTAGCTTCAGGGAAATTGAGTTCACCTGAACTGGAAGTTTCTATCAACCTGAGCGATGTGGCGGTCGTCCACCCTACGGCTCTGTCAATACAGTCGACTCCGGCATTAGTATCGCAGCCGGTATCCACTGCTCCTAAGAGAATCAGACCAAGGCCGCGCACCGAACTATCCCCAGTTCCAGTAACGCAGGATATCCTGAAAGCGCAAACCATTGACCATATCGACATCTACGGCGCAACAGTAAAAGAAGGCGCAGTTACGGGAAATATTCGATTTTTAAAGAAAGGGGACGATACACCGGAACATCCTACCCTGGATCTCACCGCTTCCGGCAGTGTTGGCTTCACCTGGACGGCGCCATTTATCACAAAAGATTCACCTCTGGACTTTCGGGCAGGCACTAGCACTCAGCCCGGTGTGAAACTAACTTTGAACGAAATTGCTGAACTCTTTCGAGTGATTTCACTCAATATGAAAGCAGATGCACCGCTCGATAAAACCCGCACAGAAGGAAGTGAGGGCAGCCTATTCTTGAATGCCTCCCTGAAAGGATCCGCGCGAAAGCCTCAGTTTTCAGGCCAGCTCGCCATCGATGTACCCAAGCTTCGCGTGATGGATATCTCTGAAGGTCTGACCGATATTTCTGGCACGCTGGCGCTTCAAGGTAACTATATTATTGTTTCTCCCGATTTCAAGCTGAAGGCACATATGTTCAATACTTCAGGGCTGAAATCGCCGCCTGCTGATAATCCTGTCACACTTAAAGGAAGACTGCCAATTGTTCAGTTAGAATCAGAAACTCCAAACTCGAATGATGGAATTACGCTCAGTGCCTCCAATCTGGCCTTTAATCAGACGCCCTTGCCCTCAGTCAACAGCGGCAGCATAAAAGGAACTGCTGATATTCAGTTGAAGGTCAACGGTTCGCTTCAGCAGCCAATACTAGGCGGCTATATTGCTATGCGCGATGCGAATGCCTCCCTGCCTTCGGATCTCTCCACCGGGGACAGCTTCCTTGCGGAGCCGCTCATCGATCCCAAATTCAGCGATCTCCATCTTCGGCTGGATAGAAATGTCCGCTTAGTGAACTCCCAGCTGAATGTACTGGTTGGAGGCGATATCAGTTTTACTGGTTCGCTGTCCCAGCCACAGATGCAGGGTACGCTCTCGCTGCACGAAGGCAAACTAAGTCTGCCGACTGCAAAATTTACCATTCTTCCGCCTGGAACCCTTCGAATAATTTATCCAGTGGCCGATGCGAGAGATCTGGAAGCGCCGGCGCTCGGGTTGGATATCGATCTGCGTGCTAAGACCACTCTATCTGCCACCTCCATTTCTGGAGTTCGCAGAAGATATAATGTTATCGTAACCGCGCATGGCCCCATCACCGGAGATCTGACCGATCCTCTGACGGGAGAATCTCTGCTTACGCTCAATTTCCAGACAGATCCACCGGACCTTGCGTCGGATCAGCAGAGCCTTAATCAGCGTCTAACTGGAATCATCGGCGGAGGCGATACTATCAGTATGCTCAGCACCAACTCGGGCCAGGTGCTAGCTTCCCAGTTGGCCAATGCTTTCCGAGGCAGCCTGTCGGGCTTCTTCGAGCAGTCGGCGGCAGCGCTTGGATTTGAAGAAATCTCGCTGGACTACGATCCGATAACACGATTGAATTTTACTGCGACTACCAAAATATTCAATCCGTTATACATCACCTACTATCGCAGCTTGAGCGGATTTCAAAACGCATATGACCTGAAAGTCAGCCTGCGTTTCAAAGATAGGTACCAGCTTTCCTATGACACTAATGAACAACGCAAATCGGAGTATCTATTAGAAGGAATTTTCCGCTTCTAAGTGGAACTTAGATTTACACAATTGAAAAGAGGCGCATCTCGTTCATCTATTCCAGATCATGGATACTTCTCTGTTGCTTCGGTGGAAAAATCTTCCTGGTCGTAAACTGCAATCTGTAACAAATCTATGCACCGCGCGTTCTAATATCTGCAGTACCCTGCAAGCAGTTATACGGAGTACCGCGGAGTCAATAGAAATTTATAGTCTGGTATTCTCACCGGCAGCGCGACTGAGAGATCATGCAGTTGATAAGACGCTGGAGGCGCAATCCGCGGCATGAAACCATCTGGACCAGAGGATGACGATCGAAAACTCGATTTCACTGCTCTTGTGGCGAAATATGAGAAAAGAATTTTTAATGTAATATATAGAATGCTCGGAGATTATGAAGAGGCAGCAGATCTAACTCAAGAAACCTTCATTTCCGCATACAAACATTACGATCGTTTTCGAGGCGAGTCCAAAGTATTTACCTGGCTTTTTCAAATCGCGCGCAATCTCTGCATCAACAGGGTGCGTCAGCGCGAACGTCAAAGATCACTTCATATCGAATCACTCGATCAGCCCAGAGACGCAGATGATGAGCGAGGCTCGACGCGCGAAGTTGCTGATTGGAGCAACTCCCCGCAGCTTGTCCTTGAAGATAATGAGCTGAGAGAGAAAATATTGGCAGCCATCGATTCTCTGCCGCCAGACTATAAAGAAGTTGTGGTGCTGAGAGAATTTCAAAACCTTTCCTATAATGAGATAGTAGAAGCTACAGGACTTTCTCTGGAAAATGTAAAAACCAGGCTTTCTCGCGCTCGAGGTATGCTTCGCCGAAAGCTGGAAGCGTATTATAAGCCCTGATCTTATCTAATTCCACCTGCAATTGCAGCAGGTTTTGCATTCCTTATTTTAAGACGAAAACGCGCCAATCCAGCGCATCTGGAGGAGATTCGAAACGCATGTTGATACCTACCCGCAGAGAGGCGACGCCGTCGGCCTTCATGCTTGCTGCGACCCTATCCGCAATATTGATCAGCATGCCCAACCCAAGTATTTCGCTCGCACAGAATTCAAATACGACAATCGTTCCTCCGGTAACTGCCCCCGTCACCACCCGGATCGGGGAGATTATCGTCCTCGGAAACAAGACATTTTCTACTGCCTACATTATTGCCGCAAGCGGCCATAAAGTTGGTGAACCCTGCTCCGATAGAACGATTTCCGAAATGAAAACGAACCTGTATATGACTGGAAATTTCGGAGCCAGATCAGGTGATCCAGATATAGCGGTGCGCGTGCGGTCGGAAGAGCCAAATCCTCCTACAGGGTTATGTAAAGTCATTATAGAGGTCGAAGAGAACGATACTATCAAAGGTATCAATATCATCGGCTCGGGCCCCATCAAGATCGAAGAGATTCAGGCGCTTCTACATTTCACAAAAGACAAAACAGTCTTTAATCCCAATCAGTTTTTGCGTGATACAACGGACATTCAGGATCTCTACAACCGACGCGGATATGCCATCGCATTTGGGCAGTCTACGGGAATTGATGAAAAGAATCCTGGCATATTGAATGTTGAAATTGTTGTCACACGAGTTGGCGAAATTAAAATCGTTAAAAATCACAAAACCAAAAAACGAGTGATTTTGCGCGAGATGAAAACTAAGGCCGGTGATTACTTCAACAGAAATACCCTGAATGGGGATATCCGGAGACTGCTCAATCTCGACCTATTCGACGACGTCACTCCGGCAGACACCGATATGGGCGGCGGAAAAATTGCGCTTACTATCAGTGTTGTCGAGAAGAGAACTGGAATTGTATCCGCAGGTATCGGTTTCAGCAACCGTGCTCAGCTGCTGGGCCGCGCTGAAATTACGGAAACGAACTTTAGAGGAATGGGCGAGACAGTAAACTTACTGTGGGAGGCCGGAGGCGCCGTCAGCAGAAGCAGCGTCGAACTCGGATTTACGGAACCCTGGCTGGATAACAAACACACTTCGCTCGCGGTTCAGCTCTACGACAAAACTGTCTATCGCTTCTCAAACTCACTTCAGAACAGCGTTGCCTCTTCCGTCAATGTAGGGACCGACGATAGATACAACGAGCAGCGTACCGGTTCGACTATCACCCTGAGCCGCCCTATCAAGGATACCTACAGAGGATCCTTATCATTTCGAGGTGAAAACGTTAAAACCGGCACCCTCGACCTCTCCCCTGCCAACGCTGAAATTATCCAGAACGGCCCTATCTACTCCATCTCCGGAACTCTGCTGCATAATACAAGAGACCTGGATGTAGATCCGATCATGGGTGGTTTTCAAACTGGCACTATCGAGGTAGGGCATGCCAACATTAAGCCTGTTATCCTTTCGAACGGAAGCCCGGTTATAAGCTCGGTAACAGGTTCTATCAACTACTCCAAAGCATCCCTGGAAGCCAGGCAATATTTCAGCCTTTCTGGTCCGCGAAAGCGCGGCAAGCCGGATGAAGATAAAGCTTCGGTAGCTGCAAGATTTATTGTAGGTTCCTCTGTTGGAACTCTTCCGTTCTTCGAACAGTATTTTGTTGGAGGAGCAGAATCGCTTCGCGGATTCCGAGAAGACAGGTTTTGGGGCAAAAATATGTTCCTGGGATCAGTTGAGTACCGGCATCCTCTGGCTCGAAAACTTAAGGGTGTACTTTTCCTTGATGTAGGCGATGCCTGGGGCGGTTCCTATTCAAATGTCACCATTGCCGGATTCAACCAGACTGGATTTAGTTTGAATGCAGGAATTGGCGCTGGAATTCGTGTCGGCACCCCGATCGGCCCGCTGCGGCTCGATTTTGGATTCAGCAAAGAGGGTGGCCGAACCCACTTCAGCATAGGAAACGTATTCTGATCAGATGGCACGCTTGCCTGGGTGAACCACATCTGCTATAATAGTTTGCTCACAACGAAAAGGAGATTTTGCGATGTTAGACTCGAATCGCGGCCTGCGAGTTATCGTAGGGCTACTGACCACGTTAGGAATAGTAGCTGCGCTGACAGCGCAGGCGGGAATGCAAAAAGAGAACCCGAATGCAGCGCTTAAAATTGCTTCTGTAGATTCTGCAAAGCTGATGGCGGAGTACAAACAGACTACTTCCGCCGATGAAAATATCAACAAGCAGAAAAATGATATTTTAACCCAGCTCAAAACCTGGCAGCAGAATCCTCTGCTTACTGTGGCGGAGCAGAATGAGCTTGCGACCCTGGTTTCACAGGAAGCCACACCTGCTGGGTTGAACGATGCTCAGAAAGCCAGAAAAAAAGTTCTTACGGATTCCAGCAGAGCCAAGCTGGATGAGTTTCAATCGCTTCAGCAGAAACAGGGACAGCTATCCGCAGCAGACAATGTGAAATTGACGGACTACACGAAAGCCTCCAGCGATACTAACAGCAGAATTACATCCAAACAGCAGGAAGCAGATGCGGATCTTCAAAAGCAGGTCAGCTCTATCACTGTGAAACTGCAAAAAGATGTAAAAGATGCCATTGCGAAAGTGGCGAAAGAGAAGAACTATTCACTGGTATTGAATGGTGATCTCGCTCTCTACTCGGATAATGATATTACGCAGGCTGTGCTCAAGGATCTGAACAAGTAGCAATTCCTCAGCACAATTCTAAGGAGTGTGGGCTGTGATTTTGGATTCCTGGGGCGGGGCTGTGACGCGGTGCGTCTTCCGCCTCGCCCCAATTTTATTCGCTGGGTTAGTTATTTCAGGATGCGGGCGCGCTGTACAGCCTGTCGGCACCACCTGCTATGTGGATATGAAATCGTTAGTTCAGCTGCATCCTTCGTGGCGGGAGGTTCAGTCAATTCAGCAGCAGCTGGATGGAATAGCTGCGTTCAATCCGCAGGGCAATCCCGTTCCAATGACCAATCCCGCGCCTGAAAAGCCATTCTCTCTTCCTCCGCCTGTTTCTCGCGGCGTGGTAATCCAGAGACAGAAGCCTATCGAAGACTATGTAATGCGTTATCTCAAACAAAGAGCAGAAGCTATTCGGCAGCGAAATGCAAAACGTATCGCCAGGCAGGAGCGTATCGAAGCGCGAAATAGACTTATTCAGCTGGCTGCTGCCAGAAAAAAACTTCAGGATAAACTGACATCGGAACATCTTATTAAAGCAAATACTCTGGATCGAGAACTGACAAGACTAGGATATAGGGATATTGCCCTTCAGAGCCAGATTAAAGCCTACTCTGGCCAAGGCCTGAAAGATGCATTAGCCCAAAGACAGATTATTCAAACCAAGATTGCAAGTAAAAACGAGGAGCGAAGTCAGCTTCTTAGTGATGTGCTTCCAGAAGTCGAGCAGCAGCTGGAGCCTCAGAAAATTGCGCTAGAACAGCAGAGCCGAGTTCGAATCAACACACTCAAAGCGGCGCTTGATGTGGCTGCAGATAAACTGGAACAGGCAGCCGCGAATCAGAACTCTTCCGCTGCACAGGATCTTATGCCAGATTCAGAATCGATTCCCGCAATTGGAAGTGGAAAAACGAATGCACCTCTGAAACAAGCTCATCCGCTGAGTGTTGTGCTTGCCAATCCGAGCCCCATTAAATTTGTTGAATCGGCAAACCTGGCCAGAAACTCAATCGCGCAGGAGCGCGCATGCTGGGAAGCCCGCAGAGATTCTCTAACAGCCATCATACAGCAGGAAGTCCAGCATCAGGTGGAACTTATAGCCAGGCAAAATCGGTGGAAGCTGGCAGATAAAAAAACACTATTCTCTTCCGACTGCACGGCGCTTATGGCAGCAAAACTTCGAAAAGCGTGGAGTACAGGAGCATCGCAGTAAACACCATGAAAACAGGCGCAATCACACAACTTTTGAATGGTGAGCTATCTGGATCAGTTGATATTGAGATATCAGGGCTGGCGAATATTACGGATGCCACTGAAACTGATCTCGTTTTTGCGGAAAACAGCGCTTATCTGAAAGCTGCGCTCCATTCTCGTGCTGGCGCTATTCTCGCTCCTCTAACCGAAAAAACAAATATTGATGGCTCGTCTAAAGCAGTTATTTTCACCGATTCGCCTCGCAACGCTTTTATCACTATGCTGGAGACGTTTGCGGCCCCGATTCATGCACCGGATGGAATCCATCCTTCCGCGGTGGTAAGTGAGGGCTGTAAGATCGGTGCAGGAGTCCGTATTGGGGCATTTTCCTGCATTGGAACCGGCTCAGTCATCGGGGATAACGTTACGATTTTGACTGGAGTTCAGATAGCAGAAAACTGCAGAGTAGATTCCGATACTGTCCTTTTTCCAAACGTGGTTCTTTACCCGGATGTGTCCATAGGAAAACGATGCCGAATCCACAGCGGGACAGTTCTGGGGGCCGATGGCTTTGGATACGTGCTTATCGGACAAGGCTTAAGAAAAGTTCCGCAGCTCGGCGGGGTACTCATTGAGGACGATGTAGAAATCGGGGCAAACTGCTGTGTCGACAGAGCAAAGACTGGTAAGACAGTTATTGGAGCCGGCACAAAAATAGACAACCTCGTTCAAATCGGCCATAATGTTCAGATTGGCAAAGGATGTATTATTGTAGCGATGTCGGGAGTCGCCGGCAGTGCCAGGCTTGGAAATGGAGTGATGCTTGGCGGGCAGTCGGGAATTGTTGAGCATGGAATAGTCGGCGATGGCGCGCGTATCGCAGCTCGTTCCTGCCCTATCTCCGAGGTAGCGCCGGGGGAAACGATCCTCGGTTTTCCTGGGCGACCATATCGCGAACGAATGCGTGAATTTGCAGCCACGGCTGCCCTGCCGGCCCAGGTCAAAAAAATGCGATCGCTGGAGAAACGCCTGTCAGAACTAGAAG
Organism: Chthonomonadales bacterium; assembly: GCA_038203935.1. Taxonomy (GTDB): domain Bacteria; phylum Armatimonadota; class Chthonomonadetes; order Chthonomonadales; family Chthonomonadaceae; genus JANXSG01. The sequence continues at coordinate 31,138 of JBBRDM010000031.1, forward strand.
CGAAATTAGCATCCAGCGAAAAGAGCGACAACAGTGAGTAATCTGCAACAGACGCTGCGCGAGCCATTTACGATTTCCGGAATCGGAATTCATACCGGAAAAAGTGTGCGGGTCACTGTTCATCCCGCCGCAGAGAATTTTGGGAGAGTGTGCCGCATATCTGATACAGATATTCCTGCCCGTGCGGATTATGTCGTCGATACCTCTCGATGCACCGTCCTAGGTGTGGAAGGCATTCGTATAAGCACCGTGGAGCATCTGCTATCAGCATTGGCTGCGCTGAATGTAGACAATGCACTTATTGAAGTAGATAGCAATGAACTTCCAATTCTTGATGGAAGCGCACTGCCATGGACCGAGGCAATTCTAAGCGCTGGAATAACCGAGCAGCGGCAAAAAGCGCATCAGCTAAAAATTGATAAAACATTCCAGGTCACTCAAGGGCAAAGTTCAATTGAGGCGGCGCCCGCCGAGAGATATTCCCTGGAAGTTACCACTCAATTCGATACGTGGCCTGAAGGGTTGGCAGCGCTAAAATTTGATATGAACGAGGATGCAGAGTCTTACCGCACCCGTATCGCACCGGCCCGGACTTTTGCTTTTCTGCAGGAAGTTCAACCTATAATCGATGCAGGACTTGCAAAGGGTGGCTCGCTGGACAATGTCCTGATTATCACCCCTCCCGCTGAATTCTCTTCTAAATTGCGCATTGAAAATGAGTGGTGTGCGCATAAAATGCTCGACTGCATTGGTGATATGGCTCTGTTAAATGCCCGCCCCTGTTTTCGCATCCGCGCGGTGCGGCCCGGTCACAAGATAAATAATGCCATGGCAAGGGAACTGCTGCAGAGTTCCGAAACGCCTTAAGAATAGGAAAACTGAATGAGCTTAGAGTTGTCAGTAGAAGAAATTCGAAAATTGCTGCCGCACCGATATCCCTTCTTAATGATCGACAGAGTGCTGGATCTGACGCCCGGCCAGAAAATAGTGGCGCTGAAAAATGTAAGTATTAATGAAGAGTTTTTCAATGGGCATTTTCCAGGGCGGGCTGTGATGCCGGGCGTGCTTATCACCGAATCGATGGCGCAGGCTGCCGGGTTAATGCTGCTTTCCATAGAAGAATTTAAGGGGCGAGTTGTCTATCTCGCCTCCATTGATAAAATGCGATTTAGAAAACCTGTAACTCCCGGCGATGCACTTATAATAGAGGCTACTATGATCTGGAGACGCGGAGCGCTGGGTAAAGTAGTAGTGAGTGCAAAAGTGGATAACCAGCTTGCCGCAGCAGGAGAGATGTCTTTTGCAATCAAAGCGGAAGAGATGGATACTCGGCCAGCGGAAGCCCGTTCGAAAGGGGATCTTAACTGTGATTGATCCCCCTTTTATTCATCCCACGGCAATTATCGATCCTACCGCTAAAATTGCGAAGGATGCGGAAATAGGGCCTTACTGTATTATTGGGCCTGGAGTACGGGTCGGCTCGAAAACCAGGCTGCATCCGCACGTCCATTTGATTGAAAACTCCACGATTGGAAGCGAGTGTGAAATTTTTGGCGGCGTTCAGATAGGCGGGCCGCCTCAGGATACCAAATTTAAAAATGAAGTGTCCTATGTGTCGATTGGGAATCGAAATATCATCCGCGAATACTCAACTATTCATCGCGCTACCGGCGAAGGTAAGGTCACTCAAATCGGAGATAATACGATGCTGATGGCTTATGCCCATATCGGACACAACTGCGAGATTGGAAACAATGTCACTATCGCGTCCTATGTAGGTATCAGCGGTCATGTCCTGATCGAAGACAGCGTGAATATTGGCGGCTTAACAGGCGTCCATCAGCATGGCAGGGTTGGCACCCTTGCAATGATTGGCGGGTTGTGCGGCGTGAACCGAGATATTCCACCTTATATGCTCGCAGAAGGCCGGCCAGCGAAGATATGCGACATCAATTTAAGAGGTCTCCGCAGAGCGGGCATACCACCTAAAGTCAGGGCGGAACTCAGGCAGGCATACAAACTGCTCTATCGTTCTAATTTGAATGTCACCCAGGCGTTGGAAGCAATCGAAGAGGAGATCGAGAAGAGCCCCGAACTGGACCATCTGCTGCAGTTCGTTCATACCAGCCGCGAGGGTATTGGGGGACGTGGAAACTCGCCGCAAAAAGATATTGGTTAATCACTAGATGTACTGCGTCCAGATACTAACTAGTACCTAATTATGAACATTGCAATCTTTTCAGGGGAACTGTCGGGTGATCTCATAGGCGGTGCTCTGTCGCGCGCAATTAAAGAGGTCGATCCAGGGGCAGAACTGTGGGGTTTGGGCAGTATTTCAATGCGCGACGCGGGGGTAGAACTGCTGGCAGACAGCGCTAGCTGGGGTGCAATTGGAGTTATAGAAACACTCAGTAAGATCCCTCGCATTCTTACTCAGATTTCACCGCTTGTACGGAAAGCCATCGTGTCGAGAAAGCCTGATGTGGTGGTGCTCATTGACTTTGGTGCATTTAATGTCCGGGTTGCCAGATTCTGCAAAAAAATCGGCATTAAGGTATTGTACTATTTTCCTCCCGGCGCGTGGCGCAGAACGGGCGATAAAGGCGCTGAACTAGCTCAAATTACCGATGTCATTGCTGCGCCATTTCCATGGTCGGCAGAGCGGTTTAACAGACTAGGTGCGAACGCCAAATATGTTGGACATCCGCTCATGGAGCGTGTGCGTTCGCAGATGTCACGCATACAATTTGCTGATCAGTTCGGCATCGAGCCTACGCATCCCATTATCGGAATGCTTCCTGGCAGCCGTCGCCAGGAAGTCATTCATAATATGCCGGCGCTTCTGGACGCAGCCCGTATTATTTATGAAAAAGTGCCGAACGCACAGTTCATCATCGGGGTCGCTCCCTCGATCTCAGAAAAGATGATGATCGAATATCTCTCAGGACACAAGGAATTGAGGGAAAAGTTTAGCGAAATCTGGCATGAATTTGCTCAGGAAGCAGAAACTAAGTTATGGAAACCCGTTATACGAAAAGCAAGCTCGCTTGCATCCGCTAAACCCGCAAGGCTGGTTACTGTTGGGGGCGTGATACTGCCTATGGAAGCGCTGGATGCTGAAATGCAGCGACAGGACAGATCAAATAAGGCGAAATCAAAAAATTTGCCGCCTACCGTACTCGCCAAAGGGATGACTTACGAACTCATGGCACATTCTGATGTACTGCTGACATGCTCTGGAACCGCTACTCTGGAAGCAGCAGTATTTACCACGCCGATGGTCATTATGTACAGAGGTTCGCGACTTTTCGAGCTTGAATATAAAATTAGAGGTCTGAAAAAGGTTAAATACATCGGTCTTCCGAATATACTTGCTGATAAAACAGTTGTTCCGGAACTGCGCCTGCAGGAAGCTACGCCAGAAAAAATTGCAGAACATGCGATTCGCCTGCTAAACGATCCCGCATGCAGAAAACAGACACGTAAAGATCTGGAAGAGATTCGCAATTCGATGGGTGAAGCCGGAGCCAGCATGAAGACTGCCAGACTCGTAATAGAACTGGCGAATAGCTGAGATAGTAAGGCTGATTCTTGAGAAGAACTGCGTGGCATTGGAGCGCAGAATTCAGTTTAAATTGCACGATATTTTAACCTATGGATACTCAACGACGACTACTACAATATATTAAGCCGCACCGCGCTGCTCTGACTTTTGGCCTGTTATGCGCAGGTGTGACAGCTCTGATCACCTCGAGCATGAGCCTTATCCTGAAATATGCGCTCGATGCAATGGCCAGCGGCCATACTGGAAATCTTAATTTTCTTTGTGGGCTGCTTCTGGTCGTATTCATTGTGAAAGGTGTTTTCTCATTCGGCCAAAGCTACCTGCTCTCCCTGGTTGCTAATAGAATCGCCACGAATCTGAGAGACCAGATATATGCCCATCTGCATTCCCTGTCGCTCTCTTACTTCAATCGTACGCGCACCGGCGCTATCATGTCGACACTGACCAATGATGTTCCCGTTATCCAGAATGCCGCGATGAGTTTGCGGGACGTAATAGCAGCGCCGCTGACTATCATTGTTAACCTGGTAGCCCTCTTCTGGTTCAGCCCTAAACTCGCAATTGTCTCCCTCATTTTCATTCCTTTTATGGCGACAGTCATCTCTAGAATCGGGAAGCGAATAAGAGTTATATCCAGCGCGGTGCAGCAGAAACTATCTGACGTCACTACCATTATTGAAGAGACGGTGGCGGGCGTGAGAATTATTAAATCTTTTGCTACCGAAGAGCATGAAATTGCACGTTTCTCTTCTGAAAACCATCGCACCCTGACAACTGTTCTCAAAGCCGCCAAAAAGAGTGCAGAGATGCGGCCGCTTGTAGATTTTATCGGGGCCTTTGGAATCGCTCTCGTACTCTATCTTGGTGGAAACTATGTGGCCTGGACCATCGGCATGCAAAAAGCTGCCCAGCTAGCCTGGCTGCATCTTCATCCCGGTGCCTTGAGAATTCCCGATCCATCCACTTTCAAAATAGCCGGCGGTATGGTGCAGGGCGATCTGATCGCTTTCATCTACCTGCTGAATTCAATGGCCCGGTCGGCAGGCGATGTAGGCGGCATTGCAACGATGCGCGCTCAGGCGCTTGCTGCTGCAGGACGTATTTTTGAAGGCGTGCTCGATGTTGAGGCGGAGGTTAAAGAGCGCCCAGACCCGATAGAGATCTCGCATCTTGAAGGCCGAATTCACTTTGAAAACGTCTCATTCCGATATGGTGATGAAGGCCCGGATGTATTGAAAAATATTTCTTTCGATGTGCATCCAGGTGAAGTCGTCGCGCTTGTCGGCTCCACCGGGTCGGGCAAGAGCACGCTGGTCGATCTGATTCCGCGCTTTTATGATCCCACCTATGGCCGCATTACTATAGATGGCATACCGCTCAAAGATCTTAAGCTGGAAACTCTGCGGCGACAGATTGGTATTGTTCCGCAGGAGACGTGGCTCTTCGCTGGCACCTTAAGAGACAATATCGCGTACGGAAATCGTAACACTTCGGAAGAAGATATCCATATGGCTGCCTACTCAGCCAATGCCTCGTTCATTGAAGGAATGCCGCTCAAGTTCGATACCGTCATCGGCGAACGAGGTATAAGATTATCGGGCGGAGAAAAACAGCGTATCGCCATTGCACGCGCCATCCTGATGAATCCCGGGCTTCTCATTCTGGATGAAGCTACGTCCTCACTCGATGCCTCTTCAGAAGAGCTTGTCCAGAAAGCTCTGGATGAACTCATGAAAGGCAGAACGACCATTGTCATAGCGCACCGGCTTTCAACTATCATCAATGCCGACCGCATACTCGCGATGCAGGATGGCAAAATTG